>DASVWT010000001.1:0-3574 GCA_036393055.1 Steroidobacteraceae bacterium
CAAGAGCACAGGACTCGATTCCGCCGCCTCCATCCACCTGATCACCGAGGCCTACCGCCGCGCCTTCTTCGATCGCGCGGTGTTCCTGGGCGATCCGGCATACACCGATTCCCCGATGATGCTGCTTCTCGATAAGCGCTATGCCGCTGCGTGGCGCAGCTCCATCCTGCCGGAGAAGGCGAGCCCGTCGCTGTCCCTGAAGCGTCCCACCATCTTCCCGCAGCTCACGCGCTATGCCGCCGCGCATCCCGTCCTGAAGCCCGCGCCGGAGTCCCGAGAGACGACTCATTACTCCGTGGTGGATGCAGGGGGGAATGCGGTCTCCGTGACCACGACGCTCAATGCCTGGTATGGGTCCGGGGTTACGGCGGGCGATCTCGGCTTCCTCCTCAATGACGAGATGGACGACTTCTCCTCCAAGGTAGGCGTACCCAACATGTTCGGCGTGGTCCAGGGGTCGGCGAATGCCGTCGGTCCCGGCAAGCGGCCGCTGTCCTCGATGACGCCGACCATCGTGCTGAAAAACGGCAAGCTCTGGCTGGTGCTCGGAAGCCCCGGCGGCCCGACGATCATCACGACCGTGGCCAACGTGCTCATCGGCGTGGAGGACTACGGCCTCAACATCGAGCAGGCCGTCGCGGCGCCCCGGTTCCATCAACAGTGGCTGCCGCAGAAGATCCTCATGGAGCCGGACCGCTTCTCGCCCGACACGCTGCGGCTGCTCGCGGCGCACGGCTACCACATCACCTACGGCGACCACGGGGATGCCGAGTGCATCGAAGTGGATCAGGCTACCGGAGGGCTGCTCGGGGCGAGCGACCCGCGCACGGAGACGGCGCGGGCTGTGGGGTACTGATCCGGCGTATAATCGTACGATCGTTTGCGCCCCACAGGAGTCCGGCCGCAGGCCGTGAAGGCTCGATCCGTGCACACAGTATTCATGGCTCTGATCTCGCTGCACGCCCTCTCGGGGGTGTTCTGGGCCGGCTCGACCCTGGCGCTGACCCATACCTCGCCCGCGCACAGGATCACACCTGAGCTGTTCCGAGCCCAGATGTGGGCTGCCGTCCTGACGATCGCGGCCGGGGGCGCCCTCTGGGGCATCGCGCTCCGCGGTGCCCACGGGCCGATGGTGAATACTCTGGCGATCGGGGCGTTCTGCGCGATCGTTGCCGCGGGTGTGCAGGGCGGACTGCGCAAGTCCCCCTTGATGGCACAACGGATCGCCGCGGTGTTGCTCTCGATCACCGTCGTCTGCATGGTCATCTCGCCGTACGTAACTTGACACGATAGGTGCTGCGATGCCCGGAGTGCGGGGTAGACGCTGGCTGATCGTCCTCGGAGTCCTCGCGGGGCTCGTCGGCCTGTATGCCGCGGTGGGATTCCTCCTGGTCCCGCGCTGGATACGGTCGGAGCTCGTGAAGCTCACCGCACGGGACTTCCATAGGACTCTCTCGATCGGAGATGTCCGCTTCAATCCCTTCACCTGGACGCTCCAGATCTCGGACTTCTCGTTTCCGGATGCCGATGGGCGCCCGATGATCTCCTTCGGGCGGCTCACCGTTGCGGTCGCCGCCTCCAGCGTGCCGAAGCTCGCCCCAAGCTTGAGCGAGATCGCCCTCGACCAGCCCCACGTGAATGCGGTGGTGCGGCGTGACGGCACGCTCAATCTCTCCGACCTGGAGAAGCCTTTCGCAAAGCCGCAACGCCAGCCGCAGACGCAAAGCTCCGAGCCCTTCAAGTTGTTCCTCGAGCGGCTCGCAGTGACCAACGGCAGCGCGACTTATGAGGACGACTCGCGCTCGGCGCCGTTTCGACTCGACCTCAATCCCATCGACTTCGAGCTGCGCGATTTCAGCACAACCGGCAATACGGCGGGGAGCTACCACCTCACCGCCACGGTTGGCCAGGGCGGACGGCTGGACTGGACGGGAACCGTCCGCGCCCAGCCCGTTTCCCTGCAAGGCACGCTGAAGCTCGATGGACTGAGCGCCCCAATGGTGGCGGCCTATCTCGGACCCGTCCTGCCCGCCGAAGTCTCCAGCGGCACGGTCGCCCTGCAAGGCAGCTTTGCGATCGAGAGCCCGCCGGGCGGTTCCGCTGCCCAGGGTGTCAGGATGACCATCGACGTGCCGCAGGCGCGGGTGAG
The DNA here is from genome assembly GCA_036393055.1 of Steroidobacteraceae bacterium. GTDB lineage: Bacteria > Pseudomonadota > Gammaproteobacteria > Steroidobacterales > Steroidobacteraceae > 13-2-20CM-66-19. The sequence continues at coordinate 2,150 of DASVWT010000001.1, forward strand.
CGGACTGGGCGTGAGGCCGCGGCATGCCGCCGCATCGGACTACGTCCGCCTCAGTCGCTTCACCCTTGGCAATGCTCACATCGACCTCACGCAGCATTCCATCCGCGTGGGCGGGATCACCCTTGCCGGCGCCGATATCCGGGGCTGGCTGGATGAGCACGGTCAGCTCAATCTCCTGCAGCTCCTCGGCCCCTCCGCCCCGGCGCCGGCGGCCCCGCCACCGGCAGCTCGCGCCCGGCGCGCCCGCGCTCCTGCCTGGCGCATCTCGGCCCCGGATATCCGGGTCGAGGACACGCGCCTCTCCCTGCAGGATCGCGGAGTCAAACCCGCGGCCAACCTGATTCTCGGCCCCCTGTCGGCCCGGATCACCGGATACGACAGCGCGCCCAACTCCCGGATCACGGTCTCCGCGCAGTCGGCCGTCAACGGCAAGGGCCGATTGAGCGTGACCGGTGAGGGCACTCTGCAGCCCGAGGCGCTCACCGCAAAGGTGCATCTGAGCCGTGTCGACCTGCGCGCGCTGCAACCCTACCTCAACAAATACACCGCACTCACGCTAGCGAGCGGGCTCCTGAGCGGCACGCTCGATGTGCAGAGGCGCGCCGACGGACAGATGAGCTTCGCGGGCCGTATCGATGTCGCGGACCTGCGCACCGTGGACGATGACCTCAAGCAGGACTTCGTCAAATGGCGGGACCTGCACATCGTGGGCTTCCGGTATGACTCCAGTCCGGCGAGCCTGCAGGTCAAGCGCGTTGCCATAGTGGCCCCGTATGCCCGGGTCATCATCGGGGCGGACCATACGTTCAATGTCTCCGAGGCCCTGCATCCGCGCGGCTTCCACCCGAAGGCCGCCGCCAGGGCCGATCACGGGCAGACCCCGCAGGCGGGCACGGCCGCCGCCGCCGGCAATGCGCCCGCCCGATCTTCGCGCTCCATGCCGATGAGCATCGGCCAGGTGCGCATCGCCAACGGCACCGCCGATTACGCCGATTTCTCCATGCAGCCCAACTTTGCGGCAGGCATCCAGGATCTGCGCGGCACCATCAAGGGCCTCTCATCGGACCCGCAATCGCGCGCGACGGTCGATCTCAGGGGCAGGGTGGATCGCTATGCTCCAGTCGACATCAAGGGTGTGGTGAACCTTCTCTCCGCCACGACCTATACGGACATCACGATGAAGTTCAAGGGACTCGAGCTCACGCAGATGACTCCCTATTCCGTGCGCTTCGCCGGCTACAAGATCGCAAGCGGCACGCTCGATGCGGACCTTCACTACAAGGTGGACCAGGGCAGGCTCAACGCCGATCACACGTTGATCATCGATCAGCTGCAGCTCGGGGAGCAGGTCGCAAGCCCGCATGCAACCAAGCTGCCTTTGAGGCTGGCCGTGGCGCTGCTCAAGGACAGCCACGGCGTCATCCG
>DASVWT010000002.1:0-5470 GCA_036393055.1 Steroidobacteraceae bacterium
GGTGCCGAAGAGGCCGAGCGCGAGACTGCCCCCCGCGGTGGCGGCGGACTTCAGCACGGTCTGCATCGAGTCCGTCACCCATCCTTGAACCTGCGCCGCGCTCACCGGGAAGTTGGCGCTCGACCAGCGCAGCAGGCTGCCCAGCAGCGGATAGCTCTCCAGCCTCGAGAGCAGCTGCGGATACCCGAGAAAGCTCTGTCCGCGCAGATAGCCGATCAGGCTCGCCACCTGCCCGGCAAACACCACCCCGAGAACCGAGAGCGGCGCGAGCACGAGGAAGGGGGTGAGGCCGGTGATGATGCCGGCCGAGAGCATGCTGCGGCCCTTGAGACGCTGCGATAGCCGCTCGTGCAGCGGGTGCAGGAGGAAGGCCAGCACCACCGCCCAGCCGAGCGCGCCCTTGAGCGGCGCCAGGACGGCCAGCAGCAGGTACGCCAGGATGGCGGCTGTCGTGATGAGAAAGCTGCGACGGTAGAAGGCCGAATGGATCAAGCCAATTCCCGCAGCAGCCCGCTGACCAGCTCCGCCATTTCGGCCACTTTGGCGGGCTTCTGGATCACGGTGCGCACTCCGGCGGCCGCGGCCCGCCGCGCCTCGGCCGGATCGATGGCGCCGCTTGCGATGACGACCGCGGCATCCGGCCGGATGGTGAGCACCGCCTGCGCGAGCTCCAGGCCGCTCATGCTTCCCGGCATGGTGAAATCCGTCAGGACGAGGTTGAACGCCTGCGGCTCGCGCCCGAATGCCACAAGGGCTTCTTCCGCGCTGGCAAAGCCTTCCGAGGCAATGCCGAGCTTCTGCAGCGCGCGCGTGATGAGGAAAACGAGCGTCGGCTCGTCGTCGACATAGAGGACGCGTTTGGATGCCCCGGTCACCACGTGTTCCTCAACTCCCGCAGCTTCAGGAACACGGTGCGCGCATCGGGCTGCTCGCCGATGTCGGGGAACGCCTCGCGTAATCGCGAGATCACCGTCGGGCTTTGCAGGCGGAAGAAGGTGTTGATCCGCTTCTCCTCACCCAATGTGGTCACCCTCATCGACGCCGGGGCCAGCTCGCGGGCCGCATCGAGGAGGCTTCTCGCCGCATCGTTGTCCGGCTCCCGGTCGAGGGTGAACTCCAGGTTACGCGCCAGGTACTCGTGTCCGGGGAACACGCGCGTATCCTCCGGCAGCCGCGCGAGCTGGGTCACGAAGGTGAGGTACAGCTGCTCCGGGTGGCCGCCGTTGTGGCAGTTGCCCGCGCCCGCGTTGAAGAGCGTATCCCCGCAGAAGAGCGCCGGTTGACCATTGCCCCGAGCGAGCAGGCAAATGTGAGCCATCGTGTGCCCGGGAGTGTCGAGGCACTCGAGCTCCACGGTCCGCCCGACGCGCACGACATCGCTCTTGCCGAGGCCGCGGTCGACGCCTCCGATGCGGTTTGCGGCCGCAGCGTGTGCCAGCACTGTGGCTCCCGTGGCACCCACGAGACCCGAGTTGCCGCCCGTGTGGTCCCGGTGCTCATGAGTGTTGAGGATCTGAGTGATCCGCCAGCCTTTCGCGCGGGCCGCATCGAGGCACAACCGCCACTCCAGTGGATCGATCGCCAGAGCCTCACCTGTTTCGGGGCAGGCGATGAGATAGTGAAAATTGCGGTACGGGTTGGCCGACCAGATGCGCTCGAGGAGCATCCCGGCAGCATACCGGAAGTGAGCAGGCCGGGGGCCCTGCAGCCCTGGAGGGCCAGCGGCACGGCGTCCCGTCCCGATTGTGCTCAGGCCTGCTCAGCGCCCAGGCCGGACCCGGTGACCGCCGCAGCCACGTCCGGCGCCGCAACCCGCAGCGTGCACAGCCCGCCGATCAGCATACTGACGCCCCCCAGCACGAGGCCGAACGCCGGTCGATCGCCGAAGAGCGCATGCACCAACCCTCCGAGCACGCTGGCCGCGAGCATCTGTGGAATCACGATGAAGAAGTTGAAGATACCCATGTAGACACCCATCTTCTCGGCCGGCAGGTTGTCCGAGAGCAGGGTGTAGGGCAGCGACTGGATCGAGGCCATCGCGAAGCCAACACCGGCCATGGAGAGCAGGAGCCAGTCGGGGCTGTGGATCCAGGCGAAGGAGGCGAGCCCCAGGCCGCCGGCCGCCAGATTCACGAGGTGGCTCCAGCGCAGGCCGAGCATTCGGACCATGACCGGAATGACCACGGCGCCGGCGATCACAAAGCAGTTGCCGGCGGCGAACAGCACTCCGACCCAGTTGGCGCCCGTGTTGTAGGCGAGCGACCGGGGATCGGCGCTGCCGAACTGCACCGAGGCCACCGTCGGCGTGGTGTAGATCCACATCGCGAAGAGCGCGAACCAGGAGAAGAACTGCACCCAGGCCAGTCGGCGCATCGGCCCCGGCATACCGTAAAGGTCGCCCATCACCTGGCGCACCATGCCGCGGCTCGTGGTCACGCTGAGCCACGCGAAGAGCGCTCCGAAGGCTGCCAGCCCGCCTGCCAGGACGTAGAGCTCGCCCGCGAGCGAAAGCCACCGGATGGCCGCGACCCCCAATCCTCCGGTCACCAACATGGCGAGACCGAGTCGCCACGCTCCGGCGACGTCCGATGACGGGAGGCTCAGCTTCCTGCGAGCGAAGCCCAGCAGGCGCTCCGGCGCATACTCACGAGTGGTCGCCACCGTCCAGAGCACCGCGCAGAAGAGCACCGCGGCGCCGACATGGAACGCAATACGGACCGTCGCTGGAATCTGACCGGCGGGAGCAACGTTCGGAACGCCCATTTTTGCCAGCACCCACGGGAGTATCGAGGCGAGCACGGCGCCGACGCCGATGAAGAAGCTTTGTAGCGCGAACCCGAGCGGCCGCTGAGACTCGGGCAATTGGTCGCCGACGAAAGCCCGGAACGGCTCCATCGAGACGTTGATCGAGGCATCCATCAGCCACAACATCGCGGCAGCTACCCACAGCGCCGACGCGTTGGGCATCCAGATGAGCGCCGAGGCAGTGAGCAGGGCGCCCCCCAGGAAGTAGGGTCGCCGCCGCCCGAGACGGCTCCACGTGTGATCCGAGGCGTAGCCGATGATCGGCTGCACGATCAGCCCGGACAGTGGCGCCGCCACCCAGAGAATCGGGATTTCCCGCAGGTTCGCGCCGAGCGTCTGAAAGATCCGGCTGACATCGGCGTTCTGCAGCGAGAAAGCGAACTGAATGCCGAGGAAGCCGACGCACATGTTCCAGACTTGCCGGAACGACAGCTCGGGTTTCGGATTCATGAAGATTTGCTCGGCGCACGCAGCGGTGCAATGAGCAGTGCGCCGATCCGCGCGCTGTTGAGCGGACCGGTGGCCCCGCCATTGGCGGCCGGCGGCGCGTGCGCGGTCCACTTGACGACCGCTCTGCGGCTCTCCCGGCCCTGAGTCTTGATCGGCGGTGGCGGCGGCGGGCCCGTATAGTGGGCGAACCGCGCAAGGTCACTCATGTTGAAGCCCTGCAGGATCGAGAAGGTGCAAGGTGCACCGGCCGCCGCCTCGAACCGGATCGTCGTCGAGGCTTGCCAGCCCTCGCTCTGGGGCATCACGACGGGCAGCACCTGGCGCGGGCTGCCGGCGCAGCGAACCTCGAGCCGCCCGACTGCAGCGGTGATGCCGGTGTTGATGGGGCCGTGGCGATTGGAATAATCGAGCCAGGCGAGATACTCCCCTCCGCGCGGTGCAGTCCAGCTCCTCGGCCAAGGGCCGCGCACGCGGCGTACGGGGCCGACGCCGGATTCGGCGGGCGACAGGGGGGCGGGTGGTGGTGCGCCGGCATACATGGGCGCGCTCAGGGGCGGCGGAGCCGCCCGGGCGGGGGCGGCAACGAGCTGCACCTCGGTCGTGCCGCCCTGAGTTCGAGTGCGGCCGGCAACCAACAGCGCGCCATCGAGTTTCGCCGGGCGCTCGAGCACGATGGACCGGGCATCCAGGTGCAGACTGATCCGATGGGCGGAGCCGAACAGCATTGGAACCAGTGATACCGGAAGCTGCGGCGCGATGCTGCCGTCGTCCTCGAGCCCGAACACGCCGCGCACTACCATGTCCACGTAGCCGGCGACGGACCAGAGCTGCCGCGGTGAATCGACCACGGGCCCCCCGAGATTGCCGGACACATGCGTTGATTGCGCGAGCAGCGAGTAATTCTCCATGTTGGATGCGTTGAGCGCCGCTCCCCGCATCTGAGAACGCACCTCGAGCGCGATCAGGAAAGGATCGCCTATCCGCCGCGCCGCGCGCAGAGTGTACTCGCTCACGAACGGCCAGATCGCCCGGTTGTGGTAGATCGGCTGGTCCGGCTTCTCCGGCCAGATCACGGGGCTTCCCGCCGGCCAGGCGGGGTAGTGCTCCAGCGACTCCATCGCCCGCAGCGGCTCGGCGACGCCGCTCGTGATCGCCAGATCCAGCCCTAGGAGATCATATGCATCGAAGGGCTCGGGATACACCGGTCCGCCGATGTAGCTCATGTAGAGCCCGCGGTCGGGGCGCCAGAAGCGGTCATTGATCGCCTGTTTCAGGGAGTCAGCCTGCCGTGCGTAGCGCGCCGCGGCGGCGGATCGGCCACTCTGGCGCGCCATCTGTGCCGCCAGCTGCAGAGCCTCGTAATGCAGGACGTTGGTCGAGAGGGCGAACGATTGCGCGATGAAGACGACGTCGTGCGCGGTCCAGGCAGGATAAGACTGCTGGCGCCAGTCGAGAAACGAGGTCTCTCCGCGGTACAGCCCGACCCGCGGATCGAACACATAGCGCCGATCCTGGGCGAGGGTAGCGGTCAGCGCGCGGTATACCGTAGCCGCGAACGCAGGCTCATCGAGCAGATGGCGCGCACCGAGGAACCAGACCACGCGATCGGTGCTGATCGGCCAACTGCCTCCCGACCCCGTGTCCTGCATGATGTACAGACCCGGTGGCGCGGGGCCCGCACGCGGCGCAGAAATCTTGAAGAGCAGCGAGGCGCGCGCGCGCGCCGGGTCGATGCGCCACAGGCCGAGGTCTATGGAATAAGAGATATCGCGCGTCCATACGAACGGCCACTGCTTGCCTGCGATGAAACACCGGCAAGGGATCGGTCGGCCGTGATCGAACGCAGCGTCGATTATGGCGCGAACCGAATCCTTCTCGAGGTCCTCCTGCGCCATCGCGAAAAGCGCGTCGAAGAGCGGACTGGCAGTCTGCACGCGCCAACGCTGGGCGGTTATCACCCGCTCGCCGACAGGCGAGCGAAGCACGTATGCGCCGTCGAGCCGTATGCGGACCCGCGCTTCCTGGCCATGCCAGCTGAGACTATCGTGCCAGCTTGGCGCCGCAACCTGCGCCGCCGAGCCTCGGGCCTGGAGCGCGCCCGCTGCAGGAACTGCTGCGACAAGCAGAGCGCAAGCCAAACCCGCCCCCAGCATCGCCCCGCGGCGGCCCCGGTAATCATCGATTTCACTCACGCCGGTACGCCATCCTCATCAAC
>DASVWT010000003.1:0-7160 GCA_036393055.1 Steroidobacteraceae bacterium
CACCTTCCAGGAGGTCGGCGGCTACGACGAGATGATCGTGCTGCGCGATATCGCCTTCGAGTCCCATTGCGAGCACCACATGGCGCCGATCATCGGGCGCGTGCACGTCGGCTATCTGCCGACCGACAAGGTCGTCGGCATCAGCAAGCTCGCGCGCGTGGTGGACGGATACGCGCGGCGCTTCCAGGTGCAGGAGAAACTGACCGCGCAGATCGCCGGCTGCATCGATGAGGTGCTCAGGCCCAGGGGAGTCGGCGTGGTGATCGATGCGATCCATCAGTGCATGACCACCCGCGGCGTTCACAAGCGCGGGGTGTCGCTGATCACCAGCCGGATGACCGGTACTTTCCGCGAGGATGCGCGTACCCGGGCGGAGTTCCTGCAGTTCATCGGCATCACCGGCGCGCGGCCCGCTTAGCCGGGCCTATTCAGGCGGTGAGCACCGCATCCTGGCGCTCGGCGCGCTTGCGGTCCTGCTCCTTCAGGAAGCGCTTGCGGATGCGGATACAGACCGGGGTGACTTCCACCAGCTCGTCGTCGGCAATGAACTCGACCGCATACTCCAGCGTCAGCGGAATCGGCGGCGTCAGCAGGATCGCATCGTCCTTGCCGGCGGCCCGGATGTTGGTGAGCTTCTTGGTCTTGATGGGGTTCACCACCAGATCGTTGTCGCGGCTGTGGATGCCGATGATCATGCCCTCGTAGAGCTTCTCCCCGGGACTCACGAACAGGCGGCCCCGCTCCTGGAGATTGAACAGCGCGTAGGCGACGGCTTCCCCCTGCTCGTTGCTCACCAGCACGCCGTTGTGGCGGTCCGGGATGTCGCCCTTCACCGGCGCGAATCCGTCGAAGATATGGCTCATCAGTCCGGTGCCACGGGTGAGCGTCAAGAACTCGCCCTGGAAGCCGATCAGGCCGCGCGCCGGGACACGGTAGTCGAGCCGCGCGCGTCCATTGCCGTCGACTGCCATGTCGGTCAGCTCCGCCCGGCGAGTACCGAGCGCCTCCATCACCGCACCCTGGTGCGTGTCTTCCACATCGACGGTGAGCGCCTCGTACGGCTCGTGCACCTCGCCGTCGACCATGCGCGTCAATACCTGCGGGCGGGAGACTGCGAGCTCGTAGCCCTCGCGGCGCATGTTCTCGATGAGTATGGTGAGGTGCAGCTCGCCACGGCCGGACACGCGGAAAACATCCGGCTCTTCCGTGTCGTCCACGCGCAGCGCCACGTTGCTCTGCAGCTCGCGATGGAGTCGCTCGCGAATCTGCCGGCTGGTGACGAACTTGCCTTCCCGGCCGGCGAAGGGCGAGGTGTTGACCTGGAAATTCATCTGCAGCGTCGGCTCATCGACATGGATGGGCGGCAGCCCCTCCGGGGACTGCGGATCGCAGACCGTCAGGCCGATGTTCACCGCCTCGATGCCGGTGATGGCGACGATGTCGCCGGCCCTCGCCTCCTCGACGGGGCGGCGCTCGAGGCCGGTGAAGGTGAGCACCTGGCCGATCTTCCCGGGGCCGCGGTCTTCCTCGCCGTGACGCAATACGACGCTCTGACCCGGCCGGATCGAGCCACGGCGGATGCGCCCGATGCCGATACGCCCCACGTAGCTGTTGTAGTCCAACGTAGAGATCTGCAGCTGCAGCGGCAGAGCCGAATCGGCGGCAGGCGGCGGAACGTGTTTGAGGATCGCCTCGAAGAGCGCCGACATATCGGGGCGGCGCTCCAGGTGATCGGTCCCGGCCCAGCCTTGCAGAGCCGAGGCATAGATCACGGGGAAGTCGAGCTGCTCGTCGCTGGCGCCCAGCTTGTCGAAGAGCTCGAAGGTCTGATCGACCACCCACCCGGGGCGCGCCCCGGGACGGTCTATCTTGTTGACCACCACGATGGCCTTGAGGCCGAGCGCCAGCGCCTTGCGGGTGACGAAGCGAGTCTGCGGCATCGGGCCCTCGACCGCATCCACGAGGAGCAGCACGCCGTCCACCATGGAGAGCACGCGCTCGACCTCCCCGCCGAAGTCCGCGTGCCCCGGAGTATCGACGATGTTGATGCGCGTGCCGCCGTACTCGATGGCGCAGTTCTTGGCGAGGATGGTGATGCCGCGCTCGCGCTCGATGTCGTTGGAATCCATGACGCGCTCCGTCACCTTCTCGTGGGCTGCGAAGGTGCCGGATTGACGCAGCAGACAATCGACGAGGGTCGTCTTGCCGTGGTCGACGTGCGCGATGATGGCGATATTGCGGATCGGGGTTTCCTGAGGCATCGGAGCTCGCGGTGGGTGTGCTGGGGAGGGGCTCGCGGAGCCCGGTCCCCGTGTGCAAAGACTTTCAATAATATCAGGAATATCAGGATATCGCCCGGGCCGGTATTATTGTGCAAGCCATGCTCAAGCTGAAGGGTGCCGCCGGCGGCGAGGCTCTGATCGAGGCCTGCCATGCCAGGTCCATCGACCTGCTGCGCCGTAATCTCACGCCGGCCGGCATCCTGGCCGCATCCCCCGGCGATCGGGCACGTTCCCGCGGCTACACGGCCATATTCGGCAGGGATGCCGCCATCTGTGCCGTCGGGATGGCCCTCTCCGGAGACCCGCTGCTCGAGCGTGCGGCCGCCGCCGGACTCGACACCCTGGGTCAGCACCAGGCACCCAACGGCCAGATCCCCAAATTTATCGAAGAGCTTCCCGGAGAGCCGGCGTCCCGCGAAAGCGGGCCTCAGAGCACACGTGAGGGCGATTTCTGGTACCTCGGCTGTATCGACTCGACCCTCTGGTGGCTGCTCGCACTCGATTTCCTGGAGCGCCGCTCGCAGCGTCCGCCCCGCAAGCGCCCGCGGCGCATCGAGCTGGCGCTGCAATGGCTGCTGGCACAGGAGCATCAGCGCTTCTTCCTGCTGCAGCAGAACGAGGCCAGCGACTGGGCCGACATCATGCCGCGCTCCGGATTCGTGCTCTACAGCAATGCGCTGTGGTATGCCGTCAAGCAGCGCTACGGCCTCGATCACATCGAGGAGACCCGCGAGAATTTCAACGGCCTCTTCCACCCCTTCTCCGCGGGACTGCCGCGCTATAGGCGCGCGCGCCTGCTCAATGAGTACGTGCTGCGCCGCGCTCGCAACCGCGACTTGTACCTCAGCTTCGTCAATTTCTCCTTCTTCGGCGAGGAAGGCGATGTCTTCGGCAACATCCTCGCCGTGCTTTGCGGCCTCGCCGACTCCCGCGCCAGCCGCCGCACCCTCGATGCGCTGCAGCAGGCAAAGGTCAGCCGCCTATATCCCGTGCGCGCGGTCATCCGCCCCATCCGCCGGCGCAGCGCCCTCTGGCGCCCTTACATGTCCCGACACCGCCAGAACGAACCCTGGCAGTACCACAACGGCGGCATCTGGCCCATGCTCGGCGGCTTTTGGACAGTGGCGCTCGCCGCCTCCGGCCGTCTTCCCGAGGCGCGGCTCGAGCTTTTGAAGCTGGCCCGCGCCTGCTCCCTGGGCAATTGGGCCTTCCACGAATGGCTGCACGGCACCCAAGGCACCGCCCGCGGCATGCCCGGCCAATCCTGGAACGCAGCCGCCTTCCTCATGGCCGAGCGCGCCGTCGCCGAGAAACGTAACGTCCTGGAATAGCCCCGAATGCGGCAGCGCCGTAAGAGAGCGCGGCGAAGCCCGAGCGCGGACAACAGCTATTGGATTCCGCCCAAAACGTCCCCAGACTGAGCGTGAATGTCTGTAGCCGCCCCTGGACGCCTCCGCCACACCCCTCCCGCGCACGAAAAGCTCACTCTCCGCGGCTTCTTCGGCGTCTTCCGCTACAGCCGCCGCGCGATCGAGCTCGTCTGGAGCACCAACCGCCCGCTGACCCTCTCTCTCGCCTGCCTCACGGTCATCGCCGGCGTGCTGCCCGCCTCGGTCGCCTACGTCGGCGCCCTGATCGTCGATGCGGTCGTCTCCGCCATCCGCTCCGGCGGCGCCGACACCCGCCGCGTCATCGAGCTGGTCATTCTGGAAGGTGTCCTAGGAGCCGCCATGGCCGGCGCGCAGCGCGGCATCTCGCTGTCGCAGTCTCTGTTGCGAGTGCAGCTCGGCCAACGGATCAACGAGCTGATCCTCGAGAAAGCCCTCACCCTCGAGCTGCGCCACTTCGAGGACTCCGAGTTCTACGACAAGCTGACACGCGCCCGGCGGGAAGCTTCCAGCCGCCCGCTCAGCCTCGTCACGCGCACCTTCGGCCTCGCCCAGAACGGCATCACGCTCATCACCTACGCGGTAGGGCTCTCGCGCTTCTCGCCCTGGGCAGTGGCGGTACTCCTGCTCGCCGGCCTGCCTGCCTTCGTCGCGGAGGCGAAATTCTCCGGGGATGCGTTCCGCCTCTTCCGCTGGCGCTCGCCCGAGACGCGCATGCAGACTTATCTCGAGACGGTTCTGGCCCGCGAGGATCACGCCAAGGAGGTGAAGCTCTACGGGCTCGGGCCGCGACTGCTGCAGAGATACCGCGATATTTTCCACACCCTGTACGACGAGGACCGCGCGCTCACCGTGCGCCGCGACGCCTGGGGCTTCGCCCTCGGCCTCATTGCGACCCTGACTCTCTACGCGGCATACGCCTGGATTGCAGTCACCACCGTCAGGCGAGCGATCACCCTGGGCCAGATGACCATGTACATGGCCTTCTTCCGTCAGGGCCAATCAGCGGTAACGGCGATTCTGTCGGCTGTCAGCGGAATGTATGAGGACAACCTCTATCTCTCGACGTTGTACGAGTACCTGGAGACGGAGGTTCCGCCGCCCACCGGCAGGGTCGTGCGCGGGCCGCAGCCGCAGGACGGCGTGCGCTTCGAGGATGTCAGCTTCACGTACCCGGGGGCGCAGAGCCCCGCGCTGGAGAACGTCACACTGCACCTGAAGCCCGGCACCAGCCTCGCGCTGGTGGGCGAGAACGGCTCCGGCAAGACGACGCTTATCAAGCTGCTGACGCGGCTTTATTCACCGACCAGCGGCCGCATCCTGCTCGACGGCGAGGATCTCGCGCGCTTCGATGAGGGCGCTCTGCGCGAGCGGATCGGGGTCATTTTCCAGGACTTCACCCGTTATCAGATGCGGGTCGGCGAGAACGTAGGGGCGGGGGACGAGCGCTACTTCGAGGATGAGGCGCGATGGCGCGAGGCCGCGGCCAAAGGCAGGGCCAGCGCTTTCATCGAGACGCTGCCGAGCGGCTATCACACGCAGCTCGGCAAGTGGTTCCAGGACGGCCGGGAGCTTTCCGGGGGCCAATGGCAAAAGGTGGCGCTGTCCCGCGCATTCATGCGCACGCGCGCGGACGTGCTGGTGTTGGACGAGCCCACGGCGGCAATGGATGCGCAGGCGGAAGCCGAGGTCTTCGAGCACTTCCGCCAGCTTGCGCGCGAGCGCATCACGATCCTCATCTCCCACCGCTTCTCGACCGTGCGCATGGCCGACCAGATCGTGGTCCTCGACGGCGGCCGGATCAGCGAGCGCGGCAGCCACGATGAGCTGATGCGCGTCGACGGCGTCTATGCTCGCCTCTTCGCGCTGCAGGCGCGGGGGTATCGGTAGGCAGCGCCGGCCGGCTGCTCAGCCGCCGGGCTTGGCAGCGGCACGGCTCTTCTTCTGCGCCTCATGCTGCTCGCGCAGGTCGTGCTGCATGCGCAGGTAGTCGACCGGCTGGATGGTCTGGATCATGCAGCGCCAGCCTTCGGCCCTGACGAAGTCGAAATGCGCGTATACCGTGTCAGCGGTGGAGGTGAGGCCGATGCCCCGCGCGAACATCAGGTTGGTGCACGGGTGCGCCACCGTGATGAGATAAGCCCGGTTGATATCCGTCCAGACCACGAGCTGATCGGGTGAGATCGGCGCCCAGCCGTCATAGTGGGTGAGCCAGGTGAAATGGTCGACGGGCTTGCCGGCGTAGGCTTCGAAGCGGTTGCGCTCGGCCGCATCCCGCTGCTTCAGCGGGATGCCCGAGCAGGACACGAGCAGCGCAGCGGCCACGAGCAGCCAGGCACCTCGCAAACAGGATCTTGAGCATGACATGAGTTCGGCTCCCGTGATTGCAGCGCCCGCTGCAGGCTCCTGCGCGGCCCGGCGTGCCGCATTCACTCAACGCGCCACCTGCCCGGGAGTTGACGTCACCCTGCGCCCGTGAGCAACGCCACCGGGAACGACTGCAACGCCACCGCCGCGCTGATTGCCGGCGGGCCGTCACCGCTCGCCTGCGGTATTTCCGCCCCGTCCAGCACACCGCGAAGCGCAGAGTCGAGTCTGGACGGCAGCTGCACCGAAGTGTCAAGCCAGACTTCCGCCCCGAGCGGAGGGCGGAGCCTGCCTTCATCGGTCGCGCTTGCCGCGCTCATCAGCTTCAGATACAGGCGCGGGGCGAGGACCACGGCGAGCCGCTCCTCCAGTCGGCGCGCGAACGCGCAAAGATGAGCGGCCCGCCGGCCGGTCACCTTGAGGGGCAGGTATTCTCCCTGCTCGAACAGATCCGGGTCGCGCCGTCGCAGTTGCAGCGACTTGAGGTGCAGGAAAGCCTTGCACCGCGGATCGGCGATGTCCTCGGCGAGCTTCCGCGCCAACGAATCCCCGGCCGGCTCGCCCGCCAGCGCCTGCAGGACACGCTGGTGCGCCTCGTAATCGACCGGCCGCCGGTTGTCCGGATCGACGAGGGAGAACTGCCAGCTCTCATTGCCCTGATAGATGTCGGGAACGCCGGGTGCCGTCAGCTTGAGCAGCGTCTGCGAGAGGCCGTTCAGCAGCCCGAAGCGCACGATGCGGCGGTTGAAGGCGCAAAAGTCGGCCAGGAAGAGATTCCCCTCGCGGCGCTCGAGCGCGGCGCGGATGAATTGCGTGAGCGCCTCCTCGTACTCCGTGTCGGCCGCGGCCCAGCTCGTGCGGGACTTGGCCTCGCGCGCGGCCCTGAGCATGTACGACTCGATGCGCGCGCGGTATTCCTCGAGCGCGGCCTCGTCCGGGTCCTGCAGCGGCCAGGGCCCGCTGAGGGTCTGAAAGAGCAGGTACTCGTCATCGGGCGAGGGCGCCGGCATGCCGCCGACCTCGCGCCGGCGCGTGCGATTCATGCGGCGCCAGCGATTCACGGCCTGGCGCCATACCGCGGGTATTTCCGACAAGACGCTGATGCGCGCCCGCACGTCCTCGG
>DASVWT010000004.1:0-14075 GCA_036393055.1 Steroidobacteraceae bacterium
ATCGTTGGAAGATAGAGACCTTTCACAAGATCCTCAAATCCGGCTGCCAAGCTGAGCGGTCGAAGCTACGCACCGCCGAACGGCTGGTCAATCTGTTGGCGGCGTTCTGCATTTTGAGCTGGCGCATCTTTTGGCTGACGATGCTGAATCGTTCCACCCGACAGGCCAAGGCCACTCTTGCTTTCACTGCCTTGGAAATAGAATTGCTCGACCGTCTCGCGCCCGAACGTCGACGTTCGCCTCGCGATCGGCCGCCCTCCCTACAGGCCTGCCTGCTACAGCTCGCCCGCCTTGGTGGTTACCTCAACCGCGCCAGTGATCCTCCGCCAGGCAATACAGTCATCTGGCGCGGCATGTCTCGCCTCACCGATATCGAGATCGGCTTCCAAATGGGAGCTGAACTTGTGGGTAATTGAAAGCTTCGCTACACGGTTACGGCCTATCTTGAGCGGAGCAGCCGGCTCATAATACCGGGGTCGAGGGTTCGAGTCCCTCCCTTTCCACCAGTTTGCCTGGCTCTGTGCCGGACGTGGTAGAGGGCGTTTCGCCGAAAATTCGGGCGAAACTGCCAATGTGGCGAACGGATTGACGTATGGCCGCGCTGGTCGGCTCCGTGTGCTTAGCCTAGGGCGGGGGCCGGCGCACTCGCGACGTCATGCGACCTTTCGAACGCGAAGCTGCACGTGCAGGCCTGCAGCAGCGATCATATTCACAAGTGCGTCAAGACTGAACTTGTCGATCTTGCCGCGCAACAGATCGTTAAGGCGCGGCTGTGTGATCCCGAAGCGCTTGGCGGCCTTCGCCTGGGTCATGCCCTGCGCCAGCTCGCGGATCTCGGACATTAATTCAGACCGGAGCATCAAGTTCTCTGCTTCGGCCTTCGGGAACCCGAGATCCGTGAAGACGTTCCCGCTGCTCCGCTCAATCTTCACTCGCCCGTTCATGATCGCTCTCTCTTGCGCTCCTCGACTAAGGCGCGATACCGCGCTTTCGCCAATTCGATGTCGTACTGCGCGGTCCGCTGTGTCTTCTTCTCGAACGCGTGCAGCACGTATACCGCCTCGTTGAACTTGGCGACGTACATAACCCGATGCTCGCCTTTGGTATGCACCCGAATCTCGTTCACTCCGGCTCCGACTGAAGGCATCGCCTTCCAGTCCGAGGGTTCCTTGCCTTGCTGGATCTCCCACAGTTCAAATCCCGCCCGGCGGCGGGCCGCTTCCGGAAATTCGCACAAACGGCGACGGCTGTCGCCCAGCCAGCGCAGAGCCTTGCGGGCATTTTGCACCTTCGGATACATTATATCAAAACCAATATACTCCGCAATTCAGGCGCGAGCATATCCGCAAATCGCGCCCCCTCAGGAGCCCTTGTGGGCTCACCGGCGCTCACGCCTTCACACTCGCGTGCGGTTGATCCTCATACCTCTACGACGAGCGATGGATTGAAATCTGGATTTGGTTCGAACGGCACGTAGCCTCTAGGATTGCACACCACCCTTGTGCCGCGTTCCACGTAGTCGAGTGAGTTGTGCATGTGCCCGTGAACCCACAGCTTGACGTTTGGCGCCATGAGCTCGCTCAAGTCGCTCGCGAAGGAGGCGTTCAAGATGGATCCGCGAAAGTGCGCGGCGATACTCCGCGGGCTCGGTGCGTGATGTGTCACGACGACTGTCGGGCCGGTAAAGTTCGGTGCAACCACGGAATGGCCCGACACGGCTCTCCGCAACCAATCACGCTGCCCTAAATGAATGTCTCTCGTATCCTGAGGTCGTAGTGGCCCTCCCCACCTCCGGATGACGTGATAGTCGGTCATGCCGACGGCGCACTGCTCCATGGCGTAGGCCACGCTCTCCGGCTTCTCGCCGCAGACCGCAAAGTCCGTCCAGATCGTCGCTCCGAGTATGCGCACTCCATTCAGGACCGTCTCGTCGCCATCGAGGACCTCCACTTCATGGGCGCGTCCGCTCTCTTTCAGAGTCTCGCGCAGCTCATCGATGTCGTGACCGTAATACTCGTGATTTCCCGGCACGTAAATGACCGGGGTATCTCGGAAATGCGTGCGTGCCCATACCACGCCCGTCCCGCCTTCAGTGATGTCTCCGGCGAGCACGACGACGTCCTCGTCTCCTGGCGATGGGTGCCAGCCAGAAAATTCCAAATGCAAATCAGACATGATGCGGAATTTCATCTCGCTCCGTCTTCGTCTGTCGGTCTTGATGTGGCGTTCGATCAAACGCCATAGTGCACTTCGAAAGAAGCTCGGCGCAAGTCTTTAGCGGTGTGTTAGAAACGAGTCACCCTCGTCGGCGATGCAGACATGAACGTCAGAAGAAGAAGGTAAAGTCACGTCAATGACAGACGTGAACTTGCTGGTCTGGTTCGCACGTCAGGGTTGTGCGTGCGTGGAAGGGCGGGCGGATAGCTGTTCGCCCAGTCTTGTTTGGTGATCAGATCCCGGCGCCGGTAAGCCGGGCGGCAGGATTTAACGGGGCGAGAGCGGCTAGCGGATGGACGCGGCGGGCGTGTTCAGCGCACTGGTCGCGCTTGGCACGCGCTCGTGTGCCCTCGCCGTAGCCGTTGGGCAGGGCCGGGTACCAAATGCATTGCTGCATTGCGGGAGACTTGCGGGAATCCGTCGTGCTCGGTTGTGCCGCTGTGCGCTGATTTTTCGAGCCTGGCATTTGGCTGCCAGTGTCGGTTGGCGGAATTTTGCGGCCCAAACAGCCGAATAGACTTTTAGGAGCGTGCGGAGGCAGGGTGCCGGACGGCGTATGCGACCTGAAGTGCCCGGGAAGAGCGGGACCCGCACCCCCACAGTTATGGGGTTGTCGTTGCGCCGACTGTACGCAACGCCTCCAACAGTGTGTTCTCGCGGGCACGTAACTCCCGCAGTTGCGACTCGCTTGCCTGTGCTCTTGCTTCGCTAGCCTCGGCGCGTAGCGCGAACAAGGCTGCGCCGACCTCGTGGGCGACGTGGGCGAGCAACTCGCGCTCTTCAGCCACCGAGTGCTCGCCTGGACGCGGACCGACTACGAGGACTCCGAGTAGGTGGCCGCGCACGCGCAGCGGGAACGCGTAGCCCTCTCTCCCAATTGCGCTCCGCGCTTCGTGCAAGTTGACCTCCGGGTCATGTGCCCGCAGCTTCACCAGAGCCAGATCATCGGCTGCGACTTGTCGTGGCAAATCCTGCCTGCCACGCTGGCGGACGCGAGAGTAGCCGTCGGGCGTGTACTCGTACATGGCGATCCATGGAACACCGGCATGGAGAACAATCTGGTCCATGGCAAGGTCGAGCAAGCTTTCAGGTTGGGTCACGAAAGCGCATTCCCTGGCGAATCGGCGTAGCGCGACTTCTGCACGGTACTGGCGGCGAAACACCAGACGATCGACCAAGCTGTCGATGCGCCGGTGAACGGTGCTAAGCGAAACGCCTAAGCCCAACGGTACCGCCAGTTCCATCATCAGGCTGGCATCGTGGCCCAGCGCGGAACGCTCGATCAAGCTCTCGAAGAGGGCAAAGAGACCCAGCACGAAACTCGTGGTTGCCGCGTATACGAGCGTGCGGTTCAGGATCACCGTGAAGTCGACTACCCGGTGGCGGAGGATGGTGTACAAGAAGCCAACCCCTGCAATGGCTGACAGGAAGAACGACACAGTCACGGAGATCGGAGATCCCAGAAGTGGCGTGTTGTTTAGAACAATAGCGGCAACGAATAGCGCGCTGCTCGCAAGCATCCAGCGCAACCGCAGCCGCTGTGCCATCTCTGCACGCTGATAGCTCGCGAGGAGCAGCATGACAGGGGGCAGATAGGTTGCGCTGACAATCAAGCCGTAAGCGGGTCGCAGGAGTTCTGCCCAGCCCGTGGTGACAAAGGCGATCGGCCCGATGAGCGCACGGATGGCCGCGACCGAGAGCAGCGTAAGGAATCCAGCGCGCCACCATGCTCGCGCTCGTGGGTCAAGTGACCCGGTGACCATGGACTCCGCCATCACGTAGAAACCTACCCGCGCGAGCAGGTAGAAGCTCCACATTGCCAACACAGGCCAGAGGCTGTCAGACGGTACAAAAGAGATTGCGATCGCCGTCAGAAATGCCGAGGTCCACAGGGCAAGCCCCGCCGCCGCGCGGTCCCGGCCGCGCCATACGGCGAGCAGCCCGATTACGCCGATCAGACCGTCGGTGCAGAATGCAGCCCAAGCGCCCTCGAGGTTGCCGCGGGCGCTCGTGATCTCGACACTGACACGCGCCTGGCCGCGACGGACGACGAACGGATAAGTTGGGCGCGGCGGAAGGCCTGCCAGATTGAGGGACGAGTCGATTGCGAGGCGGGTCGGCCGCGGCTGCGCTGCCAGATCGATGAGATCACCGGGGCGCAATTCCTTTGGGAACGGAATCCCCTGCGCGGGTCCAAGGGCCGCCGTGTGGGCATCCAGGAGCTGGATGGAAAAGGGCAGTTGCGGGGAATGGAATATGCCGAAAAAGCTATAGGCGCCGGCCAGCGCGATGATTCCGCTGAGCAGGATCGAAAGTCCGCGGCGGTGACGCATCTCACTCCCCTTATGGAAGGCGCTCAGCGTCCCGACAGCAAGGGCGCTGGCCATTGACAGGGCTAGCCGCGGAATCACGCGTCAGTACGAGCACCGGCCGCTTCTCGTCCGGGGTCTTGAAGTTGTACCAGCAGACGTCGCCCCGATTCACGAGGCACCCCAGTCCTGCTAGGACAGCCAGACATCGAATTCCCGGCGGCCACGGGCTTGCGGGCGTAGCCTTTCGCGTGCCGAATCTCCTCATCGCGAACGCACTGGCGTCGAATCTGCGCCTTCAGTGCTTCCCGGATGAACGCAGAGCGGGTCGTTCGGTTGGCTCGGCACATCTTATCTACCAGCTTCAAGCATCCTCGATGTTCATCTGAATCGTTTTCATGACTGTGGAAGCGACTGTGTATAGTGGCCCACATTGTAATCCACATCGGCCGGCTGCCGCCCCGCAGTGAAACGAGCTTCAGGGCTACTGAAGCGCATCACGTGCTCGCCGGAACCGTTGGACAGGTTCGCGGACGCGGCGACGCCCGGACGCAAGGGCATGGCCTTGCCCTCGCCGGGCCAGCGGACCACACGCTCGCGATCGTCTGCGCGGAAATTCCATAGCTCGACGGGTCGGCCGAGATTGCGCCGGTCGGGCGTGCAGCCCCATAATTAATGCGGTCGCGAGGCACCTGACAAGTGTGGCCGCAGGCCTCACGGTCATGAGGCGTGCCCGGCACGCACCAAGAAGAATCAAGGGGACATTCACCCGTATGAGCTCCGGTACCATCGAAACGATCGATCCCTTGGCGGCATCCGCGCTACATACGGCGCGCGCCGAAGTCCAGCTGCGAATCGAGACGGCTCTGCGCTCCGATCCACAGCGCCCAAACTGGCAACTCGCCCGCGAAGCCGAGGTGAAGCGCACGGCCATCGCGCGCATTCGGGCGGTCCTGGAGGCGCAGGGGCAGATCCCGATGCGGCGACCGTCGCTCTTCCGCGCGAGGCGCTGAGCCAGACCGCGGACCCGTTTGACGCAAATTCCTGGGTGCAGAACTTCACCCCGCGCAGCGCGAAAGGCCGTTGGTCCAAGATGAATGCTGCGCATGTGGATCGACTCATACAGGCAGGCCAAATGACACCTGCCGGTCTCAAGGAGGTGGAAGCGTCAGAACCGCCCGGGGAGTGAGCGTAATCTGTCGCCTCGACGGGCCATCTTTTTACGGATTCGTGCGCACGGCGCATGCTGGCTGATAGGGCATCGGTGTCCGGCCAATGACCACTCTTGCCTATATCGGCCTCGGTGCGGCGATCATCGCTGTGGCCTGGTTGCCGCTGCTGCTGCGCAAGCTGCCGCTCTCCCTGCCGATGGTGGCCCTCGCGGTCGGCGCGGCGATCGGCTGGCTCGCCGGCGAGGGCGCCCTTCCTTTTGCGCATCGCGAGGCCGGCGCCCGGCTGCTGGAGTTCGTGCTCATCATCGCGATCATGGGCACGGGCCTGAAGCTCGACCGTCCCTTTGCCTGGCGGCGCTGGGCCAGCGCCTGGCGGCTTCTCGCCATCGTCATGCCGCTGTCGGTCACGGGTATTGCAGCGGTGGCCTATGGGTTGCTGCGACTCCCGCCTGGTGCGGCTGTGTTGATGGGCGGCATCCTGGCACCCACCGATCCGGTCCTCGCATCCGAGGTGCAGGCCGGTCCACCGGGCTCGGGCGAGGAGGATGAGGTACGCTTCGCGCTGACCTCCGAAGCCGGCCTCAATGACGGCTCCGCCTTTCCCTTCGTCAGCCTCGGCCTTCTCATGCTGGCCCGCGGCGCCTCGCCCGCGGCGTGGATCGAGCATTGGCTCCTGATCGATGTGCTCTGGAAGCTCACTGCCGGAGCGGTCATCGGGTTTCTGGTCGGCTGGGTTCTCGTGCGCGCGAGTCGCTGGCTGCCGGAGCACTACCGCTTATCGCGGACTGGTGATGGATTGGCCTCGGTCGGGATTACGTTCCTGGCTTACGGGCTCACGGAGGCGGCGCACGGCTATGGCTTCGTCGCCGTGTTCGTCGCAGCGGCGACGCTGCGCAATGTTGGCCGCTCGATCGAGTACGCGCAGCAGTTGCACGCTTTCGCCGATCAGATGGAGCGCCTCGCGATGGCGCTGGTCCTCGCGCTGCTTGGCGCTGCGATCGCGGCTGGATTATTGGCACCGCTCAGGTGGCCGGCGCTGGCGTTTGCCGCGGTGACGCTGTTCGCCGTCCGGCCCCTGAGCTGCTTCGTGGGATTTATCGGCTCGAGGCAGCCGCGGCCGGTGCGCCTCGCGATCGGCTATTTCGGGATTCGGGGCCTCGGGTCGCTCTACTATATGAGCTACGCCGGCGGCACAGGTGAGCTTCAGGACGTGCAGCAGCTCTGGGCTGTGGTCGCCCTGGTCGTGCTGCTTTCGGTCGTCATCTATGGCATCAGCGCAAATCCCATCATGCAGCAGCTCGACGCGCACTACCACCGGCACGGCGCTGGACGGAGATCGGGAAGCGGCCGCGGCGGCCCGGAACCGCCGTAACCCGGCCCACTCTGAACGGCGGCGGACCGGGCCAGCCTTCAGGCTTTCGCCGAGTCCATCGCGAAATCAGGGGGAATGAGAGTCAATGAGCCTGCCCCAGGCACGGCGCCGAGGCCTGCTCGACCGCATGCCGATCGAGCTCGTGCGGCAGGATGCGCAGCATCACGGGCTCAAGCGCGCGCTCGGGCCTGTCCACCTCCTGCTGCTGGGAATCGGATGCATCCTGGGCGCCGGGATATACGTGCTGCCGGGCGTCGCAGCCGCAGAATTCGCCGGGCCTGCGGTGATGCTGTCCTTCGTCATCGCGGGTGCAGCCTGTGCCCTGACAGCGCTTTGCTACGCCGAGCTCGCCTCGATCATGCCCGTGTCCGGGGCGTCCTACACGTACTGCTACGTGTCGATGGGCGAGGTGTTCGCCTGGACCCTGGGATGGCTGTTGATGCTCGAGTACGGGCTCGCCGGCTCGCTGCTGGGAGTCGGATTTTCCGGCTACTTCGTGAGTCTCCTGCACGACTTCGGCATCATCGTGCCGGCGGCGGTCTCATCCTCCCTGATCCGCACCGCGGGTGCCGGGTTTGTGGCGGGCGGAGCTCTCAACCTGGTCGCCGTCGCCGCCATCCTGGTCGTCGGCGGGGTACTGATTCGCGGTGTTTCGGAATCCGCGCGCGTCAATGCCGCACTCGTCACCATCAAGATCCTGGTGCTCGCCGGCTTCGTCGCGGTCGGCGTCGGTGCGATCCACCCCTCGAACTGGGTGCCGTTCATCCCGCCCAACCAAGGGGGCTTCCGGTACGGCTGGCCGGGAGTGTTCCGGGCCGCCTCCATCCTGTTCTTCGCCTACCTCGGATTCAACACCGTCTCGACGGCGGCCGCGGAGGCCCGCGATCCGCAAAAGGGCGTACCGTTCGGCATCGTGGGCTCGCTGGTGGTGTGCGCCGCCCTCTACATAGTCGTCGCCGCGGTGTTGACGGGCGTCGTGCCCTTCCGCCGGCTCGGTGTACCCGATCCCATCGCTGTGGCCATGGATGCTGTCGGCCATCCCAAAATGGCCGTGCTGATCAAGCTCGGCGCGCTGACGGGGCTGAGCTCCGTTTTGCTGGTAAACGCCTTCGGCCAGTCCCGGATCACCTTCGCCATGGCGCGCGATGGCTTGCTGCCGTCTCTGTTCGCCAGCATTCATCCGCGGCTGCGGACACCCTGGCTGGGGATAGCCGTGTTGTCGCTGATATCCGCCGTGCTGGCGGCAATCCTGCCGCTCGCACTGCTGGCGGATCTCATCAGCCTGGGCACCGGGGTTGCCTTCATCATCGTTGCGTTCAGTCAGATCTGGCTGCGCAACACCAGGCCGGAGCTGGAGCGCTCGTTCCGGGTTCCGCTCGGAGGCGTGCAGATCGGCGGACTGTGGGTGGGGTACGTACCCGCGGCGGCTATCCTGATGTGCGTCGTGATGGTTGCGCCCGTGGTGCTGGGCATCGCCCGACAGGCGTGGTTGGGTCAGCCCACCGCCGCGATCTTCCTGGCGGTCTATCTCACGACGGGCGCCCTGATTTACGTATTCTACGGACGTAGAAAGTCCCGAGTGGACGCGGCCGGTGCGGCCGATCCCCCCGCCGATTTGCTGGACACCGGAGGCTCTCCGTGAGCGGTGATTTATTCCAACCTCGATCCGATCAGGATGTCCTGCGCCTGCTACGCGAGCAGCCCTTCGGGTGGCTCACCTGCGGTAGCGGCGATACCTTCCGTGCGAGCGCCATCCCGTTTCGCCCGCGGCTCGACCCGGAGGGCACTCTGGTCGGCCTCTGGGGCCATCTGGCGCGCTCCAATCCCCAGGTCGAGTTGCTGCGGCGGGATGCGCGCGCCGAGATTCTCATCCTGGGCGCAAACGGATACATCTCGCCTTCCTGGATGGCGGACCGAACCCAGGCACCCACGTGGAATTACGCGAGCGTCCAGTTCCTCACCACGATCGCGTTCATGGACGATGACGCAGGGCTCGAGCGAGTCCTACGCGATCTGGTGGGCGCCATGGAAGCCGGGCGGCCCAAAGCCTGGAACATCGAGGATATGGGGCAGCGCTACGCCCGCCTGGCGCAGCGGATCATCGCGTTCGAAGCCAACATCGTGGAAGTCAGGCCTAAATTCAAGCTCGGGCAGGACGAGCGGCGCGACGTCTTCGCAGACATCATGGCGGGACTGGATGCGACCGAGGCGGACGAGCTGCGGAAATGGATGGCCGATTTCGCGCAGTGACGATGCTCGCTACGCCTGCCCGCTCTCGGCGAAGACGGCGAGGTAATGTGTCGGCGCCACGCCGAAAGCCCGCCGGAACATGGCGGTGAACGCGCTCGGGCTGCGGTAGCCCACATCGAGCGCAACGCGGGTGACCGGCTGGCCCAATGCCAGCCGGGACATCGCCTCCATCAACCGGACGTTCTGCCTCCAGTTGGCGAAGGTCATTCCGGTCTCCCGCCGGAAGGTGCGCGTGAACGTTCGCCGGCCCATGCCAGCGACGTCAGCCCAGTTATCGAGCCTGTCGGGCTCCGCCGGCTCCTTGAGGATGGCGGAACAGACCCTGACCAGCCGATGATCGGCCGGCATGGGCACATGCAACGGAGCGGTGCGGCTCAGGCGGATCTCATCGAGCAGCAGGGCGATCAGGCGGCCATCGCGCCCGGCCTCGTCGTACTCGATGGGAATGCGCGTCGCCTCCACGATCAGCTCGCGAAGCAGATCGGAGACCTCGATGACCTGGCACGCGCCCGGCAGGCCGGCCGCCGCCTGCGGCTGCACGTAAAGCGTCCGACAGGAGACCTTCCCCCGGCAGTGCACCTCGTGCACTTCGCCCGCCGGTACCCACACCGCCCGCTGCGGCGGTACCACGTAGCTTGCGGTCCCCGTGGTGACCGTCATCACTCCGGTCGTCGAATAGATCAGCTGCGCGCGCGCATGGCGGTGCGGGGGATCGAAGTGGCCGGAGGCGTATTCGTCGGCCAATGCCGATACCGGGCGCGGGACATCCTGATAATCGATGCCCCGCGTGCTGCGCGCCTTCTGGCCCGCGCGAGACGAGGAACGGTCCCGGAGCGACAGTGTGGCTCTTCCCGTGGAACTAGCTTTACGGGATCTTACTGCTCCGAGGCGAGCTTTGCAGCTGCGTCGCCTCACCCGCAGCAAAGACGGAGAAACAGTTCGATGCAGGGCGATGCCGGAGTCGAAGAGGCGCTCGATCCGCAGATCCGGGCGTTCGTAGCGGAAATGAAGGCGGGATTTTCCCGATATCCTCCTTTCGATCAGCTGACGTTTGCCGAAGCGCGGCTCGTTGCCGAGGCGGTACGCCGCCCGTGGCGGGAAGGCGGGCCGGCCATGACCTTCATCGACGAGCGACACATCGCCACCGATGCAGGCGACGTCCGGATCAGGATCTATCGCCCCGGCCGGGAGCGGACGAGTGATCCCGCGCCGGTATTGGTTTACCTGCATGGCGGCGGCTGGACGCTGTTCAGTCTGGACACACATGATCGGGTAATGCGCGAATACGCCGCGCGCTCCGGTGCGACCGTGATCGGCGTGGACTATGCGCTCTCTCCGGAGGCGAAATTCCCCCGGGCGCTCGAGCAGACGATCGGCACTGTCGAGTGGCTGCATGACCGCGGCGGCGAGCTCGGTGTGGATGCAACGCGCCTGGCGATCGGCGGTGACTCGGCAGGAGGAAACCTGGCCGTGGCAACCGCGCTGCGGCTCCGCGACGGCGGCAAGGGGGAATGGATACGGTCGATGCTGCTGAATTACGCCGCCCTCGATTCGCAGTGCTCGGCTCGGGCGGTCGAGCAGTATGGCGGGCCGGCATTCATGCTCGCAGGCGAGGAAATGCGCCAGTTCTGGGCCAACTATCTGGCCTCGGCGGAGGAGGCCGCAAATCCTTATGCCTGCCCGGCGCGCGCGGATCTTCGCGGGCTGCCTCCTGCCTTTCTTACCATCGCAGAATGCGATCTGCTGGCGGAGCAGAACCTGGCTTTTGCTCGCATGCTGCGCAAAGCAGCCGTAGAGACCGAAGCCGTGATCTATCCAGGCGCGACGCACAGCTTTCTCGAAGCGGTCGCTGTCGCGAGCGTGGCGGCCCGGGCCTTGGAGGAAGGCTCGAGCTGGCTGCGGGGCAAGCTGGCGCAATAGCAGGCCGTGACAGTTGCCGGCCTGTTGGGAAGTCCCGTCTATCTCATTCCGAGGTTGTGCGCCTCGAACGCCCAGACGTCCGCGTCCTGCTGGATCAGCTTGGCCGTCGGCATGTACATGTGGCTGGTGCTGCCGGCAGTGCGCAGCAAGATCGGGTTGTCGCAGCCCTGAGCCCGCTGCATCGCCGCAGTGAACTCGAACTCATGGCTGGGCACGACGCGGTCGTCGTCCCACGAGGCAGTAATGTACGTGGGCGGGTAACAGGTGCCCTTGCGGATGTTCTGCAGCGGGGAGTACTTGTTGAGCCAGTGGAACGCCGTTCTGTCGTCGGAGCTGCCGTACTCCGGCACCCAATAGGCACCGCCGGAGAACTTCTGGTACCGCAACATATCCAGAACGCCGTGACCGATGTAGGCCGCGCCAAACAGTCGCGGATGCTGGATGATGGATGCGGCGGTCAGCAGGCCCCCATTGGAAAAGCCCTGGATGCCCAGGCGCCTCGGCGAGGTGTAGCCCTCTTTGATCAGATATTTTGCTGCCCACGCGAAGTCGTCGAAGACATCCTGCTTCCTGCCCAGCATGCCGGCCCGGTGCCAGGCTTGACCATACACGCCGCCGCCGCGGACATTGGCCACTGCATAGACTCCACCCAGCTCCAGCCACACCGGAATCATCGGGTCGAAGTCGGGAGTGACCGTGAGGTCAAAACCGCCATAGCCGTAAAGCACGGTCGGATGGCTGCCGTCGAGCCGGATGCCCTTCCTGGCGACGATGAACATCGGCACCTTGGCGCCGTCCCTGGAGGGGTAGAGCACCTGCTTCGTCTCGTATCCCGACGGATCGAATTTCACGGCCGGCCGGAAATATACCGAGGCCGTTCCTTTGGCCGCATCGAGCTTGTAGATCGTCGTCGGAGACAGGTACGACGTGAACGCGTAGTACGCGGTCCTCGAGCCATTGCGTGCCGAGATCTCGCTCACCGTCCCGAGCGCTGGCAATTTCAATACATCGAGCACCGTGCCGGCGGTGCTGAGCAGCTCCACATGGCTCCTGGCCACGACTTCGTAGCTCGCCAGGATGCGCCCGTCCGCCAACGCAGCGTCTGCCAGCACGATACCCGGCCCCTGCTGTGGCACCACCACCCGCCAATGAGCAGGGTCCGGATCGGAGAAGGTCGTCGCTACGATGCGTCCGCGAGGTGCGTTCAGCGTCGTTCTCAGGTATAGCGTGTTGCCTATGCAACCTATCGGCCTGTAGGCCGCGTCGTCCTTGGCATATAGAGGCCTGATCTGGGCAGCCAGGTCCGGATGGTGCGAATTACGTAGGTCGGCATAGTACAGCTCGTTCGCCGACCAGCCGTCATCGATCGACAGAAACAGGTACCGCCCGTCGTCGCAGAAGCCGCGCTGGACAAACCCGACCGTTACATACGCATTCGGAAGGTCGGGTTTGCTGTAGACCAGCCTGTCGCCGGATTGTGGTGTGCCGAGCCAATGGTAATAGACCTTTTGATCGGCTACGGCGTGCCTGATCGCCTCTTCACCGCCAGGAGGCTCTGCAAAGCGCGAGTAGAAGAAGCCTCGATCGTCATGCGTCCAGGCAATGCCGGAGAACTTCGCCCAGCGCACGACATCGGACAGCTTCTTGCCGGTCGCAACGTCCATGATGTGGATGGCTTCCCAATCAGATCCGCCTGTGGACAGGGCATAGGCGAGATGCTTGCCATCCGGAGACGGCTCGTACCCGGTCAGCGCAATCGAGCCATCCCGGGAAAACGTGTTCGGGTCGAGCAAGGCACGCGCGGGTGTGGCCGGTGAGGTCTGGACATAAATCACGCTTTGATTCTGCAAGCCCGAATTTCGGCTGAAGAACAACATGCCGTTCTTCAGTTGCTTCGGTGCGTCTTCCTTCGCGTAGTTCCACAACCCGGTCAGGCGATGACCGATCCTGTGCCGTATGGGGATCTTGGACAGATAGCCCTCGGTGAGTGCGTTCTCGGCGCTCACCCACTGGTGCAGCTGCGGATTGCCCAGATTTTCCATCCACCGGTACGGAGCCGGCACCTTGACACCGAAGTACGTATCGACCGTCTTATCGCGAAACGCCGGCGGATACTGAACGCGGGCCGAAGGCACTGCCGCGGCGCCGATTGCCGCTGCGAGACTCGCCAGAGCAGAAGCCGCCCGCTTCACAGATTGCCCGCGCAAGGAGTGCTTGGAGCGGTGAGCTTGGACCATTGCCTCTTCAGCGAGCGATTCCACCACATCACGTACGCCGTTATCACGAGCACGACCGGTACCAGTCCCAGCAGCGCCCACAGAATCTGCAGCGGCAGGCCGCCGAAGTCGCCAAAATGCGCCGAGTAAACACCCAGGGAAAATCGCTCTCCCGCCGTCCAGCGCGCACTCGAGCTGTTCATGAGAATGGCGCCCGAGGCCGGGTCGAATACCACCTCGTCTTCCAGCAATTCCATCGGGACCGACGGGTCCGGGGACATGTAGACCTGCACCTCGCCGTGCGGACGATTCACGTCCATGTAGGCGTACGCGAGCCGGTCGTCGGGATACAGGCTGTGTGCCCGGCGGATGAATTCGCCGACGGGCAGGACCGGGTCACCGGGTTGCCAGGAAGAGGGGAGCTGAGTCAGGCTCGTGGTGCCCGAGAGCAGGTTGATCACGCTCAGGCCGGCTTTCGGGAAGATGAAGTACAGGCCGGTGATGCCCCACATCGCAATGAGCGGAAAGCACCAGAAGCCGAAAGACCTGTGCAGATCGAAGCTGATGCCTGACCAGCGGGCGCGCCAATCGATCTTGAGCGCGCGTTTCCACACGCGGA
>DASVWT010000005.1:0-2949 GCA_036393055.1 Steroidobacteraceae bacterium
GCGCTTCTCGAGCTTGCCGAGACCGAGGATGGCCGACTGCGGCTGCGGAATGATGATGGGCGTCGCGAGGAGGCTCCCGCTCACGCCGTGATTGGAAAGGGTGAAGGTGCCGCCGCGGACGTCCTCGGAGGCGAGCGCACCGTCGCGTGCACGGCGCACCAGCTCCTCCAGCCGGCGGGCGGTCTCGAGCAGATCCAGCGACTCGGCCGCGTGCAGCACCGGCACCACCAGTCCTCCTTCCGCGGCCGTGGCAATCCCCAGGTTGATGGTGTCGTAGATCTCGAGCTCCGTGTCCGTCCAGCGGCTGTTCGCCTCCGGCACCTCGCGTATCGCGGCGACGGCAGCCTGTGCGAAGTACGCCGTCAGTGTCAGGGCGGCACCCGCGCGCGCAAACTCCTCCCGATGCTGCTGCCGATGGGCGAGCACCTCGCCCAGGTCGACCTCGAATACCGTGGTGACGTGCGGAGCAGTATGCAGAAGGCTCTCTACCATCCGGGCTGCGATGCGCTTGCGGACGGCGGAGTGCGGCACGCGATGCGACGCTGCGCGCTCGTTACCGCGGAGGTCAGCCGATGCGTCTACGTGCGGTCGCGGCGGAGGCAATCTACCAGCGCCTGGCGCCGCACCCCGCGCGGAGGCGGCCGAATCGGAGATTTCCCGCATGACATCCGCGACGGTGATGCGGCCCCCATCGCCCGTACCGCGCACGGACGCCGGATCGAGCGAATACTCGGCGAGCAGGCGCCGCACGGCCGGACTGAGCTGCCGAGCCGTTGCGCCGAGCATCGTGCTCGCGAGAGACGCGGACGGCGGGGCACCCGGCCCGCCCGGTCCCGGGCGGGCGCTCGCCTTGCCACTGGCCGTCCCTGGCGGCGGGGCACCCGGCCCGCCCAGTCCCGGGCGGGCGCTCGCCTCCTGGGTCGGCTCGCCCTGGCTGATTCGCCCGAGCAGCTCGCCCGGTGCGACCTCCTCCTGCTCCTGCTTCAGGATCTCGGCCAGCACACCGTCGGCGGGCGATGCCACTTCGACTGTCACTTTGTCGGTCTCGAGCTCGATGAGGGGCTCGTGCTCGGCCACTAACTCGCCGACTGATTTCAGCCAGCGCAGCAACTGCGAGCGCGTACCCTCTTCCTGCCCGGAGGGGGCCCTGATCTCGATGCTCTCTGTGGTTGCAATGGCGGACATGGCTCAGACGCTTGCGATCTGTTGGATGGCTCGGGCGATCGATTCCACGCCGGGAACCGCCGCCTCGAGGAGTCTCGGACTGTGCGGGCTCGGAATATCGGGCATGGCGAGCCTTTCGATGGGGGCATCCAGACTGAAGAACGCATCCTTGGCGACGCACGCGGCAATCTCCGCCCCGAAGCCTGCGGTCAGGTTGTCCTCGTGCACTATCAGACATCGATGCGTCTTGCGTACCGACGTCAGCACAGCCTCCTTGTCCCAGGGCGAGAGTGTCCGCAGATCGAGGATTTCGGCATCCACACCCGATGCCGCGGCCGCGTGCTCGCAGCGCTCCACCATCGCGCCCCAGGTCACGATGCTCACCTCGGCGCCCTCGCGCACACGGCGCGCGAGGCCAAAGGGGACGACATACTCATCACCGGGATAGGGGCGGCGCGCCCACGCGCCATCCAACAGCGCGCGATGCTCGAAGAACAGCGTGGGATCATTGCCGCGCAGTGCGCAGCGCAGCAGTCCGGTCGCATCCTCCGCATTCGAGGGCACCGCCACCCGCCAGCCGATGCCATGCACGAAGGCGACCTCGTTTGTCTGGCTGTGCCAGGGATCGCCGCACTTGAAGAAGCCACCGGGGATCCGCACCACCATTGGCGCGGCGAATCGATTGCGTGTGCGCCAGCGCATCGTGCCACAGTCGTTCAACTGCTCGGTGGCCGGATCCGCGTACTTGCGGAATTGGATCTCCGGCACCGGCAAGAGGCCCGCGAGCGCAAGCCCGATGGCGCGGCCGATGATGCCTTCCTCCGAGAGGCTGGTGTCGAAGACGCGCGCCGGGCCGTGCTTCTCCTGCAATCCCAACGTGGCGCCGTGCACGCCGCCTTTGGGGCCCACGTCCTCGCCGAAGACGATCATCCGCGGGTTCATGGCGAGCTCCGCATCGAGCGTGCGCCGGATCGCCGTGAGCATGTTGATGCGCGTCGGCTCGGGCCTGGGCTCGCGGGTTCCCGGCGGCAACGCGCAGCCGGCGCCCGCCAGGCCGCCCTGCTCCTGAGCCTCCGGCGCGCCTTCGGTGGCGGATTCCGCGAAGACGTAGCGGGTCAGGGAGCGAGGATCCGGGAGCGGCCGGCCCAGCGCCTTCTCCACAGCCGCCTCGACGTCGCGATGCGCATCGCTTGCCAAACGCGTCCAATCCTGTTCAGAGAGGACACGCGGCACGAGGAAACGTCGCAGCCGCTGCAGAGGATCGCGGGCGCGCTCGAGCGAGATCGTCTCGGGCGACTTGTAGGTCTGGGTGTCCTGCCCGGAATGTCCGCAGAGCCGCGGCACGGTGAGGCGAAGGAGCAGCGGTCCGCGCTCCTCGCGCACGCGCCGCACCGCTTCGGCCACGAGTTGCGCGGCCTCGAGCGGATCGGCGCCATCCCCCTCGAGCAGTGTCAGGCCCGAGAACGAGCTCAGATTGGCCGCGATGTTGCCTCCGGGGGTCTGCAGCTGCGAGGGCACCGAGATGCCGAAGCCGTTGTCCTCGATGTAGAGCAACATTGGCAGGCGCAGCGTCGTCGCCATGGTGAGCGCCGACCAGAACCCGCCGGTGGCCACCGAGGCATCGCCTCCCAGTACGACGGCGATGCTGCGCGCATACTCGCTTTCCCCGAGCGCTTCCTGGTGGTAGCGGATGGCCTGGGCCCAGCCGGCCGCCGGGGTGTACTGTGCGCCGACACCGCCGCATGCCGGCAGCACCGTGGCGCCGCCCCGCCCTGGCTTGTTGAA
>DASVWT010000006.1:0-8415 GCA_036393055.1 Steroidobacteraceae bacterium
CAGGAGCACGGTTCCTCGGGCGGGAGGAACCAGTCCGGCGAGCACGCGGGCGAGGGTGGACTTGCCGGAGCCTGACTCGCCGATCACGCCGAGCGCGGCGCCGCGCCCCACAGTGAGCGTGACACCGTCGAGCGCCACGGAGTGGGGCAGCCCACTGGGGCCCGCTCTGCCATACCCGGCGATCAGTCCTTCGACCTCGAGCAGTGGTGGCCTGCGATCGGCCGCCGGGCTGGCCTTGACGGTATTGGAAGCCGTAGCAAGCGCCTGCGCCTGACATTGCTGCGGCAATCCGCTGCCGGTGCTGCCCGTGGCGGCGGCGAGCAGTGAGCGCGTGTACGCATCGGTCGGAGTGCCGAGGACCTGCTCCGTCGGGCCGGACTCTCGCACTTCACCCGCACTCAACACGACGACTCTATCGGCGAGCTGGGCGACGACCGCGAGGTCGTGCGACACGTAGAGTGCCGTCGCGCCACGTTCCGCGATGACACGCTTGAACGCCCGCAGCACTTCGATCTGTGTGGTGACATCGAGAGCAGTGGTCGGCTCATCGAGGATCACCAGCTCCGGATCCGACATGAGAGCCATGGCGGCGAGCAGACGCTGCAGCTGGCCGCCGGAAACCTGATGCGGATAGCGCTCGCCGATGCGCTCCGGCTCGGGAAGCGCGAGCGACCGATAGAGGCTCACCGCCTTCTCCCGCGCCGCGGCCCGCGGCATGAGCCCGCGGATCATCGAGGTCTCGATGACCTGGTCCATGATGCGTCTGGCTGGATTGAATGCGGCGGCCGCGCTCTGCGCGATGTAGGCGACGCGCCGAGCCCGATGGTCGAGCAGCTCCTGCCTGCTGAGAGCGAGCACGTCGGCGCCCGCGACCTCGATCGAGCCGCCGATGATGCGGCACCCGCCCCGGGCATGCCCGAGCAGCGCCAGCGCCACCGTCGTCTTGCCCGATCCCGAGCCCCCGATCAATGCGAGGACCTCGCCCCGCGCGATCGAGAAGCTCACGTCCTTCACCAGCTCCGCCGCCGCTGCGCCCTCGTCGTCCAGGGCAACGACGCGCAGATTCGAGACGCGCACTACGGTCTCACCCAACGGCGCGGCTCGGGTAACTGGTAGTTTGTCGGCATTGGGTGCGGTCATCCGAGCTCTCCGCGCCGGAAACCTCGCCCTTCAGGGCGAGGAGGAGGCGCTGTGTGAGTCGCACTCGCCGCCGTTGGACGCTGGATAGGGGTTATTTGCGAGCCTCGGCGGGAAATATCTGTTAAGTGACCGCACAGTCGCATGGCTCCACGCACGTCCGAGATCTCTGGAATTGCTGACGGCAAGTCAAGCGTGAAAATGCCCGCAGGATGTTTGGCGTCGGTCTTGTTTTTGCAGCATCCATCAGCAACGATGTTGGCATGGTGCTGACCTACCGCTACAGAATCAAGGATGCGACCGCCGGTCGACATCTTGAGCGGCAGGCTCGGGCAGTCAACCGGGTCTGGAACTACTGCGGGGAGATTCAGGAAGCCTCTCGCCGGCAGAACAAGCCCCGGCCCTCCGGCTTCGATCTGATCAAGCTCACCTTCGGCAGCAGCAAGCTCCTGGGTCTGCACTCGGATTCCGTGCAGGCGGTCTGCAAGCAGTTCGCCATCTCGCGAGATACCCACCACAGGTGGCCCCGATGGCGCGGCAGAAGGAATTTGGGGTGGATCCCTTTTCAGGCGGCCCGCGCGATCCGCTGCCAGGGGGATGCGGTGATCTTCCTCGGTCGTCGATATCGGCTCTGGCTCAGCCGGCCCGTCGAGGGGGAAATTTGCTGCGGCAGCTTCGCGCAGGATGCCCGCGGTCGCTGGTATCTCAATTTGCAACTCGCGGTTCTGGAAAACAAGGCGCATGGGGCCGGCGAGGTCGGCATCGACTTGGGTCTCAAGTCCCTGGCCGCGCTCTCCACCGGCGAGAAGATTGAAGCGCCGCGCCTGTACCGCAGGTACGAGCAGGCGCTCGCAATTGCTCAGCGTGCCGGGCGCAAGCCCCGCGTGCGGGCCATCCACGCGAAGGTCGCGAACCGTCGCAAGCACTTGCTGCATGAGCTGTCCACGCGGCTCGTGCGGGAGAACCGGCGCATCTGCGTCGGCAACGTCAATTCCTCCGGGCTTGCCAGAACCAGCATGGCCAAGTCCGTGCTCGATGCCGGCTGGTCGCAGCTTCGATCCCAGCTCCGCTACAAAGCTATCAAGCACGGGGCTGAGTACATCGAAGTTGACGAGCGATTGACCACGCAGGTCTGTTCCGCGTGCGGTGCACGCGGCGGCCCAAAAGGTCGAGAGGACCTCGTAGTGAGAGACTGGATCTGTGGTGGGTGTGGTGCTTGGCATGACCGGGACATCAACTCTGCTATCAATATCCTCGTCTCGGGCCGGAACGTCGGCCTCCGGGTGACGGAAATCCTCTCTCTTCAGGGAGGGGAAGACGTTAAGCCGTGCCACCTCGCTCAGCCGGACGACCGCGCCCCGGCAGGGCGTCGATCATCAGATTGACGCCGATTGTGAGTGTCGCGATGGCGATGGCGGGCAGAATCACCGCAGGCGCGCCCTCGCCGAGGCCGGAAATGTTCTCACGGATCAGCGAGCCCAGGTCGGCGGCCGGCGGCTGCACGCCGAGGCCGAGAAAGCTCAAGCCGCTCAGCAGCAGCACGATGAACATGAACCGCAGGCCGAAGTCGGCCAGCATGGGATGGATCATGTTCGGCAGCATCTCGATGCAAGCGACATGCAGCCGCCGCTCACCGCGTACGCGGGCCGCCTGCACGTAGTCCGTCACGCTCAGATTCACCGCGAGCGAGCGCGCGATGCGGAACGCGCCGGGCGTGTAGCTTATTGCGGCCGTCAGCAGCAGGAGGGGGACTGAAGAGCCGAACGCGGCAACCATCACCAGGGCGAAGATCTTGCTCGGGATGCAGATGATCGCATCGAGGATGCGACTCACGACTTCTTCCACCCACCGGCCGCTGATCGCGACGAGGAGGCCGAGCACCGTTCCCGCGAGGCTCGCTGCGAGCGCCGCCGCGAGCGCGAGACCTACCGTATAGCGGGCTCCGATCAGAATCCGACTCAACATGTCGCGGCCCAGGAAGTCCGTGCCCAGCGGGAAGCGCAGACTCATGGGGGCGAACACCTCGGAGCTCACCACGGCGCCTGGCCTGTGCGGCACGATCCATGGCCCGAGCAGGGCGACGATCATCCAAAAGACGACGAGCGCGAGCCCCACCCGGCCTGCCGCCGAAAGCGCGATCCGAGAGCGCCGCCGTCGTGCGCTGCCGGCTTCGGGGGAGTGCGCCGCGAGCTGCGGCTCGGGGCTCGGTACGGCTTGTGGACTCATGAGCGGCGCAGCTTGGGGTTGGAAAGGATGGAGCAAACATCGGCGATGAGCACGAGGCCGAGATAGCCCGCGGAAAAGATCATGGCGCAGGCCTGCAGCACCGGCATGTCGCGATTGCTCACCGCGTCGACCATGAGACGCGCGACGCCCGGGTAGTCGAAGATGGTCTCGACGATGATCGCGCCCCCCAAGAGATAGGACAGGCTGAGCGCGATGGCATTCGCGATCGGTCCGACGGCATTGGGCAGCGCATGCACCAGCACCCGCCGCGAGAGCCCGACGCCCTTGAGCGCCGCCATCTCCGCATAGGGCTGATTCAGCTGATCGATCACGGCCGCTCGTGTCATGCGCGCCATCTGCGCGGTGACTGCGAAGCAGAGCGATACCACCGGCAGCGTGTAGCCGCGCAGCAGCTGCCCGAGCGTTGGATGGTCGAGAACGAACGTGAGCGCCGAGAGCCAGTGAAGCTCGACCGCAAAGATCAGCACGCCCGCAGTCGCGACCAGGAACTCGGGGACCGCCACCATCGACAGTGTCGTGATCGTGAGCGCCCGATCGAGCCAGGAGCCGCGATACATCGCTGCGACGATGCCGAGCGCGAGCGCGAGCGGCACCGAAACGGCCGTCGTCAGCCCGGCGAGCAGCAGCGACTCCGGCAGGCGCTTGCCGATGAGGACACCCACCGGCAGCCCATCAGACAACGAGCGGCCCGGGTGCCCGGTGAGGAGGCCGCCGAGCCAGTGCAGATAGCGGATGATCGCCGGCTGATCGAGCCCGAGCTGCGCGCGCAGGGCCGCCAGTGCCGCGGGGGTCGCATTCTGGCCGAGCAGAGCCTGGGCGGCATCGCCCGGCAGGAGCGAGGTGATCGAGAAGACGATCATCGAGACGAGCAGCAGCGTCAGCGCCGCGACCGCGATCCGCTTCGCGATGAGACTAGGTATCGAGCCAGACATACTCGGCAAAGTTGTACCCCATCAGGCCTCCGATCGGAATCGAGCCGTAACCCTTCAGGCGCCGGTCGAGCCCATCGAGGATGCTGTTGAACGCAGGGATGGCGAGGCCGCACTGGTCGTGGACGATCGCCTGCATCTCCCAGTACATCTGTTTGCGCTTCTCATCGTCCCGCTCCGAGCGGGCGGCGAGCAGGAGCTGATCGAAGCGCGGGTTCTTCCAGCCGCACTCGTTGAACGGCGAATCGGACTTGAAGAAGGTGCTGAACAGCATGTCCACCGTCGGCCGCGGATTGACGTTGCCGAAGGTGAGCGGGTGCTTTCGCCACTGATTCGACCAGTAGCCATCGGGCGGCACCCGGTCGACGGCGAGGTCGAGCCCGACCCTCGACGCCGAATCCTGAATCAGGGCAGCGATTTCCACCGAGAGCTCGGCGGCGGGCGAGGCAATCATCGCGAGGCGTGCGCCGCTGGGGAGGTCGGCCCTGCGAAGATGGAAGCGCGCTCTGTCAGGATCGTAGACGCGTTGCGGAATCTGCGGGTTGAAGTAGCGGCTGCTCGGCGGCACGGGCTGATCGTTGGCCAGCACCGCGTGGCCGAGGAATACCGCTCGCAGAATCTCCTCGCGGTCGAGCAGGTACTTCATCGCCATGACGAAGTCTGCATTACCGGTCGGGATCATGTCCTGGCGCATGACGAGATCGGTGTAGAGGCCGGACGGTGTCTCGTGGACTTTGCAGTCGCCTGAGGCGCGAATGCGCTGCACCGAGCGCGGATTGACGCCGTTGACCAGTTGCACGTCCCCTGCAAGCAGCGCGTCGACACGTGAGGACTCATCGCCGATCCCGATGAGCTCGATCTCCTCCAGGTAGGGCCGGCCGGGCTTCCAGTAGTTGGGATTTCGCCGGCCGACCGTGCGCACGCCAGGGTTGAAGTCGACGCAGCGGTAAGGACCCGTTCCTACCGCGGTGCGAAAGTCGGTGGTTCCGTCCTTGATGATGAGGAAATGCGCATCGGCCAGGATCACCGGCAGATCCAGGTTGGCGGCTGTGAGCCGGATCTGGATCTGGTCCGGCCCGCTTGCGCGCACATCGGCGAACTGCTGGGCGATCGTGAACGCCTGTGAGGCGACAGCGGGATCCTTGTGGCGCAACAGCGAGTAGACGACGTCGGCGGGCGTGAGCGGCTTGCCGTCGTGGAACTCGACGCCCCTGCGGAGCTTGACCGTCCAGAGCGTCGCATCGTCGCTCGTGATTTGCTCCGCAAGTCCCGGTTGCGCGCCGAGTCGCGAGTCGAATTGAGTGAGGCCGCTGTACACCATGTACTGACGCGCGTAGTCGGTCGACAGCGCCCCTTTGGCGGGATCCAGCGTGTCGACGAGGGAGCTCGCGACGCTGGCGACGCGGATGCGTCCACCCACACGCGGAGTGTCGGCTGCCGCGGCCAAGGGGCTTGCCCATTTTCCGAGCGCCACGACAGCTCCAGCGGCGGTCAAGCGCCGCAGCGCCTGCCGGCGCGGCAGGTCGGTGGCTTGCCAGGTGGAACCGCGGGACTCGTCGTGTTTCATCGTTTCGGTGCAACCGCTCGGCTCGAGACCCGAATATCTTGCAGCGCGCGGCGTACGCAGGCCAGCGGCAAGATGGCTGTGTCGCCGTAGAAAACGCCATTTTTGAGGGGACTGCCGGCACGGACTGCCACGCGACCGCGCGAGCGCCCGCGCCCAGCCGGCCTGCCGCCTGCGGCAGAAAATTTCACCTGATCGTCAAGAACGCAATGACGTTCCTCTACGGTGAGGCTCTGCGGGAGACCCGGCTGGCGCGGCCTCACTAATATGCATCCATCCGCCGAGCGGCGTCCCGGAGACCCGGTCTCGCAATCATGACTCGAGCTTTCCAAACGACAGGTTCGCGGTCGTCGCTGAGCGTCACGACGCTGACTGCCGCACATCTTTCTCAGGCGCTGTCGCTGTCGGAGGCACTGAATTGGCCTTATCGGCAGGAAGACTGGCAGTTCGCGCTGCAGCTCGGGCATGGTCTTGCGGTGGAGCTCCATGGGCGCCTTTGCGCCACCGCGCTCTGGTGGCTCTATGAAGAGGTATTTGCCTCGTGCGGAATGATCATCGTCAGTTCAGCCATGCAGCATCAGGGTATCGGCAGCCTGCTCATGGAGGATTTGCTGCGACAGACACAGGGCCGCACGATCATCCTGCGCTCGACCCGCGAGGGGCGTCGACTCTATGAGCGCATGGGTTTCTTGCCCTATGGAGAGGTCAACCAACATCAGGGCACACTGGCAGCTGCGCCGCCCAAGACGCCAACGGCTGGCATCCGCCCATTTCGCGCCGCTGATCTGCCCACTGTTTGTCAGCTCGATCAGCGCGCCGCCGGGATGGGCCGCGCCAGATTGCTGGAGGCGCTCGTTGCGCGGGGCAGTATGGTGGTGATGGAGCGTTCGGGGATCATATCCGGTTACGCCTGCATCCGCCGCTGGGGCCGGGGCGTCGTCATCGGTCCGGTGGTCGCCGGTACCCCAGCTGATGCGAGGGCATTGATCGAAGCGCATTTGGCCTCGCAAGTGGGCGACTTCGTACGGATCGATGTGCCCGAGACGAGTGGCCTTTCGCCCTGGCTCGTTGAAGCGGGCCTGAGCCATGTCAACCAGGTTACGTCGATGCTCAGAGGTAATCCGCTTCCTGCCTCAGCGGATGCATCGCTGTTCGCCTTGTCCAGCCAATCGATGGGATGAGCGCATCGGATGGCTTAGGTAAAATGAGGAGAGTGAAACTGTGAGATCCGCACGCGGTGTAATCGATTTGCGGTCATATGCGGCCCGCACGAAACCGGCTGCCGACTGGCTCTCGGGTCGCATGGCGCCTGCATTCGCCGATCCCGATGCGGTGGTGACAGCGATCGCGCCTTCAGGTCACGGCGGAGTCTCGTCGTTACCGGCTGACGAATTCCTCACCGTGCTGTCCGGCACACTCTCGATAACGTGCGACGGCGGCACTCTCCCAGTGCCTGCGGGCCGGAGTGCCGTGCTTCCGGCAGGAACGAGCTTCGAGTGGACCGCATCCCCAGCCACGGCCGTGGTGATCGTTGCGTGTCCGGCGGTATCCGGTGCCGTGGCCGGAGTGGTGCCGATCAACGAGAATGCGCCACTCGAACGATCCAATCCCCCGCTCGCGGAGTTGCTCGTCGGACCGACGCCGTCGTGCCGAAACCACAGCGATTATCGTTCCGTCAATGGCGAGTTCGTGTGCGGTACGTGGGACTCGACGCCGTATCATCGCCGGGCGATGACTTACCGCCACATCGAGCTGATGCACCTGCTCGAGGGAAGCGTGACGCTCGAGAATACCGCAGGATCGGCCACCTTCAGCCGAGGCGACGTATTCCTCGTAACCCGCGGTGCCGAGTGCGCCTGGATCAGCACCGTCCACGTCAAGAAAGTGTATGCCGTTCATCGCCCTGCCTGAGACCACCGGATAACATGGACGCGAAGACATCGCCCGCACGGGCCATCGATGAGCTGGACACGCCCGCTCTCGTTCTCGATGTGGCCCGGATGGAGCGCAACGTCGCGCGGCTGACGCAGCGCCTCAGCGCACTCGGCGTTCGCTTCCGGCCCCATGTCAAGACCGCCAAATCGGTCGAGGTGGCAATGCGGCTGTTCCCCGATGGGCGCGGCCCGATCACGGTGTCAACGCTGAAAGAGGCGGAGTATTTCGCCGCCGCGGGGATGACTGACATCACCTACGCTGTCGGTCTGCCGCCGGCGAAGATCGCACGCCTGCGCTCACTCGTTGCCCATGGCGTCGACGTTTCGGTGATCATTGACAGTGAGGAGCAGGCGCGAGCGCTTGCGGCGGCGCGCGGCGACGGGGCGATGCCGGCGGTCTTGCTGGAGATCGACTGTGACGGTCACCGCGGCGGCCTGACGCCCGCCGATGGACGGCTGCTCTCGATTGCCGGCATCGTGCGCGATGGCGGGATCGAGCTGCGCGGCGTGCTGACTCATGCGGGCGAGTCCTACCGCTGCCGTGGGGGCATCGGGCTGCCGG
This sequence comes from Steroidobacteraceae bacterium, assembly GCA_036393055.1. GTDB lineage: Bacteria > Pseudomonadota > Gammaproteobacteria > Steroidobacterales > Steroidobacteraceae > 13-2-20CM-66-19. The sequence continues at coordinate 8,374 of DASVWT010000006.1, forward strand.
AAGCGGCCGAGGCGGAGCGAGCGGCGGCGGTGGCGGCCGCCG
>DASVWT010000007.1:0-8408 GCA_036393055.1 Steroidobacteraceae bacterium
CAGGCAGCCGCGCCTGTGCTGGCGTCATCCACCCAGCGGCGATCGGATGCTATTTGGTATCCTTGGCGCTTCCATTCAAGCGAACGACCATTGCTGGAGGAACGATACCGATGAACCGCAATGAGCTCGCCCGCATCGCACAAGCGATGGTCGCCAAGGGCAAGGGGATTCTGGCCGCGGATGAGAGCACCGGCACCATCAAGAAGCGCTTCGATGCCATCCGCCTGGACTCCACGGAAGAGCACCGGCGCAGCTACCGCGAGCTGCTCTTCAGCGCTCCGGGCGCGGAAGAGGCGATCAGTGGCGTCATCCTTTATGACGAGACCCTCCGGCAGAAGACGCGCGATGGCGTGCCGTTCCCGCAGTACCTGACGCAGCACGGGATGCTTCCGGGCATCAAGGTCGACGTGGGCGCGAAGCCCCTCGCCGGCTTCCCCGGGGAGACGATCACCGAGGGATTGGACGGCCTGCGAGAGCGATTCATCGAGTACCGCTCCCTCGGTGCGCGCTTCGCCAAGTGGCGCGCGGTCATCGACATCGCCGATGGCATTCCGACGCCGTTCGGCATCGAGGCCAACGCCCATGCGCTCGCCCGCTATGCGGCACTGGCCCAGGAAAACGACATCGTGCCGATCGTGGAGCCCGAAGTGCTCATGGACGGCGGCCACTCCATCGAGCGCTGCGAGGAGGTGACCAACGCCACTCTGAGCGCCGTTTTCAATCAGCTTTTCGAGCATCGCATTTATCTCGAAGGCATGGTTCTAAAGCCCAACATGGTCATTTCCGGCAAGAAGGCGCCGAACCGCGCGCCTCCCGCGGCCGTCGCCGAGGCAACCTTGCGGACGCTGAAGCGTCACGTACCGCCGGCAGTGCCCGGCATCGCTTTCCTCTCCGGCGGTCAGTCTTCGACGGAGGCGACGCTGCACCTCTCCCTGATGAACCGCATGGGTCCGCTGCCCTGGTCGCTGACGTTCAGCTACGGCCGTGCGTTGCAGGACACCGCGCTCAAGGCCTGGGGTGGCAAGCCGGAGACTTTCGGCGCAGGCCAGAAGGAGTTCGCGCGGCGGGCGAGGCTCAATGGCCTCGCCACCACCGGGCGCTACAGCGCCGAGATGGAAAGCCAGGCCGCGTGAGCGCAATCGCACCCGAAGAGTCCAGGAGCGAAGCGCTCGCGTGACCCGCTCTGAACCCCAACTCGCGCCGTCGGCCTCGGCAGATGACGCGGCGGTCGACGTGCGCGATGTGCATTACGCCATCGACGGCCGGCCGATCTTTGCCGGGCTCAACGTCCGTGTGCGCCGCGGCCTCATCACGGCCGTCATGGGGCCTAGCGGCACGGGCAAGACGACGCTGTTGCGCCTGATCACCGGGCAGCTCTTTGCCGACAGCGGCCAGGTGCTGGTGTTCGGGCGGGACATCGCCACTCTCTCGGGCTCGGAGATCTATGCCACCCGGCGGCGCATGGGCATGCTCTTCCAGAACGGCGCGCTGCTCACCGACATCGACGTCTTCGACAACGTCGCCTTCCCGGTGCGGGAGCACACGGACCTGCCGGAATCGGTCATCCGCAATTTGGTGCTCACCAAGCTGGAGGCCGTGGGCCTGCGCGGCGCCGCACACCTGATGCCGGCGGAGCTCTCCGGCGGCATGGCGCGGCGCGTGGCGCTGGCGCGCGCCATCGTCATGGACCCGGAAGTGCTGCTCTACGACGAGCCCTTCGTCGGTCTCGATCCGATCTCTCTCGGCGTGATCCAGCGCCTGATCAAGCAGATGAATCAGGCGCTCGGCATCACGAGCATCGTCGTCTCGCACGACGTGCAGGAACTCGCCACGATCGCCGACCAGAGCTATCTCCTCTCCGGAGGCTGCGTGGTGGCTGCCGGCACGCCCCAGGAGCTCGCGCGCAGCGACTCCGAGACAGTACATCAGTTCATGACGGGCAGCGCCGAGGGACCGGTGCGCTTCCACTATCCGGCGCCGGATTACGCCAGCCAGCTTTTGGGAGTTGATAAAGGATGAGCAACGCAAAGGCAGCCCGACACGGCATGCTTTTCGAGGGGGTGCGCAAGTTCGGCATCACGGGCATCTTCTTCGTGCGGCTGCTGGCCGCCTGTGTGCCGGCGCTCGCGCGGCCGCGGCTCATCATCGCCCAGATATTCAACGCCGGCGGCCGCTCGCTCATCATCATCATGCTGTCGGGCCTGTTCACAGGGATGGTGATCGGCCTGCTCGGACAGGACGTGCTGCAGCGTTTCGGTGCGGAGACTGCGCTCGGTACGCTCGCGGCGCTCGGACTTCTGAAGGAGCTCGGGCCGGTGTTGACTTCACTGCTCTTCGCCGGTCGGGCGGGCACTGCGCTGACTTCCGAGATCGGCCTGATGCGGGCGACGGATCAGCTCACCGCGATGGAAGTCATGGCGGTGGACCCGATGAGCTACGTCGCCGCACCGCGCTTCCTGGGCGGGCTCATCGCCATGCCGTTGCTCGCCGCTGTGTTCAGCGTCATCGGCCTTTACGGCGCGCAGCTCGTCGGGGTACAGCTCCTCGGGATCGATCGCGGCGTCTATTGGTCACAGATGCAAAGCTCGGTCGGCCTGCGCGACGTGACCGAGGGGATCGTCAAGAGCCTCGTATTCGGCGCGGTCGTGAGCCTCATCGCCGTGACCGAGGGGTACCACGCCGAGCCGACGGCCGAGGGGGTCGGCCTTGCGACGACGCGCACCGTGGTTGCCTCATCCGTCCTGACGCTGCTCCTCGACTATATGCTGACCGCCGTTTTCCTGTAAAAGGATCGCCACTACCATGCGCGCAACTCGCTCCCTCGAGATCGGAACGGGCCTGTTCGTGATTCTGGGCCTCGCCGCGCTCTTTTTTCTCACGACCCAGCTACCCTCCAGCGGGCTGAAGCTTGGCTTCGGCAAGGCGCCCGGCTACGAGGTGACAGCGGAATTCGACAACATCGGGGATCTCAAGGTCGGCGCGCCCGTCAGGATGGCGGGAGTGAGAATCGGAGACGTGATGGGGATCGGTTTCGACAACCAGAGCTACCGCGCGGACGTGCACCTGCGCATTTATCCCCAGTTCAGCCAGATTCCGGAAGATAGCTATGCCAGCATCGAGACCGAGGGCCTGCTCGGCGGGCAATACGTCGGCATCAGCCCGGGCGGCCTCAGCACCTATCTCAAGAACGGCAGCCAGATCCTGCAGACCCAGTCCGCCATCGTGCTCGAGAACCTGATCAACAAGTTCTTCGCCAATTTCTCGAGCGGCAGCAGCTCTGGCAGCAACAGCAACAGCGGCAAGAGCCCGAATCAGGGCGAGAAACCGCAGGAGCCTCATCCATGAGACGCATCTCTTCGCTGATCGCCGCGGCGGCTCTCGCCGCCGCCGGATGGCTGATCGCGGCGCCGGTGCCGGCGGCCGCTGCCGCGGCTGCTGCCGCACAGAGCCAGGCTGCGGAGTCGCCCTCGCAGGTGATCCAGACTGCCGCCGACGGCTTGCTGAAGGCGCTCGATGCCGATCGCCAGGCATACCGCAACAACCCCGCGAAGGTGCAGGCGTTGGTCGACAAGTACATCCTGCCGCATGTCGACACGCAGTTCGCGGCACAGCTCGTTCTCGGGAGGTACTGGAGAACTGCCAGTCCCCAGCAGCGCCAGCGCTTCATCAACGCGTTCTATCACTCGATGCTCAACAACTACGGCGCCGCCATCGTGGAGTTCACGGCGAACACGCTCAAGGTGTATCCCAGCCGCGTGAAGCCCGGAGATCAGAATGCCACCGTGCGCACCGAGATGATGCGCAGCAACGGCGGCCCCATCTCCGTCAACTACTACATGCACATGACGCCGGAGGGCTGGAAGGCCTGGGATGTCGTCATCCAGGGTGTCAGCTACGTGATGAGCTATCGGCAGGACTTCGGCTCGCAGATCGCGCAGCAGGGAGGAGGCGCGAGCGCCATCGATGCGGTGATCGACCGCCTGGAGCGGGGCGAGAAGCCGGCCCAGATCGGCAAGACGACCGGCAGCGGCTCATGAGTAAAACGGCGGCCGGTGTCGCGGGCGGCGCCGCCGCCGCATCATTCGCCATCGCGGTCACCTCACCCGGTAAGTTTGCCGCGCGCGGAGCGTTGACCTTTGGCAACGCCCGGGCAGCGCGTAGCGAGGGTCTGCACGCGCTGCGCACTTCCAGCGCGCGCGACCTGGAGGTCGATTGTGGCGGCATCACCCACTCCGACAGCGCCGGCCTCGCCGTGCTGCTCGACTGGATGGCGGTCATGAAGAGGGAAGGGCGGCCGCTCTGCTTCGCCAATCTGCCCCCGGGCCTCCTCGCCGTCGCCCGCATCAGCGGCGTCGAGCAGATGCTGCAGAAGGGCGTCTGACCGCAGCTTACGGAGGCGGCTGCCCCGCGTCCTCCTGCAGCTTCTTCAACTCCTCTTCCGCGCTGTTCTGCGCCTGCGGGCCCTTCACCATGAAGTCGCGCGACTGCAGGTATGCGTTGCGCTCGAAGGCATAGGGATCGAACGTCTTGTTCGCCACGTCCGTCAGCGGCAGGAGGTCGGCCCGATTCCTCACCTCATAGATCAGCAACGTGCCGTAATCCCAGTATGGGTTCTGGATGTAAGCCCAAGGCTCCGCGTACGCGCCCGGTATGCGGCCCAGGCCATCCCTGATATCGGAGGGTCCGAGGAAAGGCAGGACCAGGAAGGGCCCGGACGGAATTCCCCACTTGCCGAAGGTCTGCCCGAAGTCGCGGTTCTCGTAGGTCAGCCCCATGCGCGTTGCCGGATCGAGCAGGCCGCCGATACCGAGCGTGCTGTTGACGACGAACCGTCCCGTGTCCCGCGCGAAGGGCTCGAGCTGCCCTTGCAGAAGGGCATTCACGATGACGTCGGGATACGTCACGTTGTTGAAGAAGTTGGAGATGCCGGTGCGGACCGTCTGCGGCAGCACGCGCACGTAGCTCCTGGATACAGGCTGCGCGATGGCGCGATCGAAGACGTCGTTGAACTTGAAGATCCCACGGTTCATCCGCTGCCAGGGATCGCGCGGTGCGCGCTCCGACGGCGGAACGGTCGCGCAGCCGATCAGGCCGAGCGTAAGAAGGGAGATCGTGGCGATCCGGAGCGTCGCCGGGCGGATTCTTGTTGGCATGAGAGGTCCGTGCAGAGTCCCAACGGGCATTGTACCAGCCGCGCAGCCCATGCAGGACAGGCTGCTGTCGGAGACTGGCGACTATGCGCTCTTCCTGGGCCTCGCCCCTGCTCGCGCAGGGGGCGACGCGCTTTGCGTGTCGTTATGACTCTCTCCTGAGAGTCATTCGCTCTGGTGCTGCTGCTGGCGCGAGCTCGCAAGGTATTCGCGGACTTCGCGCAAGCGGGCACTGATCCGCTGGCGCTGCACGTTGGTCAGATGAGGGGTGCGCAGCGCGAGTTGGTACTGCTGGGCCGCGAGCGGCAGGTTGCCGTCGGCGATCTGGTATTCGCCCATGTAGTAATAGGCATCACCCAGGTCGCCCGCGGCGCTGGCGGCACGCGCGGTCAGCTCGATCTGGTCCGGTGTCGGCTCGACATTGTTGAAAAGGTCGAGCAGGACATCGTGTGCCTGCGCATTCTTGCCATCATCCATCAGCGTCTGCGCGTACCGTATCGTCACCGGTATGTTTCGCGGGAAGAGCTCCTCTGCCAGCTGGAAAGTCGCGAGCGCCTGCTTCATCTCGCCGGCCTTCGCCTGTGCCTGGCCCAGGGCGGAGTAGAGCAGATGCAGATCGCCATGCTCCACGATCAGCTTCTTCAGGATGGGGACCGCCTGCGCACCCTTGTTGTCCTGCATCAGCGCCAGCGCATCGCCGTACATCGTGGCGAGGCTGTGGTCGCCATTGGCGATTTTCTGGGCGTACACCCGCTGGATGTCCTGATCGCCCGGCGCGGTCAGCACGCGCACCCGCTCCCGGATCAGGTAGTAGTCCGGCGAGCTCGTATCGGGGACCGGCGGGTATTGCGTGGCGCGCTCACGCGCGTCCGCGATGCGCATCGAGTCCACAGGGTGGTCTTGCAGCATCGCTGGTACCCAGCTGTTCTGCAGGCTCTGCGCCTGCATCATCCGCGCGAAAATGTCGCCCATCGCCTCAGGGTCGAAGCCAGCGGCCGCCAGAAATTTGATGCCGACCCGATCGGCTTCCTCTTCCTCACTGCGGGAGAAGTTGATCTGATGCTGGGCGGCAAGACCCTGCGCGGCGACCATGCCGCCCTCGATGGCATTGCCGCCGCCGCCGCCGAGCGCCCCGAGAAGGATCGCGGCCAGCATGCCTGCCAGCGAGATCATGGTGGCATTCTTCTGGTCCTCGATCCCGCGGAGGACGTGATTCTGGACGATGTGCGCGGTCTCGTGCGCCATCACAGCCGCGAGCTCGGACTCCGAGTGGGTGAATTCGATCATGCTGGTGAAGACGAACACCCAGCCGCCGGTCACCGCGAAGGAGTTGAGCTCGGCGCTCTTGAGGACGACGTAATGAAAATAACCGCCCCCATCCGTGCTCTGCGAGGCGATGCGCTGGCCGATTTGCTGGATGTACTCGGACGTCTCCGGGTCATTGAAGAGCGCGTTCTGCTGGCGCATCTGCATCATCACGGAGTAGCCGAGCTCGTATTGCCCCTGCTTGTCGAGCAGGCCGCTCGCCGGACTGCTGAGGTCCGGCAGCTCCGAGTTGATGGCCGAGGGCAGATCCGTGGTGATCGGATTGAAAGGCTGCGCCGCCATGGCCACGGTGGTGGCATTGAGGAAGGCGGCGAGGACGATCAGGACGAACGCGCGCATCTTGTCTTCGACCGCGGCCGGGTCGGCCGGTTTCCCTGCGTTAACAGAAGCTTACAAACCCGGCGGGCTGCCGAGCTGGCGGCCCGCCGGCCACTCCCGAGCAGCTTACAGGATATCAGAGGCGAAATCCGCCAGCCGCGAGCGCTCCCCCCGGACCAGCGTCACGTGCCCCGAATGCGGCCAGCCGCGGAATCGGTTCACCGCATAGGTGAGCCCGGAGGTCGTCTCCGTGAGGTAGGGGGTATCGATCTGAGCCACGTTCCCCAGGCAGGCCAGCTTGGTGCCGGGGCCGGCGCGGGTGATCAGGGCCTTCATCTGCTTCGGCGTCAGGTTCTGCGCCTCATCGAGGATGAGGAAGCGATTGAGGAAGGTCCGTCCGCGCATGAAATTGAGCGAGCGGATCTTGATGCGATTGCGCAGCAGGTCATTGGTCGCGGCGCGGCCCCAGTTGCCGCCCTCCTGGCCGCCGGTCAGCACCTCGAGGTTGTCCATCAGCGCGCCCATCCAGGGCTCCATCTTCTCTTCCTCCGTCCCCGGCAGGAAGCCGATGTCCTCACCCAGCGGGATGGTGACCCGGGTCATGATGATCTCGGCGAAGCGATTGCTCTCGAGCGTCTGCATGAGGCCGGCGGCGAGCGCCAGCAGGGTCTTGCCCGTGCCCGCCGGTCCCAACACCGTCACGAAGTCGATTTCCGGGTCCATCAGGAGATTGAGCGCGAAGTTCTGCTCCCGGTTGCGCGCCGTGATGCCCCAGACGTTGTGGCGCTCATTGCGATGATCCCGCAGCAGCTCGATCACGGCGGTCCCGCCGCTATCGCCATTCGGGCGGCGCACGATGCCTTCGATCCCCTCGGGGCTGTCCTCGTACACGCCCTCGTTCGGCTGCCAGTCGCGTACGGCGGGGCCGGCGATCTCGTAGAACGTGCGGTCGCCTTCCTTCCATGAGCGCATGCCCTGGCCGTGCCGCTCCCAGAAATCCGGGCCCAGCGCGGTCATGCCGCTGTAGAGAACGTCCGAGTCCTCCAGTGTCTTGTCGCTGTAGTAATCCTCCGCGTGCACACCCACGACCGCGGCCTTGATGCGCAGATTGATGTCCTTGGAGACCAGGATCACCCGCTCGTCGGTCCGCTCGTTCTGCAGCGCGAGGGTGTGCGCCAGGATGGCGTTGTCGTTGCCCTGTCCCGGAAGGCTCTGCGGCAGAGTGCTCGAGAGCTGGCGCGTCTGGAAGAAGAGCCGACCGGAAGAGGGCTTCTTGCCGTGATTGCCGGAGTAGCTGCTCGGCAGCGGCAGGCCGCGGTCGATCTGCTCCTTGGTCGCATCGCGCATCATCTCGTCGAGGAAGCGACTCACCTGGCGCACGTTGCGCGAAGCTTCCGAGAGGCCCTTCTTGTGGGCGTCGAGCTCCTCGAGCACGACCATGGGCAGATAAACGTCGTGCTCCTCGAACCGGAAGATCGCGGTCGGATCGTGCATCAACACGTTGGTGTCGAGCACGAAGAGCCGCCGGCCGTGGCGCGGGCGCGCCCGCTGCTCTGTGCGTTGCGCCGGCGCGGGCTTGGAGGAGTTCATCGCGGGAGACGATTGCGCGCTCGC
>DASVWT010000008.1:0-9026 GCA_036393055.1 Steroidobacteraceae bacterium
CGAGGATCATCGGCCGGAGGCGGCTTGGGGCGTCAGGGAGCCTGTGATGGCGACTACGTCGACGATCCGGAGTGTTGACAATCGGAAGTCTTTTGACCGCTATCCCCTATGGCTTTTGCCTGCACCGCGCTTGCTCGACGAGCGCGACGGGCTGCCGCGCAAGAGGGGGGCTTTGCGGTTGATGGGGGAGGCGGAGCGGATCGAGACGGGGTGGGGGGATGGCGGGGAGGTGGCGCGCGATTACTACACCGCCGTTGATGATCGCGGTGCGCGCCTGTGGGTGTTTCGCGAGCGCGAGCCGCCGCACCGGTGGTTTTTGCATGGAGTGTTCGGCTGATGGGGTGTGAGGTTGGTGCTGAGTTGCCGCCTTATGCCGAGCTTCACTGCCTGAGCAACTTCACGTTCCTGCGCGGGGCCTCGCATCCGCACGAGATGGTGGGGCAGGCGGTGGAGCTGGGCTATGAGGCGCTTGCCATCACGGACGAGTGCTCCGTTGCCGGTGTGGTGCGTGCTCATGTGGCGGCGAAAGGACAGAAGCTGAAGCTCATCATCGGCTCGGAGCTGCGCCTCGCCTGCGGACTGAAGCTCGTGGCGCTCGCCACCGACCGGCGTGGTTACGGGCGGCTCTGCCGGCTCATCACCCGTGGCCGGCGCGCCGCCGGGAAGGGCGAATATTCTCTGACGCGCACGGATCTGGAGGAGAACGGGCTCGAGCACTGTCTCATCCTCTGGGTGCCGGGAAGCGCTTGCGGCAACGATGGCGAGCAGGCGCGCTGGCTGAAGGAGCGCTTTGCCGACAGGCTGTGGATCGCGGTGGAGTTGCTCCGCGCTGGGGTGGATCGCGAGCACCTCGAGGCGCTGCGGCGGATCGGCCGGGATGTTGGAATCCCGCTGGCGGCGAGCGGCGACGTTCATATGCACGTGCGCGCCCGTCGCAGGCTTCAGGATGCGGTCACTGCGATCCGGCACAACGTGCCGATCCATGAGGCGGGCAGGAGGCTCTACCCTAACGGCGAGCGCTATCTGCGGGAGCGCGAGCGGCTGGCGAAGCTTTATCCGCGCGAGCTGCTGGAGGAGACGGTGGCCATCGCCGGGCGGTGCACGTTTTCTCTCGAGGAGCTGCGGTACGAGTATCCGCATGAGCTCGTGCCTGCCGGTGAGACTCCGGCCAGCCATCTGCGCAAGCTCACGGAGGCGGGTGCTCGCTGGCGCTGGCCGCAGGGCGTACCTGAGAGTGAGCGCAAGGCCATCGAGCACGAGCTCACTCTCATCGCGGACCTTGGTTACGAGCCTTACTTCCTGACCGTGCACGACATCGTCGCTTTCGCGCGCAGCAAGGGGATTCTGTGCCAGGGCAGGGGCTCCGCCGCCAACTCCCGCGTCTGTTTCTGTCTGGGGGTGACCTCCGTCGACCCCTTGCGCGGCGCATCGCTGCTTTTCGAGCGTTTCATTTCCCGGGAGCGCAACGAGCCGCCCGACATCGACATCGACTTCGAGCACGAGCGGCGGGAGGAGGTCATCCAATATGTTTACGAGAAATACGGCCGGGAGCGGGCGGCGATCGCTGCCACCGTGATCATGTACCGGCCGAAAAGCGCGCTGCGCGACATCGGCAAGGTCTTCGGCCTCGATCCCGAGGAGTGCACGCGGCTCACCAAGGTCATGCAGTGGTGGGATGGGGGCGAGGTGATGCGCGAGCGGCTGCGCGAAGCCGGGTTCGAGCCCGATGGCTCGATGCTTGCGCGCATGCTGCCCCTGGTGCAGGAGCTGGTCGCCTTCCCGGGCGTTCCGCGTCACCTTTCCCAACACGTCGGCGGTTTCGTGATCTCTGAGGGGGCGCTCGAGGAGCTGGTGCCCATCGAGAACGCGACCATGGAGGGTCGCACGGTTGTGCAGTGGGACAAGGACGACCTCAATGACCTCGGCCTCCTCAAGGTCGATCTGCTGGCATTGGGCATGCTGACGGCATTGCGCAAGTCCTTCGACCTGGTGAACGCGTTCCGCGGCACGAAACACGCCCTCGGGGGCCTGCCGGCGGAGGCGCCGGAGGTCTACGAGATGATCTCCCGTGCCGATACCATCGGCATCTTCCAGATCGAGTCGCGCGCGCAGATGGCGATGCTGCCGCGCCTGCAGCCGCGCTCCTACTACGACCTGGTCATCGAGATCGCCATCGTCCGCCCCGGTCCCATCCAAGGCGACATGGTGCACCCGTACCTCAAGCGCCGGAAGTCCGGCGAGCCGGTGAGCTATCCGAGCCGCGAGGTCGAGGCGGTGTTGAAGCGCACCCTGGGCGTGCCGATCTTCCAGGAGCAGGTGATGCAGCTCGCCATCGCCGCGGCAGGCTTCACGCCCGGCGAGGCGGATGCGCTGCGCCGTGCCATGGGCGCATGGAAGCGCAGCGGCGGGATCGAGCATTTCAGGGAAAAGCTCATCGGGGGGATGAGAGTCCGCGGCTATGCTGCGGAATTCGCGGAGAGGCTGTATCAACAGATGTTGGGATTTGGCGAGTATGGCTTCCCGGAAAGCCATAGCGCAAGCTTCGCCCTATTGGCCTATGATTCTGCCTGGCTCAAATGCCATGAGCAAGCGGCGTTCACGGCGGCGCTGCTCAACAGTCAACCCATGGGATTCTACGCGCCGGCGCAACTGGTTAGAGACGCGCGTGCACACGGGGTGGAAGTACGTCCGGTCGACGTTTGCGTCAGCGTATGGGATTGCACGCTGGAACGGCGAGAGGAAGATGGAGAGCCTGCGCTCCGTTTGGGACTGAGGCTCGTCAAGTCGCTTTCCCGTGCTGGCGCGGATCGCCTCATCGCGGCTCGTGGGCAGCAGGTGTTCGCGAGCGTACAGGATCTGGCCGCTCGTGCTGCGCTGGATCGCGGTGATCTTGAAGCTCTGGCCGGGGCTGGCGCATTCGCTTCGTTGAGCGGTAACCGTCACCTGGCTTTCTGGGAGGTGGCTGGGACGGAGCGCCCGCTGCCGCTGGAGGCGGCTCTGCTCGATGCGACCCATGAGATAGCCCATGAGCCGACCCCGCTGCTGCGAGCCCCGACGGAAGGAGAGCGTATCGTCGCCGACTATGCTTCCGTGGGACTTACCCTGGGGCGTCACCCGCTTGCGCTGCTGCGCGATTCGCTGCAATCGGAGCAACTGCTCAGCGCTCGCGACCTGGATGGTGTGGCGCACGGTAAACCGGTACGTACGGCAGGCATCGTACTGATGCGTCAACGCCCGGGCACGGCAAGCGGCGTGACTTTTCTTACTCTCGAGGACGAGACAGGCCAGGTGAACATCATCGTGTGGGAGCGGGTAGGCGATGAGTACCGCCGCCCGCTGCTGGAATCACGATTGCTCGAGGTGCAGGGCGAGCTGCAGCGGCAGGAAGGCGTCATGCACGTCGTGGCCCGCCGGCTGATCGACCGCACACCGCTGCTCGGTGAGCTGATCACCCGCTCTCGGGACTTTCACTGACGTCGTACCTCATCCAACAGCCGCTGCGTGAGCGTTCGCCGCCGGGGTGAGAATTGCTCGACACAGGCGCGCACGTAAGGGCTAAGCTGCCGCTTGGCGTAGGTGAGATACCCGATCTGGCGCAGCTCGCTCAGGGTTTGCTCGTAGTGATCGAGGATCGCTCCCGAGAGCAGCTGTCCGGTACGTTTCGCGCCGATGCGGGCGGACGCGGAGAACCGGCGCGCCGTCCCCGGGAATGCGCGGACGGTGGAGACTGCCAGCACCGATGAGGTCTCGAAAATCGATCGGCGCTGCCGCGCCGATTCTTCCTTGATTTCCTCCCATCGGCCGGAGATTGCCTGGGGCGGCGGCAGCGCGGCCTGCCGGAGTCTACCGGCCTCGCTCCGGATCGCCGTCCATTCCTGGCGCAGGCTTGCCACATCGAGCGGGGGCGTGTTGAACGTTTCCGCCAGCCGGGACGAGGTCCTCTCCAAGCCGTCGAGCAGCTGATCCACGCTCTCGAAGCGAGAGCCTTTCTCCACCAGTCCCTCCGCTTCGAGCGCCGCGGCGATCTCCGGTATCAGGCGTCGTCCGAGGCCGCTGAGATCGGCCAGCGCCGCGAGCACCCATACGGGCGAGACGCGAAACGCCACGATGCCGAGGAGCTCTACTACGTGGCCGGCTCCCCGTCTTGCGAGAAAGTCGCCGGTCTGAGCCTCTGCCGTCGGGTAGACCCCTTCAGCGCCACCGACGCGCTCGATCATGTACCGAAGCGTCACGTCCACGAGGCTGTGGTACAGATGGCTGCGGCGTACGCTGCGCGGAAGCGCCACTTCACCGACCTCACGCAGCAGGCCGGCGCTCAGCCCGAGCGCTGAGCGGATCACGCGCTCCGGAAGGGACAACAAATACGCCCGGGAAGCCACCGGCGATGCGAGGGCGTGAGGTCTCAGCTCTGCAGCGATGCGCCGAGCGCATCGCATGTATAGGGTCAGCGACGGCTGATTCGCGGTCATAGTCTCGATCCTCCGACTCTTTCAACGTATCGAGTTGGGCGCCGAGCCGTTCGCGGCCGATCGCGCCATTGTATACGTCGTACACAATGTGTACTATGTACGCATGACCAAGGACCGCATACTGTCGGCCGCGAAGGCGGTGCTCGAAGCCCGAGGCATCGAAGGCCTCACCATCCGCAGGGTTGCGCAAAAAGCAGAGCTTTCGCCGATGGCGCTCTACCGCCATTTCGCGGACAAGGATGCGCTTCTCGATGCTCTCATGCAGGACGGCATGGCCGCTTGGGAGAGCATCGTGCGCCGGCTTCGCGCCCGGGATCCACTGGAATGGCTGGTGGCGCTCGGGGAAGCGTATCTGGATTTTGCGCTCACCCAGCCGCATCGCTTCGATGCCGCATTCTTCCTGCCTGCGCCGGCGGCGCGGCGCTTCCCCGATGACTTTGCGGCAGGTCGCTCGCCGGCGCTTGCGATGGCCATGGCCCGCATCGATCAAGCGAAGGCCGAAGGGAGGCTTCGCGACAAGCCGACACTCGAGATCGCCCTGGCGGTCGCGGCATTGGGGCAGGGTTTCATCTCCATGAATCGCGCCAACCGATTCGGGAGCGAAAAGCAGCTCAAGGCGCTGTACCGCGCGGCGTATCGCAATTTTCTCGAATCGCTCAAACAGCCCGGGGAAGACAAATGATCACCGTGCTCGCCGCCGTGTTGAGCGGCGCCATGTTCTATCTGTCGCAGGGGTTCGACCACGCATGGCCGCTGGCCTGGCTCGCGCCAGTGCCGCTGTTGTGGTTGGCCTACGGCAAAGCACCCAACTGGCAGGTGATGGCGGCGAGCGCCGCCGCAATCCTCGCGGGCGTAGGCTACATCCTGCAATCGCCGTATCTCCCCCTCATACCGCCGCTCGTCATCATCTCGTCCGTGGGCATCTATACGGCGCTGTTCTGCGGTGGGGTCTGGTTTGCGCGATTCGTGCAGCGGCGGGCGTCTCCCGTCCTCACGTTGCTCGCCTTTCCGGCCTGCTGGACTGCGTTCGAGTTCCTGATGGAGATGCGGTCTCCGAACGGTACCTATGGATCATTCGCCTACAGCACGCTGGGGGCGCCCGTTCTCATCCAGAGCGCATCGCTTTTCGGGATGTGGGCCCTCACCTTCCTGATGTGCCTGTTTGCCAACACCCTCGCCATGGCGCTGCGGCCCAAACGTGCTGCCGCGGCCGCCATCGGCGCCGGTGCTTTCATTTGCGTGGTCAATCTCGTGTTTGGGATAGTGCGCCTGGCGAGAGCGCAGCCCGATACGCTACGGGTGGCGGCGATCGTCGACGAGACAGCCGTGGCCAATTCCTGGCGGGCGCATTCCTTGCCCGCCGCGCTCGAAGTCACGGAGACCTATGCGCGCGAGATCCGTCTGGCTGCCAGCCAAGGTGCCAGATTCGCGGTTACACCGGAAGGCGGGATGGCATCGATCCCCGATGCGCAGGCCGCGATAATCAGCCCGCTCGTTGCCGCTGCCAGAGATACGGGCGTGCAGATCATTGCCGGCTTCCATTCCGATTCGCCCGCAGGCGATTTCGCGCTTTCGATCGCGCCCGACGGCAGGGTGCAACGCTACGACAAGCGCCACCGGGTGCCAGGGCTGGAGGACCGCTACACAGCCGGCCGCGTGTCGGGCTGGTTGGGCGATGGGCGCGGCATGGAAATCTGCAAGGACATGGATTTCCCAGACACCATTCGCGCGGATGCCGCAAAGGGTGTCCGCCTGATGGGAGTGCCCGCGGGTGATATGGGCATCGATGGCTGGCAGCATGGAATCATGTCGGTGATGCGGGGGGTGGAAGACGGATTTGCGACAGTGCGAGCTGCCCATGACGGTCTGGTATTCGCCAGCGATGCGCAAGGACGGCTCGTCGCCCTCAGGAAGGATGCGCCGACGGGTCTGACCATGATCATCGCCGATCTGGCGCTTGGGCCCGGGCCGACGCTCTACACCCGCATCGGCAACGTTTTCCCTTGGATCTGCGTCATCTTCTCTCTCACGCTCGGTGCCGGGGCGGCGTTCGCACGCGGCCAGCTCTTCGGCCGCCGCGGCCTACATGAGGCTGCGCGAACAGGCTGAGCAGGTACCTGGCAGCCGCGGCGACCGCTCTCCGGATCGAGAACGCCATCCCGCCGGGCTGATGCCGGCTCAGCCCTTCTTCCTGCGCCGCGGCCTGTCGGGGTCGTCATCCCCGACGTCGTAATCCTCGAAGTCGCTGGTGAGCTCTGCGGTGCGCTTCTCCTCGAGAAGGCGCTCGAGACGACGCCACGGCGGCTCGCCGGCGCGCTGGCCGCGGCGCTTGGCGAGGTCAAGGTCCTTGATGACCTGATCCAGATCGACGTCGCCTTCCTCGACGGCCGGCTCTTCGTCGTCTTCGTTCTCGAACTCGTCCGATTCGGATTTCTCGCTCATGCGGGACACCGAAGTCCTGCAGGGGACCGCGCGAAAGTTAAATCAGATTTCCCGAATAGCGCAATCCCAGAATCAGTGAATCAGGTCATTCATCTGAAAGATCGGCAGCAGCATGGCGAAGACGATGCCCATGACGAAAAGGCCCATCACCACGATGAGGAGGGGGCCCAAGAGACCCACCATGGCCGCCAGGATGCCATCGAGCTCCCGCTCCTGGCTGATGGCGGCCTGCTCCAGCATGGAATCGAGCTCGCCGCTCGATTCGCCGCTGGAGATCAGGTGAACGGTCATCGGCGGAAAGAGCTTGCTCACCGAAAGAGACCGGCCGATCGGTGCACCCTCGCGCACCCGCGCAGCGGCGTCCATCACGGCATCGCGCATCGGCAGATTCGTCACCACCTCGCCAGAGATGCGCATGGCTTCGAGCACAGGGACGGAGGCCGTCGAGAGAATGCTGAACGTGCGCGTGAAGCGTGCGGTGTTGAAGCCGCGGGCGAGCTTGCCGATGAGCGGCAGGCGAAGCTGCAGCCGATGGTAGCGTCGCCGCGCGTCCGGATTGCGCAACCAGCGCTGGAAGAGGATCACGGCGATGATGGCGAGGATGACGAGCCAGATGCCGTACGCCCGCAGGAACCCGCTGGTGCCGATGAGGACTTGCGTCATGAGCGGCAGCGCCGCCTTGCTCGCCTGGAATACCGAGACGACCTTCGGTACCACGAACACGAGCAGCGCCGAGACGATGACGAAGCACATCACTGTGAGCACGATGGGGTAGAGCATCGCCGCCAGGATCTTCTGGCGGATCTCTTCGCGGCTTTCCGTGTACACGGCGAGGCGCTCGAGGACGGTATCGAGATGTCCGGCCTGCTCGCCGGCGGAGATCGTGGCGCGATAGATCTCCGGAAATACCCGCGGGAACTCCGCCAGCCCGTCGGCCAGCGTGTGGCCTTCCATCACCTTCGAGCGCACGCCCAAGATGATGCTCTGCACGCGCGGCTTCTCGGTCTGCTGCGAGACGGCGAGCAAAGATTCCTCCAGCGGCAGGCCCGCCCGCACCAGCGTGGCGAGCTGGCGGGTGAAGAGCGCGAGGTCGGCGGGCGCGACGCGGCGGACGAAGCCGAACGATCGCTGGCGGGTCGCTTCCTTCTGCGCGACCTCGCTTACGGCGACCGGCAGCAGCTGGCGCTCGCGCAGCAGCTGGCGGATGTGGCGCGGAGTGTCGCCTTCCAGGACGCCCGTACGCTCCTTGCCCGCGTTATCGAGGGCCGTGTATTCGAACGCGCCCATGAGGTGCTAATCCTCGCGGGTGACCCGCAGCACTTCCTCGATGGTCGTCTCGCCGCGCAGGATCCTGGCACGGCCATCGTCGCGGATCGACGGGGTCGTGAGGCGAGCGTGACGCTCGAGCTCCTGCTCGCTCGCCCCGTCGTGGATCATGGTGCGCATGGCATCGTCGACCACGATCAGCTCGTAAACGCCGGAGCGGCCCCGGTAGCCACCCATGGCATCGCGTCCCGGGCGGTAAAGAATGGGGGAGGGGTCGCCGGGGCCGAGATTGAGGAGCCGGCGCTCGTAGTCCCCGGCCTGAAAGGGCTGTTTGGTCTCCGGGTTCAGCACCCGTACCAGGCGCTGCGCGAGCACGCCGATCAGGCTCGAGGAGAGCAGGAATGGCTCGATGCCCATGTCCCGCAGGCGCGTGACCGCGCCGGCCGCGGTGTTGGTATGCAGGGTCGAGAGGACCAGGTGACCGGTGAGACTCGCCTGCACGGCGATCTGCGCTGTCTCGAGATCACGGATCTCGCCGATCATGACGACATCGGGATCCTGGCGCAGGATGGCCCTCAGGCCCCGCGCGAAGGTCATCTCCACCTTGGTGTTGACCTGGGTCTGGCCGATGCCGTCGATGTAGTACTCGATCGGGTCCTCGACCGTCATGATGTTCTGGGTGTTGTCGTTCAGCCGCTCCAGAGCGGCATAGAGGGTCGTCGTCTTGCCGGAGCCGGTGGGGCCGGTGACGAGAATGATCCCGTGGGGCTTGTGGATCAGCTCGTCCATGAGCGCGCCGGTCTTCGGATCCATGCCGAGGGCGCTCAGGTCCAGGCGTCCCGCCTGCTT
>DASVWT010000009.1:0-9124 GCA_036393055.1 Steroidobacteraceae bacterium
CGTAAGGCCCAGCCCCGACGATGGTGATATCGGCATCCACGGTCATTCCTCCACAGCTTGTCCCAGGCTCCGCGGTACTCGCGGCGCGACCGGGCGCACCCGGATGAGTCGTGTGAGGCCCCGCCATAAGCGGACTGCGCCACGCTCATACGCGTAAAAGTAAAAGCCTGGAAGCGGGTCCGACCAGCGAAAATGGCCGTCGACCACGTGCAGGCGCGGCTCGGCCGTCGCTGGCCGTACGCGATACTGCCTCGATGAGCGCCAGGCGATGCGGTCACGCGGTGGCGGCGGCGCCGGCAGTGGCTCCCCGAGTTCCGCGCGGTAGGTGAGGAGTGGCAGATTCACGCCGCAGAGGCTCGCGATTTCCTCCTGCCAGTCCGTCCGTCCGACGGTGGGCTCGATCATCAGAAAACGCCCGCTGCCTGCCTGGCGCTTGAACTCCATCCCGCCGAGTCCCCGGTATTCGGTGCGCACGATCATCGCGCGCGTCATGGCCTCGAGCTCGGTGGCAGCCTCCGGTGCGGCGACGCAGATGGTGGTATAGCCGACTCCGGGCGGCCAGCAGAGGAGCTTGCGCCCCGTAAACATCCCCACGACCTGGCCGCGCCGATCACAGCTGAAGAGCGTGAAAAAGAGCTCCTCATCGCCGCCCTCGATCCATTCCTGCACGATGACGCTTCCGGCTCGCCGTAGCATCCGAGCGCCCTGGATCCGAGCCTCCTCGATCGTGTCCGCCCGCGCCGTGCGCTCGACCACGCCTTCCTCCACGAGCTTCTTGTCAGCGGGTTTCAGGATGAGCGGCGGCGCCAGCTCCGAGAGTTGCGGGAGATCAGCCTCATCGCAGACCGCTTTCGCATGGGGCACGGGGAAGTGCTCGCGCTCCGCAAAGGCCTGAAAGCTCACTTTGTCGGCCAGTATCCGCACCATGGCGGGCGGCGGCAAAGCGATCCGGTAATGCGATTCGATGCGTTCACGGTCGGTGGAGACCGCAGCGACGGCGTGATCACTCGTCAGGATGAGCACCGGACGGCAGTTGAGTTCCTCTGCGAGGCGGACCAGAGCATCGATCAAAGCCGGACCACCCCGTGCCGGCGTCTGCACGAATCGGCAGTGGCGAGACCAGAATCCGGCGCATCGGCGGCTTCTCTCGAGGAGGTAGAGCGGCATGCGGTCGCATGCCAGGCTGCGGATTACCCCCAGGCTGTTGAGGGAGCCGCCCACCACTACTGCCGGCACCCGGGACGCCGCTGATCTGCGGCTCGCGCTCACCGTGACAGGCGTTGCGGTAATACCTCGTTGGCGAACGCCGAGCCTCGTCAGCCGCGCGACGCGAGACGCGACGGATCTATGCTCTGCATCGAGATACGGGGCTGGGGTCGATGAGATGGCAGGGTACGCCGGACGCCTGATTCGCATAGTCACCCTCCCGCATGCGCGCGCGGCAGCCTGAGTTAGCTGAATGGGTTTCGGACCGCTCGGCGGCAAACTTGACAGCAAGCGGCATTCCTGCTGCAACAGCGCTGAAGTAGCGATGTCATGTTGTGGCAAGCCCCTGATTGCGAGTAGTTGAATGGTGGCGCCCGCGATGGTTTCAGCATCATGCGGGCCCCGCCTCCAGCCGGGCGTCACAGCGCGCGTGCTGTCCCAAATCTGGAAGGGGGAGGGCGGCTCGGCGCGGTGGTTTCCGTGCAGACCCGGAGTACCGGGAAGCCCTCAGCCGTAAGCCGTTGATATGATGGCGCTCCCTACGGGATTCGAACCCGTGTTACAGCCTTGAGAGGGCTATGTCCTGGGCCTCTAGACGAAGGGAGCGTTTGGCTTCGGGGCCGGCTTCAGGAGCGCGGTATTATAGGGGGCTGTGTCCAATGCTCAAGCCGAAAGCAACGAATTGAACTCCTCCCATGCACGCCCGGTGTCACCCGCGGCCAAGCCCAGGGTCATTCCGCGGGCGGAGCACACCATCTCCCGGTCCCATATCTCGCCCAACGCCCTGCGAGTGCTTTATCGGCTGAAGGACGCCGGATTCCAGGGATTTCTGGTCGGCGGCTGTGTGCGGGACCTGCTGCTCGGCATGGAGCCCAAGGACTTCGATGTGGCCACGGACGCGCTCCCGGAGCAGGTCAAGCGGCTCTTCCGCAATTGCCGGCTGGTGGGGCGGCGCTTCCGGCTGGCCCACGTGTTCTTTGGCCAGGAGATCATCGAGGTCGCCACATTCCGGGCGGCGAGCGCGCCGTCCCAGGGTGAGGAGCCGCTGGCGGACGCCGATCCCGAGGATGGCGAGGCGGCGGAGCTCGACGATCCGGAGCTCGCGGTGGACCCCGCGGATGAGGACACAGTGGAGCTCGCGGCTGCCGAAATCCGCGCATTGGCGGGTGATCCGGCAGCGACACCTCACGAGGACGGCGAGCAGGCGACCGGGCCTGCAGGGGGCGCCGGTACGGCCAGAATGGCTGCTCCGGGCCGGGAATTCGGGCGGGAGGCGCGTGCGGCTGCGGGAGATGATCCGCAGCGTATGTTCGATGAGACCGGGCGTATCCTGCGGGACAACGTCTATGGCACCATCGACGAGGACGTCTGGCGCCGCGATTTCACCGCAAATTCCCTCTACTACAACATCGCCGACTTCTCGATCTGGGACTACGTCAATGGCGTGGAAGACATCGCCGCCCGGCGCCTGCGGCTGATCGGCGATCCGGAAACCCGATTCCGCGAAGACCCGGTGCGCATGCTGCGCGCCGCGCGCTTCGAGGCGAAGCTCGGTTTCGAGATCGACGCCGAGACGGCCGAGCCCATCGGACGGCTGCGTGAGCTATTGGGCGGTGTACCGCCGGCGCGGCTCTTCGATGAGACACTGAAGCTCTTTCTCACCGGGCACGGGGCGAGGAGTCTCGAGACCTTGCGGCGGCGTGGACTGCTCGCGCAGCTCCTGCCCAGTGTGGATGCGTATCTCACCGCTCACTCCGGCGGGCTGGTCGAGCGGCTGTTGATGAAGGGCCTGGCCAACACCGATGCGCGCGCCGCCGCCGGCCGCCCGCTCACCCCCACGTTCCTGCTCGCGCTGCTCCTCTACGGCCCCATTGCCCAGATCATCGAAGCGATGCCGCCCGAGAAGTGGCACGAGATCTCCGCGATCGTCGAGGCCTGCGACCGCGCGGTGCGGCAGGCTCAGGAGCATCTGGCAATACCGCGGCGCTTCTCGCTGGGCGTGAGCGAGATGTTCGCGCTGCAGCCGCGCCTCGAGCATCCAAGCGGACGCCGTGCACTGCGTCTTCTCACGCATCCCCGGTTCCGGGCGGCCTATGACCTGCTGCTGCTACGGGCGGAGCTCGGTCTCGCATCTCCTGAGATGGCCCGCTGGTGGACCCAGGTGCAGGAAGTGCCGCACGAGGAGCAGGGGCATATGGCGGATGCGCTTGCGCAGGCGGCAGGTCCCCGGCCCGCACGCGCGAAGACCGGTCGTCGCCGCCGCCGGGGCCGGCGTGGTCCGCGCCCCACGTGAGCAGCCGGAAGCCGGCGAGCTGGCGGCCGGCATACATTGGCCTCGGCAGTAATCTGCAGGATCCGGCCGCCCAGGTCCGGCGGGCGGCTGAGGCTTTGGGAAGCCTGCCGTCCACGCGGCTGGTGCGCCTGTCGCCGCTCTACCGTTCCCGGCCCTTCGGCCCCGTGCCGCAGCCGGACTTCGTCAACGCCGTGGCCGGGCTACTCACGCAGCTCGATTCGCCGGCCCTGCTCGGGGCGCTTTTGGCGCTCGAGAGGACCCTGGGCAGGCCGGCGGAGCACGAGCGCTGGGGACCCCGCATCATCGACCTCGATCTCCTGGTCTACGGCCGGGAGCGCCGGGACGAGCCCAGCCTGACCCTGCCCCATCGCGGGATAGTGGAGCGGAACTTCGTTCTGTATCCTCTTTGCGACCTCGCCCCGGACCTCGATGTACCCGGGCTCGGCCGGGTGGCCGAGCTCAAAGGGCGCGTTGCGCCCGAGGGCCTCGAATCCCTGGGCGAGCCCTGAATCCGACTGGATGGCGCATACGAGCATGACCGGGGCTGAGCACCAGTTCATCGTGGTGGAAGGGCCGATCGGCGTGGGCAAGACGAGCCTCGCCCGGCGCCTCATCGAGAGTCTGTCGGCGCAGCCCGTGCTGGAGGATGCGGCGCAGAACCCGTTCCTCGAGCGCTTTTACAGGAATCCCCGCGCCGGCGCGCTGCCGGCGCAGCTCTATTTCCTTTTCCAACGTTGCCAGCAGCTCGCCGCCCTCAACCAGCAGGACCTCTTCGCCCAGGTGCGCGTGGCGGATTACCTGCTCGACAAGGATCGCCTGTTCGCGCGGGTGACGCTGGACGATGCGGAATTCGCCCTTTACGAGCAGATCTACGCGCGCCTGGACGTGCAGGCGCCCAAGCCCGACCTCGTGGTCTATCTGCAGGCCCCGGTCGACGTGCTCCTCGAGCGTATCACCCGGCGCGGCATCGGCTACGAGCAACACATCGAGCGCGATTACCTGGTGCGGCTGAACGAGGCGTATGCGCGCTTCTTCCACGAATACGAGGCGGCGCCCCTCCTCATCGTCAACGCCGCTGCCATCGATCCGGTCAACAACCCGGCGGATTACGACGAGTTGCTGGCCGCTATCCGCCGCATGAAGCGGGGACGCCTCTACTACAACCCCATGCGCAGCAGGGATCCCTTCAGCAAACGATCGTAGGCTGACTCATGTACACACACCTGCAGCTTCGCGACTCCGACCGGCAGCCCGTGACGCTGAGCACGCTCGCGCGCATGAAGGCCGACGGGCAGAAGATCGCCAGCCTGACCTGCTACGACGCCAGTTTCGCCGTGTTGCTCGATCAGGCCGACGTCGATGTCGTGCTGGTCGGCGACTCGATGGGCATGGTCATCCAGGGACACGACACGACCGTGCCGGTCACCATGGACCACATCGTCTACCACACCCGCGCCGTGGCACGCGGCCTGCACCGGCCGTTCCTCATCGCCGACCTGCCTTTCATGAGCTATCCCTCGAAAGAGCGCGCGCTCGAGAACTCCGTGCGCCTCATGCAGGAGGGCGGCGCCAAGATGGTGAAGCTCGAGAGCGGCGGCAGCCAGGCCGACATCGTCGAGTTCCTCACCAGTCATGACATCGCCGTCTGCGCGCACCTCGGGCTGAGGCCCCAATCCGTGCACAAGACCGGCGGCTTTCGCGTGCAGGGCCGGGAGCAGGATGCCGCCGCGCAGATGATCGAGAACGCCAAGCGCCTGGAATCCGCCGGCGCGGACATAGTGCTCCTCGAATGCATCCCAGCGGATCTCGGGAAAGCGATCACGCAGGCGCTTCACGTCCCCGTCATAGGCATCGGCGCCGGCCCCGATACCGATGGCCAGATCCTCGTCCTCTACGACATCCTCGACATCACCACCGGCCGCAAACCCCGTTTCGTCCAGGACTTCATGAAGGGCGCCGGCGACAATCGCGAGGCCCTGAAGCGCTACGTCGCAGCCGTCCGCAGCGGCGCCTATCCCGCCCCGGAGCACTGCTTCTGAGGCCCATGGACACCGCCACTACGATAGCGGCTGTGCGCGAGCACGTGCGGCGCTGGCGCAGCGAAGGCCGGCGCATCGCCTTCGTCCCCACCATGGGAAACCTCCATGCCGGCCACGTGAGCCTCATCGAGATGGCGCGCCGCCACGGCGACCGCTTCGTCGCCAGCATTTTCGTCAATCCCATGCAGTTCGGCCCGAACGAGGATTTCGCCCACTACCCGCGCACCCCCGCACAGGATGCCCGCATGCTGACCGACGCCGGCTGCGACCTGATGTTCATGCCCGACGTGGCCGAGATCTACCCCAACGGCTCGGAGCGCGCGACGCGCATCGACGTCCCCGGCCTCTCCAGCATCCTCGACGGCGAGTTCCGCCCCGGCCACTTCGAGGGCGTCGCCACAGTCGTCGCCAAGCTGTTCCACATCGTGGAGCCCGACATCGCGGTCTTCGGCGAGAAGGACTTCCAACAGCTCGCCATCATCCGCCGCATGGTGGCCGACCTCTGCATGCCGATCACCATCGTCCCCGCGCCGACGGTTCGCGAGCCCGACGGCCTGGCCATGAGCTCGCGCAACCAGTACCTCACCGACGATGAGCGCCGCCAAGCCCCCCTCATCCATCAGCTCCTCTGCGCGGCAGTCGAGCGGCTGCGCAAAGGTGACCGCGATTTCGCCGCCATGGAGCGCACTGGCATCAGAGCGCTCGAGCAGGCGGGTTTCAGGCCGGATTACTTCTCCGTACGCCGCGCCGATGATCTCAGCAGCCCTGACACCAACACGCAGCACTTCGTGGTGTTGGTTGCCGCGCGGCTAGGCCGCGCCCGCCTGATAGATAACCTGCAGCTCCGAATTTGACCGAAGAGCGCATCAAACTTGTGAGGGGCTCTGGAGATCGACAGGGCGACTCCTATGCCGGGAAACAGCCCATTCGATATGCTCGCGCACCAGCTCCGAAGCCCCCTCGAGCCGCCGCTCCAACGCCGCAATCACTGTCTCTGATGTGGGCGCATTGCCCAGCGCGACCGCAATATTCCGCGACCACTTCTCATAGCCGATCCGATAAATCGCCGACCCCCGCATCCGCTCCTCGAACTGCGCCTCCGTCCAGGCAAAGAGCTCCGTGAGCCGCGCCGCATCGAGTCCATGCCGCACCTTGAAATCCGGATGCGCCGCCGCATGCGCAAACTTGTTCCAAGGGCAGACGAGCTGGCAATCGTCGCACCCGTAGATGCGATTGCCCATTGCCTCCCGCAACTCTACGGGGATGGCGCTGTGATGCTCGATCGTGAGATATGAGATACAGCGCCGCGCATCCAACCGATGAGGCCCCACGATCGCCTCCGTCGGACACGCCGCGATGCAAGCCGTGCAAGTGCCGCAATGCGCGCTCGCCGGCTCATCCGCCGGCAGCGGCAGATCCGTCAGGATCTCTCCCAGGAAGAACCACGAGCCCGCATCCCGCGAGATCAGGTTGGTGTGCTTGCCGATCCAGCCGAGGCCCGCGTTACGGGCGAGCGCCTTCTCCAGTACCGGCGCGCTGTCGACACAGACGCGGTAACCGAAGGCACCGATGTCCTGCGCGAGCTCCTTGGCGAGCCGCGCCAGGGACCCGCGCAGCACCTTGTGGTAGTCGCGCCCGAGCGCATATCGGGAGATGTAGCCGCTCTCCGCATCCCCCAGCACCGCGTCGGCATCCCGCGCCTCGTGCGGCCAGTAATCCATGCGCGCGCTTACGACGCGGATGGTCCCTGGCACCAGTTCCTGCGGACGGCTGCGCATGACCCCATGGCGGCGCATGTAATCCATCTCCCCGTGCAGACCGGCATCCAGCCAGCGCAGCAGGTGCTGCTCGTCATCCGGGATGTCGATGAGCGCCACGCCGATGCGGTCGAAGCCGAGCTCCCGGGCGCGCGCCGCGAGCTGACGCTTGGCCGCTTCCGGATCGAGGCGCGGCGGTTGGGTCATGGCTTCCTTCACTGCGCCAGTATAATCGGCCCATGGCGCTGCCCGTTTGCCTCTACTCGACTGCTCAGGTGCGTGCGCTCGATGCCTACGCCATCGAGACGCTCGGTATCCCCGGCTACACCCTCATGAAGCGCGCCGGCGAGGCCGCGCTGAGGTATCTGCGCACCCGTTTCCCCGTTGCTCACCGTATCGTCATCATCTGCGGCGCAGGCAACAACGGCGGCGATGGATACGTGCTGGCCCGTTTCGCGCAGGCGGCGGGTCTCACTGTCACGACGCTTGCTGCGACGTCGCCCGAGATGCTTCGCGCAAATGCGCGTCAGGCTTACGAGGATCTACGCTCGAGCGGCGCTCAAGTCCACCCCTATGGGCGGGAGCGCCTGGCAGAGGGCGAGGTGATCGTCGATGCTTTGCTCGGTACGGGCCTCCGAGGCCCGGCGCGCGAGGAGGCCGCGAGGGTCATCCGCGACATCAACAGCTCCGGCCGCCCCATTGTGGCGGTGGACGTTCCTTCCGGCCTGGACAGCGATACCGGCGTGCCGCTCGGGGACACCGTACGCGCGGATTGCACCGTCACCTTCGTGGGCCTGAAGACCGGCCTCTTCATCGGCGACGGGCCTGCATTCGCCGGCACGGTGTTCTTCGATGACCTGGAGATCGACCCGGGCGAGGCAGGCGCGCCGCCGCCGCGAGTCGAGCGGATCCTGGACACCGCCATCCAACAGGCACTGCCGCGCCGCGCGCGCTCCTCGCACAAGGGCGATTTCGGCCGCGTATTGATCGTCGGCGGCGGGGTGGGAATGCCCGGTGCCGTCCGTCTGGCAGGCGAGGCCTGTCTGCGCGTCGGCGCTGGCCTCGTGACGGTGGCGGTCGCGCCGGATAACGTACCGGCGATCTCCGCCGGGCGGCCGGAGCTCATCTGTCTGCCGCTGAAGGACGTGCAGGCGCTGACGGAGGCTGCGGAGAAGGCCGATGTCATCGCCATTGGCCCCGGCCTTGGCCGCACACCCTGGGCGAGCGCCGCGCTCGATGCGGTGCTCGGCTCCCGCAAGCCGCTGGTGGTCGATGCGGATGCTCTCAACATCATCGCGGAGGCCCGCGGCCCGGCGCGCGAGGGCTGGATTCTGACACCTCATCCCGGCGAGGCGGCGCGCCTGCTGGGTGCGAGCACGGTCGAGATCCAACGCGACCGGCTTGCGGCCCTCGAGCACCTGGTCGCGAGTTATCGCGGGACTGTCGTGCTCAAAGGCGCAGGCACCCTCGTCGGCGCGCCGGGGCGCACACCGGCGCTCTGCGAGCGCGGCAATCCCGGCATGGCCACCGCCGGCATGGGCGATGTGCTGACCGGGACCATCGCCGGCATCTTCGCGCAGTGCCGCGATGCGTGGCTCGCCGCCAGAGTGGGTGTGCTGGTACACGCCATGGCGGGCGATGCGGCGGCGCGCACCGGGGAGCGAGGGCTCCTCGCCAGCGATGTCGCTCGGGAGCTGCGCAACTGCGTCAATCTCTGAAGACGCCGGAAGAGACCGAGACTCTCGGCGCGATGATCGCCATGGCGCGGCCGCCGGCGCTCGAGCAGCCGCTCATCCTCTTTCTGACCGGCGATCTAGGTGCCGGCAAGA
>DASVWT010000010.1:0-15443 GCA_036393055.1 Steroidobacteraceae bacterium
GGGGGCTGTGGGTGCGGCGACAGCCGGCTTGCAATCGCCGCTCGCGAGCCCACACCTTCGGGATTTCGACTACGGCGCGGTCGAGCTCACGGGCGGCCCGCTGAAGTCGCAATATGACTTCATCCACACGCATTACCTCGCGCTCGACAATGACCGCCTGCTCAAGGTGTACCGCCGGCATGCCGGGCTCCCCGCCCCCGGGCTCGACATGGGCGGCTGGTACGGCGAGGACGGATTCATTCCGGGACACTCCCTCGGCCAGTACATCTCCGGTCTCGCCCGCCTCGGGCGCGCCACCGGCGATGGCGCCTGCCGCGAGAAGGTCGGCGCACTGATCGAGGGCTTCGCCGCGGCGCTCGCCGCCAACCCCGATCCGTACGCGGGCCCGGGCGCGCAACGGGTCTGGCCGGCCTACGTGCTCGACAAGCACATCGTCGGCCTGCTCGATGCCTGCACGCTGGCGGGCATCGAGCGCGGCCGCTCCCTGATACCGCAGGTCGTTCGCGGCGCCCTGCCCTTCATCTCCCCCGTGAGCCGCGACCGGATCGGCGTCAAGACCCCGCCTTACGATGAGACCTACATCCTGCCGGAGAACCTCTTCGCCGCCGCCCGGCTGACGGGCGACTCGCATCTGCGGGAGCTTGCCGTCAAATACCTCCTCGATGCACCGTACTTCGATCCGCTCGCGCGCGGCGAGGACGTGTTGCCTGGCCGGCATGCCTACAGCCACGTGATGGCGTTGAGCTCGGCCGCGCGCGCGTATGTGGAGCTGGGGGACCCTCGCTACCGTGCCGCCGCCGCGAATGGCTGGAAATTCCTGCAGATGCAGCGCTACGCCTCCGGCGGCTGGGGCCCAAGCGAGACGCTGGTGCAGCCGGGCACGACCGAGCTGCTCGACAGCCTGACCGCAACCGCCGATCACTTCGAGACGCCCTGCGGCACCTACGCCACGATGAAGCTCGCGCGTTATCTGCTGCGCTTCACCGCCGATGCGCGCTATGGAGATGGCCTGGAGAGAGTCCTCTACAACGGACTGCTCGCGGTCAAGCCGCCGGACTCCGAAGGCAACTCCCCGTACTATTCCAGCTACAACCCCGGGGCGACGAAGGTGTTCTACCCCGCTAAATGGCCCTGTTGCTCCGGCACCCTGGTACAAGGCGTCGCCGACTACGTCCGCAACGTCTACTTCCAGGCGCCAGGCGCGATATACGTCAATCTCTACACGCCATCGCGGGTGAGGTGGTCCGTTGCCGGACGGCGAGTCAGTCTCGTGCAGAAGACAGACTACCCGGCCGGTGAGGAGGTGACCTTGAGCATAGAGACCGAGACACCTGCACCATTCACGGTCATGCTGCGCGTTCCGGGATGGCTGCAAGAGGATCTGGAGATTCGCCTCAACGGACGGCGCGCGGCAGTCGCCTCGGCGCCGGGGACGTTCGCCGCACTGCGGCGTACCTGGAAACGCGGCGACCGGATCGAGCTGCGGTTACCGCAGGCGTTCCGCACGGAGCCCATCGACAGCGCGCATCGGGCCACCGTGGCGCTGATGCGCGGCCCGCTGATGTACTGCGCACTCAATTTCACCGGCCAACGTGCAACGCATGCGGTGCGCCCCCTGGCTGCGCTCTCGAGCACTACGCTCACTGCTGCTGCTGGCGACCGTCAGGGTTACGTGCACACTGACGCCGCAGAGCAGACGGTTTTCGTGCCATTCTACGGCGTGCAGAACGAGTCGTACGATGTCTACTTCCAGCGGACCTGACAGGCCGCCGCGCGTCACGGCGCGTTACTGGATCGAGACGGCGTGCCCCTTGGAGGAAGCCGCAGCGGCAATGGCCGGCGAGCAGTCCACCGGCACGTTCGTGCGGGTGGCAGGCGAGACCGATGAGCTGCGCGAGCGCTTCGGCGCGCGCGTCGAATCACTGCTCGAGCTAGACGAAGCCGCGGCGCCCGCGCTCCCCGGCGCGCGGGCGCCGAAGTGCGCACCCGGCCGCTGGCGCAGAGCACAGGTGACGCTGTCCTGGCCGCTGCACAATTTCGGCCCTTCGCTACCCAACCTGCTCGCCGCCATCGCCGGCAACCTGTGGGAGCTCAAGCCCTTCTCCGGCATGCGGCTGCTCGACCTGTCGCTGCCGCCGCAATTCCTCGAGCGCTACCGCGGCCCGCAGTTCGGTGTCGCGGGAACCCGCAGCCTCACCGGCGTGCACGGCCGGCCGCTCATCGGCACCATCATCAAGCCGAGCATCGGCCTCTCGGCCGAGGCCACCGCGGAGCGCGTCGCGCAGATCGCCAGCGCCGGCATCGACTTCATCAAGGACGATGAGCTGCAGGCCGATGGCCCCAGCTGCCCTTTCGAGGAGCGGCTGCGTGCCGTGATGCGCATCCTCGATGAGCATGCCAACCGGACCGGCAAGCGGGTGATGTATGCCGTCAACATCACCGGTGAGATCGATGAAATGATGCGGCGGCTCGATCGCGTGGCGGCCGCACGCAATACCTGTGTCATGGTGAGTCTCAACAGCATCGGCCTGCCGGCGCTAGCGGCGCTGCGGGCCCACTGCCAGGTGGCGATCCACGGCCATCGCAATGGCTGGGGGCTCCTCGGCCGCTCCCCGGCCATCGGCATGAGCTTCATCGCCTGGCAGAAGCTCTGGCGCCTGGCCGGCATCGATCATGTGCACGTCAACGGCCTCGACAACAAGTTCTGCGAGAGCGATGAGTCGGTGATTGCCTCCGCCCGCGAGTGCCTGACGCCGATGTTCCCCGCGCCGCATCCCGGCTGCGAAGTCATGCCGGTCTTCTCCTCCGGACAATCGGCGCTGCAGGCTCCCGCCACCTATCGGGCACTCGGCTGCGTCGATCTCATTCACGCCTGCGGCGGCGGCATCATGGGTCATCCCGGCGGCATCGGGGCCGGGGTCAGGAGTCTGCACCAGGGCTGGGAGGCTGCGGTCCAGGGCATCCCGCTCGCCGAGTATGCGCGCAGCCATCATGAGCTTGCGCAAGCGCTCGCCGCGTTCGGCCACTGAAGGCGAGAGCGTGGTCCGACCGCTCTACACCTACTACGGCGATGATTTCACGGGCTCCACCGACGTGCTCGAGGCACTGTCGCTTGGCGGTGTGCGCAACGTGCTGTTCACGGGCATGCCCTCGGAGAGGCTTCGCCGGCAATTCGCGGACTGTCAGGCGCTCGGGATTGCAGGCGAGAGCCGCAGCCGCCCGCCGCAGTGGATGAGCGAGCATCTGCCGGTGATCTTCAGCCAGCTGGGCGCGCTCGGCGCGCCGATCGTCCACTACAAGACCTGCTCGACCTTCGACAGCTCGCCGCAGATCGGCTCGATCGGGCGTGCGCTGGAGGTCGGCCGCGAGACTCTGTCGCCGGCGTTCATTCCCATCGTGGTGGCGGCACCGCACCTGAAGCGCTATGTCGCCTTCGGCAACCTCTTCGCCGCAGCCGGCGAGAGCATCTGCCGCATCGACCGGCACCCGACCATGCGGTCTCACCCCGTGACGCCCATGTACGAGGCAGACCTCAGGCGGCATCTTGCGGCGCAGACGCAACTGCACATCGGCCTCGTGGATCTCACCGCCTTCGCGCAGGGCCGCGCGGCTGAAGCCTTGACCGAGAGCTTGTTGCGAGGCGATGCGGCCGTGCTCTTCGACGGTGTGAGTGACACGGAGCTCGAGGAGACCGGCCGGCTGCTCTGGCAGCATGCCTCTGAGCGTAAGCTCTTCTCTGTCGGCAGCTCGGGACTTACCTACGCGTTACTGTCCGCCTGGCGCGGCGCGCATGTGATCGCCGGTGAGCCTGCCCCCACTCACGCCACGCCTGTCGACACGCTTCTCGTCGTCAGTGGCAGCTGCTCCCCGACGACGGAGCGCCAGATCCGTACGGCTCTCGCCAACGGCTATCACGGCATCGCGCTGGACCTGGGTCACCTGCTCGATGAGAGTTGCGGCGCCGCGGCGGCTGAGAAGGTCTTCGAGGAAGCCGTCGCTCACCTGCGCGCGAGACGCAGTACCCTCATCTACACCGCGCTCGGGCCTCTCACAGCGGCGACACAACCCCGTGGCGAGTCGCTCGGCCGTCGTGCGGGCGCGCTCCTGCGGCGGATCCTCATCGAGACGCGTGTGCCGCGAGTAGTGCTGGCGGGCGGCGATACGTCCAGCCACGCTGTCGCACAACTCGGTATCGACGCGCTCACCTGGGTGGCGAGCCTGGAGCCCGGCGCGCCGCTGTGCCGCGCGCATGCGCAGACGCCGGAGCTCGACGGCTTACAGCTTGTCCTCAAAGGCGGCCAGGTGGGGAGTGACGGCTTCTTCGAGCGCATGCGGCTTTGGCGCTAGGCCCGCCGTGCAATCCACCCTGGAGAACACGACCGCCGCGATGAGCACCATCAACGCAACGATCTGCAGCGGCAACTCGTAGTTGCCGGTCGCGCCGACGACGTATCCGAAGACCAGCGTACAGAGCACTCCGCCCGCCTGGCCCGCCGTGTTCATCACCCCCGTCGCCAGTCCCCCATGCGGCCCGCCGATGCTCATGCACATCGCCCATGCCGCCGGCAGCATGAGGTCCATCACGGCGAAGCCCGCACTCGAGAGCGCGATCACCGCCGCATGTCCCCGGGCAAGGCTCATCCAGAAAAGGAGAGCAGCACCGACCGCGAGACATCCGAACGTCATCGCGCGCGAGGCGGCGCGCAGGCCGAAGCGAACGCCCAGCCGATCGCAGAGCGCCCCGCCCAGAAGGTTGCTGCCGATGCCGAGGAGGAAGGGGAAGGAGGCGTAGAGGCCCATCTGGCGCAGCGAGAAATGGCCGGCGTGCACCAGCCAGCTCGGGTACCAGTTGAAATAGAACCAACTGCCGCAGCCGTAGCAGCCGTAGGCCAGCACGATCAGCCAGAGCTGCCGCAGGCCGAGCAGCCTCCTCCAGGGCACGCCGCGGTGTAAGCCGCGGCCGCGCGCATGGCCGATCTCCTCGAGCTCCGCGGCGGCAACGCCGGGCTGCTCGGCGGGATCGTCGTGGTACCAGAGCCACCACACCATCGCCCACAGCGCCCCCACGGCGGCGAGAATCCAGAACACCGCGCGCCAGCCGAGACTCACCGCGAGCGGCACCAATAAGAGCGGCGCGAGCGCCCCTCCCAGGCGGCTCGCGGCCCAGACGGCCCCCTGCCCGCGCGCGCGCTCCCGCGCCGGCAGCCACCGCCAGAGAACCGCGGAGGCGTTGGGATAGGCTCCCGCCGATCCCAGCCCGAAACAAAAGCGCACGGCGATGAGCTCGACGAAGCGCGAGCTGGCGCCGGTGAGCGCGGTGAACGCCGACCACCACGCGGCGATGCGCGCGAGCTCGCGCCGCTGGCCGTTGCGATCGCCCATCGCCCCCGACGGGATCTCGAAAATGCCGTAGGCGATGACATAGGCGCTCAGGATCCAGCCCCACTCCTCGGCGCCCATGCCGAGATCGCGCCGGATCCAGGGCGCCAGCACCGCGATCGCCGTCCGGTCGATGAAGGTGATGACCGAGACGACCGCGAGCAACGCGACGACGGCGTAGCGCTTTCTCATGACAGCCGCCGGATCCAGCGCTTCAATTAGGGCGCAGGCGCGCCAGCCGCTCGCGCACGTAGTCCATCGCGAGCGCGGGGCTCGAGAGCACGGGCGCGGTGAGCGCCTCGGGCGGCAGCCGATCGGCCACGCGCGCCATGGAGGCCTGCGCGAGCACGATGACATCCACATCGGCGAGCTTGTTGATCATGGCGTTGGACACCAGCGCATCGTGCGTCTGCGCATCGCCTGCGAGCACCGCCTCGAATGCGCCTTCACACAGGCATTCGATCAGCTCCACCTGCTTTCCGGCCTCCTGAGCTTTGCGGCGTAGCAGCTCCGCGGTCGGCTCCAACGTGGTGCGCAGCGTCGCCGCGACGCCGATCCGCCTGCCCCTGGCGACGGCCGCCTCGGCCATCGGCTCATCGAGCCGCAGCACTGGCTTCTCGAACCGGCTCTGGATGAGGTCCACGGCCGGACCGATGGAGGAGCAGGTGACCATCACCAGCTCCGTCCCCATTTTGAAGCTCGCTTCCGCGAAAGTGGTGAGCGCATCGATCGTGGGCTGGCGGACGTGGCCCGCCTCGATGGTGTCCTTGATCATCGACTCGTTGACGATCTGGGTGACCTTGACGTCCGGCAGCCGATCGCGGCAGAGCGGGGTGAACAGCTGCACCATCAGGGGCGCGGTGTGGATGAGACAGATCCGTCGGGGATTCATGCGTGTCTCCTCAAGTCATAACGTCCGGCGCCGAGCTCGACCGTGAAGTGATCGGGCGCGCTCGCCAACAGCGTGCGCGCCGCATGGCCCAGCGGCCGGCCGCCCTCGAGCCAGTCCTGCGGGCGCCCCGGCAGGCGCACCTCCGCCACCGAGCTGGGCGGCAGCTCGAGCGCGAGCCGCGAGAGGCCGTGCCGGCCGCCTTCGATTGCGGTCGTGATCGGGCCGAGGCAGGACTCGTACCGGGCGCGCACCCGCCCGATGCGCGGATCGAAGATCGGAGCCACCGCGATGCGCCTGAAGCCCGGCGCCGCCTCGGCGATGCCCGCGAGGCGGCGGTACATGAATCCGACCACCGCGCCGAAGGCATAGTGGTTGTAGGAATTCATCGACACGTCCCCGACATCGCCATTCCAGCGCTCCCACATGGTGGTCGCGCCCTTCTCGATCATGTATCCCCATGAGGGATACTTCGTCTGCAGCAGCAGGGAGACGGCCAGGCGCTCGTGCCCGGTGTCGGCCAGCGCATCGAGAAGGTAGGGCGTGCCGAGAAAGCCCGTCGAGAGCCGGGTGCCGCGCCGCTCGATGTCGGCCGCGAGCCGCGCGCCCGCCGCCGCCCGCAGCGTCTGCGGCACCAGATCGAAGCGCAGCGCCAGCGAATAGCTGGTCTGGCTGTCATTGCCCACCCGGCCGTCGGGCCGGACGAATTCCCGGGCAAACGCCCGCTCGATGCTGGAGCGCATGGCGCCATAGCGCGCCGCATCGTCGTGATGTCCGATGGCCGCCGCCATCTCCGCCATGAGGCTCGCGCAGCGCGCCCAGAATGCGGTCGCGACCAGGGCCTTCGGCGTGGTCTCGTCCGAGGGGCTTTTCGCATCCACCGACAGCCAGTCCCCGAGGTCGAGGCCGCGGCGATGGCGCCAGATGAAGTCGGGATTGGCGGCCGACACGTAGTCGAGCCAGCGCTGCATCGGCAGCCAGCTCTCCGCGATCGCCGCCGTGTCGCCGTAGCGGCGATAGAGTGTCCAGGGGAGGATGACGCCGGCATCGCTCCAGCCGGCGGTCACCAGCTCCGCAAAGGAGCGCGGCTGCGGGGTGACGATGGGGAATGCGCCATCCGGTGTCTGGCCGGCACGCGCTTCGGCCATGAAGCGGCGGATGAAGGCATCGACGTCCATGTTGAAAGCCGCGGCATCGAGGAATACCTGGATGTCGCCCATCCAGCCCATGCGCTCGTCGCGCTGCGGACAGTCGGTCGGCACCCCGAAGAAGTTGGAGCGCTGACTCCAGAGCGCGTTGTGCCAGATGCGCTGCGCGAGCGGATGCTCCAGCGACAGCGTTCCGGTCTGCCGCGCATCGGTATGCACGACCAGCCCCTCGAGCGAGCCGGCATCGGGCTTGCCCGGATAGCCCGTGAGCTCGACATAGCGAAAGCCGTGATAGGTGAAATGAGGCTCGTAAATCTCCCCCGCCGGATCGCCGCGCAGGGTGTAGGTGTCGGTGGCCCGGGCGCCTCGCAGATTGGCCGTGTCGATCCCACCATCCGGGTGGAGGATCTCCGCGTGACGCAGGCGAACGACCGTCCCCGCCGGACCTTTGACGTGCAGACGGCACCAGCCGGCGAAATTCTGGCCGAAATCGAGCACGTAGACGCCGGGCCGGGGCTGAGTGATCCTGCGGGGGGCGAGCGACTGCACCGCCCGGATCGGGGGGCCGATCTGCGCCACCAGACGCATCGCGGGCGCCACACCTGGCGATGCGGACCTCACCGTGCCGCCCTCCCGCCGCGCGTCATAGTCTTCGCCGTTGTAGATTTCCGAGGAGCGCACCGCGGAGGGTTGCAGGCTCCAGCTCTCGTCGGTCGCGATGACCTCGCGGCTGCCATCGGCATAGTCCAGCACCAGCTGGGCGAGAAAGCGTCGGGGGCTATCGTCAAGCGAGTAGCGCTCGTTATCCCAGCTGAACGCCGACGCATACCAGCCGTCCCCGATGAGCGCCGCCAGTGTGTTGGAGCCCACCTTCAAGAGCGGAGTGGCATCGTGACACTGATAGAGCACGTGATCCGCCGCCACGGAAATCTCCGGTGACAGGCGCGCGGTGCCGAGGCGCTGATTGTTGATATGGAGCTCGTAGGCCCCGAGCGCGGTGGCATAGAGCCTTGCACGCTGAAGCGGTTTCGTGATGTTGAATTCCCGATGCGCCCATTGCGCCGCACGCGGGGGACGCGGATCGCAGGGCGGCGCGGCAGGTGCCGCGCGCGCGCGCGCCCAGCCACCATCGTCGAACTCCATCCCCTGCCAGTCTGGGGGCGCCTCGCTCGCGGCCCGCCAATCCTCGCCGGTCGTCAGCCTGCGAATCCCGCCGTCCGCCTCCCGCACCTTCACCAGCGCGGCGACGGCCCCACCGCTGTCCGGCATGAAGCCGCCGCTCTGCGCCTTCGCCTGCACGGCAATGATGTGGGTGCCTGCCGCGGATGGGAGCGGCAGCCGCAGCATCGTCCCCCAGTAAGCCTTCGCCGGCACCGTGATCGGCTCGCCGTCGATCCAGACACCCAGGAGGTCGTCCTTGGCAGCGAGGAGCAGCTCCGCCTCCGCCGCCGCGGCCGGCAGCTCAAGGCGATAACGGAACTGCTGCGGATCGGTGGCGAGCGGCGCGGCGTCGCTCCAGATCCAACGCATTCCGGCCTCGCGGTCACCGCGCTCCTCCGGGTCCTCGATGTCGAGCCACTGCGCCTGCCAGTCCGACGGGTCGAGCAGACCCATCTCCAGCCAGGTGGCCGCGCTCGGGGCCGAGGCGACTGCGGCCCCATCCCATACCTCGACCCGCCACCAGACACGTTGCCCGGAATGCAACACCTTGCCGTCGTATGCGATCTCGAAGCAGCGATCGGACTCGACCTTGCCGCTGTCCCAGAGATCGGCCTCGCCCGCCTCGAGGCGCTCGCGGGTCGAGGCAGCCGTCACCCGATAGGCGCTCTGGGCGGCGCCGCGGCCGCCGCCGGTCAGTGCCCAGGAAAACCGGGGCTGCGAAACCTCCACGCCGAGCGGTCGATCGATCCGCTCTGTCCAGAGCTGTCCGACAGTCAGGGTTGCGTCATTGGATGGCGTGTCACCCGCGCCTGGCGCGCCGGCTTTCCGCGTCGAATCCTGCGCAGCTGCGGCACCTGCGGTCCGCATGAGACCCGTCCCGGTCCCGGCCGCGAGCAGACCCGTGCCGAGGAGCAGACGGCGGCGGTTGAGCTTGGCCATCGGTGTCCCGCTCAGCCAGGATTGTGCGCGGTGGCGGCCGCGGCGCGCGCGAGCGGCGCGCCCCCCGAGCCAGGCGCAAACAGCCGTTGGAATGCCGTTTCAGCCATCGCGTGGTAGCCCGCGTCATTGGGATGGAGGTCATCGCCGCACTGGTCGGCGCCGAGGAAATGCAGCGGGCTCGAGGGGTCGCGCAGCGCCCGATCGAAGTCGACCACGCCGTCGAACCCCTGTCCCTTGCGGATCCAGGCATTGACCTCCTCGCGCACCTTCTCTCCCTGAGGGCGGGAGTAGGTTGCCCCCTCATAAGGGGTGAGCGTGCCGAGAAAGATCTTCAAGCCCCTCGCATGCGCGCGCTGGATGAGGTTGCGGTAGGCGCCGATGATGTCGGTGGCGGTCAGTGGCCCGCCGTCGCCTCGCGGATCGAAGGCCCAGCCGATGTCGTTGATGCCCTCGAGCAGGAGGATGGCGCTGACACCCGGGATGTCGAGAGCGTCCCGGTCGAAACGGGCGAGCGCCTTCTGCCCCGCCCCATCGTGCAGCAGGCGGTTACCGCTGATCCCGGAGTTGATGACGACCCAGGACTGATCGGCGCCGCGCTGGGCGGCGAGCAGCACCGACAGCTGCTCCGGGTAATCCCGGTGAGCGCCCTCGGTCGCACAGGCCCCCTCGGTGATGGAGTCGCCGAAGGCCACCAGGGCTTTCTCGGCGGAAGGCGCTTCCACCTCGACACCGCTCGCGAGCCCGGGGGACTGCGCGCGGCTGCCCTGCGGCCAGACCGATTCCGCCGCGTGATCGCCGGGCGGGGAGATATCGAGACTGGCAAGATGGCCGGGCGGAGCGGCGCCGCTCGGGTAGTACACCGAGATCGCAAGATCCTGGTACCGGCGGACCGGCAGGGCTACCGGGTCGCTGACGAGTGCCTTGCCCGTCGCGATCGTCCCGCCTGACTTGCCGCCGAAGGTGACGGCGCGGTCCGTCCCGCGCTCCGTCACGCCGTTCGGTGAGGAAAGCGCCACGTGCACGTCACCGAATTGCAGCGGCCCGAGGCCGAGCTCGTTGGTGAGGCGGATGCGCACGCGATCGCCGGCAGCTTCGAGCCGCACGACCTGACGCACCGTCTGGTGGCTGAAGGTCCGAACCTGATTGCAGCCCCATACCGCTGTCGTCGGAAACGGCGGCGAGTACCAGGCCGCCACCCAGTGAGCCGCGGCCGCTTCGGCCGCCATCGCAGACCCGGTGAGACCCAGAGCCAGGCTGGCCGCTGCGCAGACCGCGGCCCTCATCCGCGCACCAGGAGCATGTTGCCGAGGCCAATGACCACGGTGGCCCCGATCAGGATCGCCAGCCCCAGCGTCATGACGCCGAGACTGCGCCTGCTCGCGCCTTTCCACTCCTTCAGGGCCAGACCCCAGAGCGTCGCGAAGATGATGATGCTCGACATGTGCAGGGTCCAGCTCGAGAAGCCATATCGCCCCATCTGACTCTCTCCCATGGTGTAGAAGAAGAACTGCAGGTACCACGCCGTACCGCCGATCGCGCAGAGCAGGTAATTGCGGCCGAGCGGCACCACGGCGTCGGCGCCCGCCACTTTCACCTCGCCCCTGAGCTCGCGCGCGCTCGCGTTCCTGAGGATCAGGTACACGCACCAGATGGCGTTCGTCGTAAACCCTCCGAGGAGAACGACGACGAGCACGGGCAGCCCCTGCGCCAGCGTGTCGGTGCCGTGCGCCAGCGTGAGCTGGCGGATCGGGCCACCGGCATCGAGCCCGTAGGCAAAGCAACTGCTCATGATGCCGGAGAACACGGCGACGGCGATGCCCTTGCGGAAGTCCTTCGCCTGGGGCTGGCCGGTATCGCCCTCACCCATGTCGAGGTGCTGCGCCGCCTGCTCGAGCTCCTTGTCGTGACCGGCCTTGCCGACGACGGCGATGCCGAGAAGCGCGATCGCGACGCCTCCCAACACGATGCGGCCCCCGGCCGTATGGATCAGGCTGCCGAAGAGCTGCCCGCTGACGAGCGGCGGAATCAGCGTGCCGAACGCCGCCGTGAGTCCGAGGGCGACCGCAGTGCCGAGAGAGATCCCGAGATAGCGCATGGTCAGGCCGAAAGTCAGCCCGCCGAAGCCCCACAGGAAACCGAACAGATAGCAGAGCTCGAGGGTGCGCGGTGGGGTAGCGGCCAGTACCGCCAGGAGGTCGTGGCTGTGCAGCCCGGCGAAGAGCCAGGGCATGATGATCCAGCTGAAGACACCGCCCACCAGCCAGAATACTTCCCACGACCAGCCGCGCACCGAGCGGTACGGCACGTAGAAGCTGGCCGAGGCGAGGCCGCCGATCCAGTGGAAGAAGACGCCGAGCAGCGGGTTGGGAGTCATATGCGATAGATGCGCTCGGCATTGCGCGCGAAGAGCTTCGCCCGCTCCTCCCGGCTGGCACCGCCCAGGAGGGAGCGATAGGCGCCGTAGAAGCTCGCAAAGCTGCCGAACAGGCGGTCCACGGGGAAGTTGCTCGCGATCATGACGCGGTCGGCGCCGAAAATATCGAGCGTCTCGAGCACGAAGGGCCGCAGGCTCTCGCGGCTCCATTGCCAGTCGAGCATGGCGAGTCCGGAGACTTTGACCGAGACGTTGGGTCGGGCGGCGAGCGAGCGCATCCCGGCGCGCCAGGCTTCGATGCCGGCGGCGTCCTTATCGACGGGCATGCCGGTATGGTTGAGGATGAGGGGGATGTCGGGATGGCGGGCCGCGAGGCGCGCGGCGGCGGGCATCTGCGCGGGGTAGATCTGCAGGTCGAAGGAGAGGCCGTGGCGGGCGAGCTGCGCGAAGCCACCATGCCAGGCGTCATCGGTGAGCAGGTCGCGGGGGGTGTAGGTTTTCGCGGGGTCGGGGTGCCAGTTGATGATCTGGCGGATGCCGCGCACGTTGCGGTGGGCGGCGTGCCCGGCGAGCAGGGCGGCGGCGGTGGGCTTCTCCAGCTCGGCGTGGGCGATGATCGCTTGGGGGAAGCCGCGTTGGTCGGCGACGGACTGCAGCCAGCGGGTCTCGGCCAGGGCGTCGGCGGGGTGGGCGCCGGCTTCGACGTGGACGATCTTGGTTATGCGCGCGGGCGCCTCTGCGGCGGAGGCGTCTGCCAGGTAATCGTCCAGAAGGTAATTGCGGGCGATCGGCGAGACATCACCGGTGATGCCGACCGGCAGAGGGGGAGTGAGCCAGGGATAGCGGATTCGGGTGAGATCCCACAGATGCATGTGGGAGTCGACTATCGCAAGTAGCGGCTCCTCTCTCATCGTCAGTAGGTGGTGCGGCCGCCCGAGATGTCGAAGGTGGCGGCGGTGGAAAAAGAGCACTCTTCGCTCGCCAGCCAGCAGACCAGGGCGGCCACCTCGTCGACCTCACCCAGGCGGCCCATGGGGATTTTCGATTTCATGTAGTCGATTTGGGATTGGGGGAGCTGGGCCAGGATGGGACTTTTGAAAGTCGCGGGGGTGACGCAGTTGACTCGCACGCCAGTCTGGGCCAGCTCCTTGCCCAGGGACTTGGTGAGACCGATGACGCCCGCCTTGGCCGTGGAATAGGCGGAGGCGTTGGGGTTGCCTTCCTTGCCGGCTACGGAGCTGATGTTGACTATGCGGCCGTAGTCGTTCTTGAGCATCAGGGGGACGACGGCGCGGCAACTGTTGAAGATGCCGTGGAGGTCGACGTCGATTACCCGGCGCCAGGCGTCGAGGGGGTACTCCCAAAGGGTGGCGGTAGGCCCGGTGATGCCGGCGCTGGCGATGAGGATGTCGAGGCGGCCGTGGGCGTTGAAGGCGGCTTCGGCGGCGCGTGCCATGTCTGCCGCGTCGGCCACATCGACGCGTGTGGTCTGGGCGCCGGGAATCGATGAGGCAGCCTCAGTCAGGGCGGCCTCGTCGCGATCCCACAGGATCACGCGGCCGCCCTCGGCGGCTATGCGGGCGGCGGCTTCGCGGCCGACGCCGGAAGCGCCGCCGGTGATGGCGGCTACGCGGTGTTGGAATCGTCCGGAAAAGCTCATCATGCCTTTCCTCCGCTCTCAGGAGCGCCGCCAGGGGATGACCGACTGGCGCTGCTCGCCGAGCCTGGCGATACCGAGTCTCATCGTGTCGCCGGCGGCGAGGTAGATGGGCGCGGGCTTGCGGCCCATGCCGACGCCGGGCGGCGTTCCGGTAGTGATGATGTCGCCGGGCTCCAGGGTCATGAAGTGGCTGACATAGCTGACGATCCTGGCGACGGGGAAGATCATCGTGCGGGTGTTGCCCGTCTGCATGCGCTCGCCGTTGACTTCGAGCCACATGTCGAGGCTCTGGACATCGCCTACCTCATCGCCGGTCACGAGCCAGGGTCCGACGGGACCGAAGGTGTCGCAGCCCTTGCCTTTATCCCAGGTGCCGCCGCGCTCGGTCTGATACTCCCGCTCGGAGAGGTCGTTGACGACACAATAGCCGGCAACGTGCTCGAGCGCCTCACGCTCCTCCACGTAGCGGGCCGTGGTCCCGATCACGACGCCGAGCTCGACTTCCCAATCGGTCTTTTTCGAGCCTTTCGGCAGCATGACATCGTCGTTGGGGCCTTGCAGGCAGCTCACGGCCTTGGTGAAAATGACGGGCTCGGCGGGGATGGGCAGATTCGATTCGGCGGCGTGGTCGGCGTAATTCAGGCCGATGGCGATGAACTTGCGGGTGCCGGCGATGGGCACGCCGAGGCGCGGGTTGCCCGTCGCGACGGGGAGCGAGGCGGGGTCGATGGCCGCGAGCCGCTTGAGGGAGGCGGGCGAGAGCTGCTGCGGGGTCAGGTCGGTGAGGGTACCGGCGAGGGAGCGGATCCGGCCGTTGGCATCGAGGATTCCGGGCTGTTCGTGGCCCGCGGGGCCGTAGCGCAGCAGTTTCATGTGGAGGGTCTTCCAGGTCTGTTGTGGGAGGGCGGATCAGCCGCGCGGATACGGACGGTGCAGGGGCAGGGAGCGATTGAGCTCCACGCCGAACCCCGGCTCGTCGGTGAGCTTCAGGCGCCCGTTGACCGGCACCGGCTCGCCGAGGAGCTGCGGATGGAACATCGGCACCACGCGATCGGCCTCGGGCGCCATCATGAGGAACTCGGCGAAGGGGCTGTTGTGGCGCGTGATGACGAAGTGATAGCTGTACACGCTCGAGCCGTGGGGCACGACCGCGACGCCGCGGCTGTCGGCGAGCGCGGCGATCTTGATGAGCTCCGTGATGCCGCCGCACCAGCCGACATCCGGCTGGATGATGTCGCAGCATTCCATCTCGAGCAGCATCCGAAAGCCCCAGCGGGTGGCCTCGTGCTCGCCGGTGGTCACCAACATGCCGGGCGGCGTGCTACGCTTGAGCTGCGCATATCCCCAGTAATCATCCGGCGACAATGCCTCCTCGATCCATTTGAGCCCGTGATCGCGCGCGCCATGCGAGAGCCTCACCGCGTAGGGCAGATCCAGGCTCATCCAGCAATCGAGCATCAGCCAGAAATCGGGCCCGACGCGGCTGCGCATCTGCCCGAGCGCCTCGAGGTTGCGCCTGAGGCCCTCCTCGCCTTCGGCCGGTCCGTGGTGCAGCGGGAGCTTCCCGCCGATGAAGCCGAGCTTCTTCGCCAGGTCCGGGCGCGAGCCGGTCGCGTAGAACACGAGCTCATCGCGCACCGCGCCGCCGAGGAGCTGGTACACCGGCTCCTGCCGCAGCTTCCCGAGCAGGTCCCACAGCGCCAGATCGACGCCGGAGATGGCGTTGACCACCAGGCCCTTGCGTCCGTAGAACTGGCTGGCGAAATACATCTGGTCCCAGATTTTCTCGATGGCGGCGGGGTCGCGCCCTTCGAGAAAGCGGGCGAGATGCCGCTCCACGATGAAGGCGGCGGGCTCACCGCCCGTGGTGACGGCGAAGCCGATGGTGCCGTC
>DASVWT010000011.1:0-6858 GCA_036393055.1 Steroidobacteraceae bacterium
ATCGGCCTCGAGCTGGGCAGCGTCTGGCGCCGCCTGGGCAGCGAGGTGACGGTGCTCGAGGCCTTGCCCGAGCTCCTGCCGACCGCCGACCAGCAGCTCGCCAAGGAGGCGGCGCGGCATTTCAAGAAGCTGGGGCTCGACATCCGTCTCGGCGCGAAAGTGACCGGCGCCCGGGTCACGGGAAGCACAGTCGAGGTGACTTACACCGACGCCAAAGGCGAGCAGCCGCTCACGGTCGACAGGCTCTTCGTGGCGATCGGCCGCCGCCCCTACACCCGCGACCTGCTCGCAGCGGGCACCGGTGTCGAGCTCGATGAGCGCGGCTTCATCAAGGTCGATCATCAATGCCGCACGGGCGCCGATGGCGTCTGGGCGGTGGGCGATTGTGTGCGCGGCCCCATGCTGGCCCACAAGGGCAAGGAGGAGGGTGTCATGGTGGCCGACCTCATCGCCGGCCGCTTCGGCGAGGTCAACTACGAGACGGTCCCGTCGGTTATCTATACCGCCCCGGAGATCGCCTGGGTCGGCCAGAGCGAGGAGCAGGTGAAGGCGAGCGGCCGGCCCTACAAGGTCGGTGTGTTCCCCTTCCTCGCCAGCGGGCGCGCGCGCGCGATGGAGCAGGCCCAAGGCTTCGCAAAGATCGTCGCGGCGCAGGATGATGACGAGATCCTCGGCGTGCACATCATAGGTCCACTCGCCGGCGAGCTCATCGCAGAGGCGGTGCTGGCCATGGAGTACTCCGCCAGCACCGAGGACCTGCAGCGCACCATTCACGCGCACCCGACCCTGTCGGAAGCCGTGCACGAGGCTGCGCTCGCCGCGGACAAGCGCGCGATCGATTCCATCAACCGATGATCAACTGACCCGGCGCGCCTGGATCACGTTGGGGACGGACCCCAGGCGGTGCAGCACGCGCGCGAGCTGCTCCAGGTCGCTCACGGGCACCGTCAGGCGCACGGTGGCCGTACCGGCATCGTGATCGGTGGTGGTCGACATGGATTCGATGCTCAGGCGCTCGACCGCCAGCACGTCGGTCAGATCCCGCACCAGCCCGCGCCGATCGTAAGCGGTGATGGCGAGCTCCACGGTGAGTCCGGTGGCATCACCCGAGCTCCACTCGACCTGAAGCACGCGCTCCGGTCTGACTTCCCGCATGCGCGCCAGGCTCGGGCAGTTGCTGCGGTGGATGGTGACTCCGCGTCCGACCGTTACGTAA
The DNA here is from genome assembly GCA_036393055.1 of Steroidobacteraceae bacterium. Classification (GTDB taxonomy): domain Bacteria; phylum Pseudomonadota; class Gammaproteobacteria; order Steroidobacterales; family Steroidobacteraceae; genus 13-2-20CM-66-19. The sequence continues at coordinate 1,217 of DASVWT010000011.1, forward strand.
CCCGTGATAGGTTGCGGCCGCAGCGGGGCGCAGCAGCGGGCGAGGGTGATCGGGAGATTGCCGACGCCTTCGACCTCGACCGGGGAGGATTTCCCGGCGCGCTTTCCGGCTTCGCGCAGGCGGGTCTCAGAGGGGGCCCGCAGCCGGCTCCCGGTAACCGCCAGGGGATCAGGCTCGTGTCTGATCTCGCCATCACCGGATGGCGGCTCATGACCGTCGGCCGCGACTGCATCGTGCTTGCGGAACCAGGCGCGCACTTTCGAGCGGTTGCGCGGTGATGCGAGGAAGCCTTGCTCGGGCGCGAGCCAATCGCGGCTGGGCGCATCCTGCTTGCCGGTGATGATCTCCACGATCTGCCCGTTCGAGAGGGCATAAGTCAGGGGCACGATGCGGCCGTTGACCTTGGCGCCCCGGCAGCGGTGCCCGAGCGAAGTATGGACGCTGTAAGCGAAGTCGAGCGGTGTCGCCCCGCGCGGCAGGTCGACCACTTCTCCCTTGGGTGTCAGCGCGTAGACCCGATCCTCGAAAAGCTCCGAGGTCACCTGCTCGAGGAATTCCCGGTCGGCCTCGGGTCCGGCCTGCGGCTCGAGGAGCCGCCGCACCCATTCGATCTTCCTCTGGTATTGCGCATCGGTGGGCGTGCCTTCCTTGTAAGTCCAGTGCGCCGCAACGCCGAGCTCGGCGTGCTCGTGCATCTCCCGGGTGCGGATCTGCACCTCGACGCTCTTGCCCTGCGGGCCGATCACGGCCGTATGGATGGAGCGGTAGAAGTTGCCTTTGGGCGTGGCGATGTAGTCGTCGAACTCGCCAGGGACGTAGGTCCAAAGGCCGTGCACCACACCCAGGGCGGCATAGCAGTCGCGCAGCGTCCCGACGATGATACGCACGGCCCTGACGTCGAAGAGCTGCTCGAAAGCGAGCTGCTTGCGCTGCATCTTGCGATGGATGCTGTACATGTGCTTCGGCCGGCCGTAGACCTCCGCCTGGATGCCGGCGTTGCGAAGCTCCGCGCGCAGGCGCTCGCAGAGCTCCTCGATGTAGCGCTCGCGATCGGCACGCCGCTCGTTGAGGGCGCTCGCGATGCGCCGGTACTCCTGCGGCTCGAGGTAGCGGAACGCCAGGTCCTCGAGCTCCCATTTGAGCTGCCAGACGCCGAGGCGGCTCGCGAGCGGCGCGAACACGGCCCGCGCCTCCAGTGCCCGGCGCTCCCGCTCGGCGAAGCAGGGGCCATTGTCCGCAAGGTCCCTCGCATGGCGCAGGGCCACCAGCTGCTCGGCGAGCCGCGCGAGGATGAGCCGCGGATCGCTGACGACCGCAAGGAGCATCTTGCGCAGCGTCTCCGCCTGCCGGGCGTCGAGGCCTCTGGCGGGCGACCAGTCGCGCGGCAATCCGAGGTCGCCGAGCTTGAGGAGGGCAACCGCCGTATCGGCGGCGGACCGCCCGGCAACGGTCGCGAGGCGATCCGCTGCGCGGCCGGGATCCAACCCCGCTGACCACCCCTCCGGCCCGGAGAGGTCGATGGCAGCCTTCACCAGTACGGCTTTTGCGAGGTCCGCATCGGCCGTCAGCGCACCGAGCAGCTCGGCGGTCTCGGCCGCGATGGCGAGCGTCCCGGGCCCGAGCGCGGTCAGCTCCTCGATGCCGCGGCGCGCGGCGGCGATCGCTGCGATCAGCTCGGGTGGACAGAGTTGCCGGGTCTCCATTGCTGTCTGAACAGGCCCTTTTGCGGCTATTATTACTTATGGCCAGCCACACCAAGTGGGCGAACATTCAGCACGTGACCGGACGTGCCGCAAGGGCCGTGCGCGCCCGAGCGGAGCTGCGCAGCCCAGGCGACAGTCCCCCGGTGCGCTACGAGGGGTACGGCCCCGGTGGCGCCGCCGTGCTGATCGAATGCATCACCGATGACCGCAACCGTACCCGCTCGGACCTGCGCCGGGCCTTCCTCGAGCACGGGGGTCAGCTGGGAGCGGAAGGGTCCGTGAGCTACCTCTTCAATCACGTCGGCCTCATGACTTATCCGCCGGGCACCGATGAGGAGCGCCTCATGCGCGCGGCGCTCGAGGCGGGCGCCGAGGATGTCGTTCCCAACTCCGACCGTTCGATCGAAGTGCTCGCCGATCCGATGGAGTTCGACACGGTGCGCGCGATTCTGACCGACCGCGGCTTCGTGCCGGCCGCGGCGGAAGTGACCGAGCGGGCTTCGCTGACGACGCCGCTCTCCGGGGAGCCGGCGGAGCTGATGGTGCGCCTGCTCGAGACGTTGGAAGACCTGGACGATGTGAGGAACGTGTATTCGAATGTCGAGATATCGGACGAGGTCCTGGCGCGCATTTGATCCGGGCGCCGCGCGCACACTGCCTGCTCCCGCCGCGGGCCTGCGGATCCTCGGTGTCGATCCGGGATCGCGGCGCACGGGCTATGGTGTCATCGAGCGCCGCGGCGCCGACTGGGTGCACGTCGCGCATGGATGTGTCACCGTGGCGGCGGCGGAGCAGTCCTTGCCGCAGCGTCTGCGGGTCATCTTCGAGGGCCTGCGCGATCTCATCGTGGCACACGATCCGGGCGAAGTGGCGGTCGAGCGGGTTTTCGTCAACCGCAATGTCGACAGCGCGCTCAAGCTGGGACAAGCCCGCGGGGCCGCCCTCTGCGCGGTGCCCCGGGGCCTGCCGGTGTACGAGTACGCGCCGCGCGCCATCAAGCTCGCCCTCGTGGGCTCGGGCGCGGCGGAGAAGGCGCAGGTGGCTCACATGATCCGTACGCTCCTGGGCTTGCAGGGGCGCATCGCTCCCGATGCCTCGGACGCGCTCGCCGTCGCAATCTGCCACGCCCACTCACGGCGCCTGCACGAGCTTGCCGCCCAATCGGCGGACGCCTCCCTGCGCCAGCCGGCTCAGACGCCGCCGCGATGATCGGCTCGGTCAGGGGGCGCATTCTCGCGAAAGCTCCGCCGCAGCTTCTGGTGGAGGCGGGCGGCCTCGGCTACGAGCTCGAGGCGCCGATGTCCACCTTCTATCACCTGCCGGCCGTCGGGGAGGAGGTGCGGCTGCTCACCCATCTGGTGATACGCGAGGATGCCCATGTGCTCTATGGGTTCGGCACCGAGGATGAGCGGCGTCTCTTTCGCAGTCTGATCAAAGTGTCGGGCGTCGGCCCGAGGATCGCGTTGGCCCTGCTCTCGGGCCTGAGCGTCGAGGCGTTTGCGCAGAGCGTGCAGAGCCAGGATGTGGCCACGCTCATCAAAGTCCCGGGCATCGGCCGTAAGACCGCCGAGCGCCTGGTCGTCGAGATGCGCGACCGCCTGGAGGCGTCGGGGCCCGCGGCGGCGAGCGCCGTGCCGGTCGGGGCAAGTCCCGAGGCCGAGGCCTTCGGCGCGCTGATTGCCCTCGGCTACAAGCCGGCGGAAGCCACACGCTTGCTCAAGGCGGCCGGTCCCGGTACACAATCCACCGAAGAGCTGATCCGACGCGCCCTGAAGGGCGCGGCGCCGGAGTAGTCCACCTTGCAAGCCGAAAGAACCCTGGGCGCCGAGGCCACCCGCGAGGACGATGCGGTCGACAAGGCCATCCGGCCGCGGCGGCTCGCCGAGTACGTCGGGCAGCCGCAGGTGAAAGCGCAGCTCGACATCTTCATCAGCGCCGCGCGCCAGAGAAGCGAGGCGCTCGATCACGTGCTGATCTTCGGGCCGCCCGGCCTCGGCAAGACGACACTCGCCAACATCATCGCCGCGGAGCTCGGCGTGAGCCTGCGCCAGACCTCCGGCCCGGTGCTGGAGCGGCCCGGGGATCTCGCGGCCATCCTCACCAACCTGCAGCCCCGCGACGTGCTCTTCGTCGATGAGATCCACCGCCTCTCGCCGGTGGTCGAGGAGGTGCTCTATCCGGCGATGGAGGATTACCAGCTCGACATCATGATCGGGGAGGGGCCGGCGGCGCGCTCGATCAAGCTCAACCTGCCGCCCTTCACCCTGGTCGGTGCGACGACCCGGGCGGGCCTGCTGACCTCGCCGCTGCGCGACCGCTTCGGCATCGTGCAACGCCTGGAGTTCTACGGCGTGGAGGATCTCGAGCGCATCGTGCTGCGCTCCGCATCCATTCTCGGCGTGCCGGTCGAGGGAGAGGGGGCGCGCCGCATCGCGCAACGCTCGCGCGGGACGCCGCGCATCGCCAACAGGCTGCTGCGCCGGGTGCGGGACTACGCCCAGGTGAAGGCCGACGGGCGCATCACGCAGCCGGTGGCGGAGGCCGCCCTCGACCTGCTGGAGGTCGACCCGCAGGGCTTCGATACCCTGGACCGCAAGCTCCTCACCACCATCATCGAGAAGTTCGACGGAGGACCGGCGGGCATCGACAGCATCGCGGCGGCCATCGGCGAGGAGCGCGGCACGCTCGAGGATGTGATCGAGCCCTTCCTCATCCAACAGGGCTTTCTCATCCGCACCGCGCGGGGACGCATGGTCACGCGGGCCTCGTACCTGCATTTCGGCCTGAAGCCCCCGGAGCGCGCCGCGACTCCGCTGTCGCTTTTCGAGGACGGCCGGTGAGCGTGTTCTCGTGGCCGGCCCGTGTATACTGGGAAGATACCGATGGCGGCGGGATAGTCTATTATGCGAACTATCTGCGCTTCCTGGAGCGGGCGCGCACGGAATGGCTGAGGTCTCTCGGTTACTCGCAGCAGATCCTCGCCCGGGAGCCGGGCATAGTGTTCACGGTGGCCAGTCTCACCGTCGAGTACCGCCGCCCGGCGCGGCTGGACGATGAGCTCACCATCACCTGCGAGCCGCACGCCGATCGGGCGGCGACGATCCGGTTCCAGCAGGCGATCTTCCGGGGTGGCCCCGGCGGGGAGCCGCCGATCCTCACCGCAGGGGTGCGGGTCGCTTGCGTCGATGCGAGCACACTGAAGCCGAGGCGGCTGCCCGAGTCCCTGATGAACGTGTTGATCTCTCGGTCTGACAAAGCATGAACGGACAACTCTCCATCATCCGCCTGGTCGTGCAGGCGAGCATCCCGGTGCAGATCGTGGTGGGGCTGCTGCTGCTCGCCTCGCTCACCTCCTGGGCGATCATCTTCAGGAAGCGCCTGCTCCTCGGGCGCGCGGTCCGCGAGGCGGATCAGTTCGAGAACAACTTCTGGTCCGGAGGAGACCTCGCGCAGCTCTATCGCGCAATCGAGTCGCACGGCGGCGCGACCGGCATGGCGAGCATCTTCGAGTTCGGGTTCCGCGAGTTCGCGCGCCAGCGCCAGCAGGGGTCCATCCCCGCCGAGCAGTTGCTCGAGGGCGCGCGCCGGGCGATGCGCGTGGCGCAGCTCAAGGAGATCGACCGGCTGGAGCACAGCCTGGCGACGCTCGCCACGGTGGGCTCGACCAGCCCTTACGTGGGTCTTTTCGGCACCGTGTGGGGCATCATGACGGCGTTCTCCTCGCTGGGTGATGTCCAACAGGCGACTCTCGCCTCGGTGGCCCCGGGCATTTCCGAAGCGCTGGTGACCACGGCAATAGGCCTGTTCGCCGCCATCCCGGCGGTCGTCGCCTACAACCGGTTCGCCGATCAGGTGAGCCGCCTGGAAGTGCGCTTCGACGCATTCATGGAGGAGTTCTCCACCATCCTCCAGCGGCACGCGAGCCGCGGCACCCCGGCA
>DASVWT010000012.1:0-7788 GCA_036393055.1 Steroidobacteraceae bacterium
CGCGCCTCATGCTAATCTCGCGCTGCAGAGCCGAGGCCCAAGATATGCCGCGCAACCGCCCGTGGGCCTTCGTGCGTAGATCCGTTGTTTCATCGAGCGAGATATCCGTGGCTTCCAAACGCGCTGCCGGCGCCAGCCCGCCCATAGAGAGAAGCCGCTGCGGCTGGGTTCCGCAGGGCGATGCGCAATACGCCCGCTATCACGACGAGGAGTGGGGCCGGCCGGTGCACGATGACCGGCACCTCTTCGAGATGCTCACGCTGGAAGGGGCGCAGGCAGGGCTCTCCTGGTCCACGATTCTGCGCAAGCGGCCCGCTTACCGAAAGGCCTTCGCGCAATTCGACCCCGGCAAGGTGGCTCGCTTCGATGCGCGCCGCCGCACGGCGCTGCTGCAGGATCCGGGCATCGTCCGCAACCGGCTCAAGATCGACTCCACGGTGAGCAACGCCCGCGCCTTTCTCGCCGTGCAGCGGGAGTTCGGCTCCTTCGCCCGGTACCTGTGGGACTGGGTCGGCGGCCATCCCGTGTGCAATGGCTGGCAGAGGCCCGCTCAGGTGCCGGCCCAGAGCGAGCTCAGCGACCGGATCTCCCGCGACCTGAAGAAGCGGGGTTTCCGTTTCGTCGGCTCGACCATCATTTACGCCTATCTGCAGGCCGTCGGCGTGGTCAACGATCACACTGCCGGATGCTACCTTTACCAGCCGCGGTCCGCCGCCGCGCGGGTAGCCCGCAAGCCGTCCCGCTCTTAAGATATCGACCGCTCAACCAGGGGAACCCTTCATGAAATCATTCTTGGCCGCAGTGGCCGTCGCCGCGGCGATGCTCGCACCCGCCGCCCATGCCGATTGCAGCTACCCACAGGCGCCGAATCCGCTTCCCGACGGCAATACGGCAACCCTCGCTCAGATGCTGTCGGGGCAGAAAGCCGTAAAGACCTACAACGAGCAGATGAACGCCTACCTCTCCTGCATTCAGCTGGAGCGCGACAGCCGCGTGGCCCAGGGCGGCGATAAGCTGACCAAGCAGCAGAAGCAGGAGCTCGAAGCCATCGAGATCCAGAAGCACAATGCGGCGGTGGACCAGCTGCACGCCGTGGCGGACCAGTTCAACGCGCAGGTGAAGATCTTCAAGGCCAAGGGCAAGAAGTCCGACGACTGACCGTGCTCAGTCCCTCGCAGGCGGATGAGCTCATCGCGCAGCACCGGACGTGTCTGCCGATCGAGTCCCTGCCCATCGCCCAGTGCGCCGGGGCGGTGCTGCGCGAGAACATCTACGCTGAGCGGGACCAGCCGCCGTTCGACCGTGTGACCATGGATGGCATCGCGCTCGACAGCCGGGCCGGCACGCGCCGGCTGCGCATCCAGGCGATGCAGGCGGCCGGCGATCCGCCGCTCACACTCTCGGGGCAGGACCACTGCATAGAGGTGATGACCGGCACCCCCCTGCCGGCAGGATGCGATGCCGTCATCCCCGTAGAGCGGATCACCGTACGCGATGGTTACGCGGAGCTGGCGCAGGATCTTGCGGTGCAGCCGGACCAGAACGTCCACCGGCGCGGCACCGATACCCGCCAGGGGAATCTCCTGCTGGCCGCCGGCACGCGTCTCGGGCCCCCGGAAATCGCCATTGCGGCGGGCGCCGGCATGGCGCGCATCCGGGTCAGCAGCCAGCCCATGCTGGCCGTCATCTCCACCGGGAATGAGCTGGTCGAGCCCGGCGAGCCGCTCCTGCCGCACCAGATCCGCCGCTCCAACGCTTACGCCATTGCTGCGGCGCTGCGGTTGCACGGCTTTCAGCGGGTGGCGGACGATCACATCGCCGATGAGCCCGCCGAGCTCAGGCGCAGGCTCAAATTCCATCTCGAGACCCACGATGTGCTCGTGCTGAGCGGCGGCGTCTCCATGGGCAAGCTCGACCTGGTGCCCGGGGCTCTCGAGGAGCTCGGGGTGCGCTGCGTTTTCCACAAGGTGGCGCAGCGTCCCGGCAAGCCGCTCTGGTTCGGCATGGCCGCCTCCGGCGCCGCCGTCCTCGGACTTCCGGGCAATCCGGTCTCGACTGCGGTATGTGTGTCGCGCTACGTGCTGCCGGCGCTGGCCGCCAGCCAGGGGCAGGCGCCGTCGGCGCCCGAGCGGATGGCGCTGGGTGCGCCGGTCACCGTCAATCCGCCTCTCACCTTTTTCGTCCCCGTACGCATCGCAATCGATGACTGGGGCAGAAGCTGGGCCATGCCCGCCCCCACCAACGGATCCGGGGATTTCACGGCGCTCGCAGGCACCGACGGCTTCGTGGAGCTGCCGCCGGGCCCCAATACCTATCCGAAGGGTTTCGTCACTCGCCTGCACCGGTGGTAGGCTGGGTCCATGCCCGCTCCCGATGTGATCGTCCCGCTGCCGGGGTCCGGAGGACCGCGTGACCGCCGCGGGCGGCCCTTGCGCGACCTCAGGATTTCGGTCATGGACCGGTGCAACTTCCGCTGCCCGTACTGCATGCCGCGGGAGACCTTCCACGACCGGTACCGCTTCCTCGGCTCGCACGAGCGCCTGTCCTTCGATGAGATCGTGCGCCTCGCGCGCCTGTTCGTGCGCCTGGGAGTGCGCAAGCTTCGTCTTACCGGCGGCGAGCCGCTGCTGCGGCCCGCCCTCTCTGATCTCATTGGCGATCTGACCGCCATCGAGGGGGTCGAAGACATCGCCCTCACCACCAACGGCGTCCTGCTCGCCAAGTATGCCTTCGAGCTGCGAGCCGCCGGCTTGCAGCGCATCACCGTCAGCCTCGACAGCACCGACCCGGAGATCTTCCGGCGCATGAGCGGCGGCTTTGGCGGACCTGAGGATGTGCTTTCCGGAATCGAGCACGCGCAGCGCGCGGGCCTCGAGCCGATCAAGATCAATGCCGTCGTGCAACGCGGGGTCAATGACCACACGGCGCTCGATCTGCTCGAGCGCTTTCGCGGCACCGGCGTGATCGTCCGCTTCATCGAGTACATGGACGTCGGCAATCGCAACGACTGGCGGCCGGAGCTCGTGGTGCCTTCGAGGGAGCTGCTCGCGCGCATCGCGGAGCGCTGGCCGGTCGCGCCGCTGCGCCGCGAGTATCGCGGCGAAGTGGCGGAGCGCTACGCCTTCACCGATGGCCGCGGCGAGATCGGTTTCATCTCCTCGGTGACCCAGCCTTTTTGCGGCGACTGCTCGCGGGCGCGCCTGTCATCCGACGGCGTGCTTTACACCTGCCTCTTCGCTACGCACGGCACTAGCCTGCGCGATGCGCTTCGCAGCGGAGCGAGCGATGACCAACTGCTCGAGGTCCTGCGCCGCGTCTGGGTGGACCGGACCGACAATTACAGCGAGCAGCGGCAGGCCCAGCGGGAGTCCGCCGGCGACGCCCGCAAGATCGAGATGTTCTACATCGGTGGCTGATGGGGCGCTCCGGACTGACTCATCTCGACAGCCGCAATCGACCGACCATGGTGGATGTTGCAGGCAAGGAGATCACGCACCGCGAGGCCGTCGCGGAGGCGACAGTGCGCCTGCCTCGCAAGGTCGCCGCTGCGCTGCGGGCCAGCGGGCATCGGACCAAGAAGGGCCCGGTGTTCGACACGGCCATCGTCTCAGGTGTCATGGCCGCCAAGCGCACGCACGAGCTCATCCCGTTCTGCCATCCTCTCGGGCTGGAGCACTGCTCGGTGCAGATAGAGGACCGCCGCGGCGGAGAAGTCGTGGTGCGGTGCCGGGTCGCCGTGCATCACCGCACAGGTGTCGAAATGGAAGCGCTGACCGGCGCCACGGTGGCGGCGCTGACCATCTACGATATGTGCAAAGCGCTCTCCCACGACATCGAGATCACCGGTGTCCGGCTGCTCGAGAAAACCGGCGGCAAGCGCGCCTACAAGCGGGCACCATGAACAGCGCGGCACCCCTTTACGGACTCGTGCTCGCCGGCGGCCGCAGTACGCGCATGCAGCGCGACAAGGCGGCCCTCGAGTACGCGGGGCGCACTCAACTCGAGCGCGCGGTCGAGCTGATGACCCCTCTGGTCGAGCGGGTCTTCGTGTCCGTGCGGCCGGAGCAGGCCGGCGACCCGCTGCGCGCGCGCTTTGCGCAAATCGTCGATTCCGGCGAGGCCGCAGGGCCCATTGCCGGCATCATTGCCGCCCAGGCGCGCCATCCGGATGCGGCATGGCTGGTGCTCGCGTGCGATCTGCCGCTCCTCGACCAACAGACACTCGAGCATCTGCTGCGGTCGCGGCACCCGGAGCGGCAATCGACGGCGTACCGGTCGAGCCACGACGGCCTGCCGGAGCCTCTCTGTGCCATCTACGAGCCCTCGAGCCGCGAGGCGATCCGCGCCTATGTCGCGAGCGGCCGCGACTGCCCGCGGAAATTCCTGATCAATGCGGACACCGAGCTGATCGATCAGCCTGATCCGGGCGCGCTCGATAACGTGAACACCCCGAAGGAGTACGGCTCGGCACTCGAGCAGGTGCGGCGCTTTGCCGGCGCCAAGCGCGCCGCATCCGACGTGGAGCCGGATGCCCTGGCGCGCAGGCGGATCGACGTCCAGTACTACGCGCTACTGCGCGAGCAGGCGGGGCGCAGCTCCGAGTCGCTTATCACCACAGCGGGCACGCCGCGCGAGCTCTATCAGGAGCTGCAGCAACGCTACCCGTTCTCGCTGGCGCCGGAGATGTTGCGCGTCGCCATCAACTCGGAGTTCGGCGACTGGGGTCAGCGCCTGCGCGAAGGGGATTCGGTCGTGTTCATTCCGCCGGTGGCAGGCGGGTAAGCGGATGGCTTCATCCACCTTCCGCTTTTCCTCCACCCCCCTCGAAGAGCTCGCTCTGCGCGCGGAGCTCACCGATCCCGCCTGCGGCGGCTATGCCGCTTTCGAGGGTTGGGTACGCGACCACAACGAGGGCCGGCGCGTGCACCGGCTGGAGTACGAGGCCTTCGAGCCGCTGGCGATCAAGGAAGGCGAGCGGATCATCGCCGAGGCGGTCGCGCGGTTCGGCGTCGAGCGCGCGGCCTGCGTGCACCGGATCGGCACGCTCGAGATCGGCGAGAGCGCGGTGTGGGTCGGGGTGTCGGCGCGCCATCGCGACGAGGCTTTCCGCGCCTGCCGCTACATCATCGACGAGGTCAAGCACCGGGTGCCCATCTGGAAGAAGGAGCACTACGAGAGCGGCGACTCCGGCTGGGTGAACTGCGAGCGCTGCGCGCAGGACGCGGGGCATGCGGCGGACCGGGAGCACGCTGCGGCGGCCCCAGGGCACGCTCACCGCGGCCACTTGCACGAGGCGAGCCCCCAGCCCGACTACTCGCGCCAGATCGCCTTGAAGGAAGTCGGCGCCGCGGGCCAGGAGAAGCTACGCCGCGCTGCAGTGCTGGTGGTAGGCTGCGGCGGCCTCGGCGTGCCGGTGATGACCTATCTTGCCGCGGCCGGTGTCGGCCGCATGGGACTCGTCGATGGCGATCGGCTGGAGGCCTCGAACCTCCACCGACAGACGCTCTACTCCCTGGCGGATGTGGGCAAGCCCAAAGTCGAGCTGGCGGCCGCGCGGCTGCGCGCGTTGAACCCCGAGGTCGAGGTACACACTCACGCGATGCGCCTCGATGCGGCCAGCGCCCCGGCGATCATCGAGCGGTACTCGCTCGTCATCGACTGCACCGACAACTTCTCGGCCAAATTCATGCTGAACGACACCTGTGTGCGCCTGCGCAAGCCGGTCGTCTTCTCGAGCGTCTACCAGTACGAGGGCCAGCTCCAGGTCGTCCGGCCCGACCGCGGCAGCGCCTGCCTGCGGTGCGTCTGGCCGGAGGCGACCCGCGACGGTCTCGTCGGCAACTGCTCCGAGGCCGGCGTGCTCGGCCCGGTGCCCGCCACGTTCGGCACTCTTCAGGCGCTCGAGGCGCTGAAGCTTCTGTTGGATTTACCCGGACAGCTCGCCGACGAGCTGTTGATGCTCGACCTGCTCACCCTGGGCCTCACCCGTGTGCGCACACGGCGGTCCGCCGACTGTCCGGATCACGCCGCGAGACGTGCCGCTATCGCCCCAGCGGACGACATGGAGGTGAGCTTCGACTCTCTGGAGCGGGCACGGGCCGCCGGCCTCGAGGTGATCGATGTACGCGAGCCGCATGAAGTGGCTCGAGCCGCCACTCCTTGCGCCGACGCGCGCCACCTGCCCGTTGCGCAACTGCTCCACGGCGGCGCTCCCCTGCCGCCCGGCAGATATCTCTTGGTCTGTGCGAGCGGCAAGCGCAGCCTCGCGGCTGCGCAAGAGCTGCGCTCGCGCGGCTTTGCCCAAGTGTTCTCGCTGCGCGGCGGAATCGCGGCGCTCAGCTCACCGCCACTGGCCGTCCATGGCACTCTCTGAGACCCGCTCCCGGGAATGCAAGTACCCCAGGATACGGACACGTTAAGTGTCCTCGATAGAGGCACCGCGCTCACCCTCTACGGCCTGACCTGTCCCGAGCCGCGCACGACGTACTTGTAGCTGGTCAGCTGCTCGACGCCCACCGGCCCGCGGGCATGGAAGCGATCCGTGGAGATGCCGATCTCCGCCCCCATGCCGAACTCGCCGCCATCGGCGAATTGTGTCGAGGCGTTGTGAAGAACGATGGCGCTGTCGACCCGCTGCAGGAAGCGCGCCGCCGTCGCCTCGTTCTCCGTGACGATGGACTCCGTATGCGCCGAGCCGTACCTGGCGATATGAGCGATCGCACCGTCCACGCCGTCCACGACACGCGCGGCGATGATGGCATCGAGATACTCCGTGTACCAATCCTCCTCCGATGCTGCACGAACGCGCTCATCCGCCTTCTGCACCAGTGGATCGCCGCGAACCTCGCAGCCCGCATCCAACAGAGTACGGACCACGGGGGTCAGGAGAGTATCGATGCCGGCGCGGTCCACGAGGAGCGTCTCCGCCGCCCCGCATATCCCGGTACGGCGCATCTTCGCGTTGAGGGCAATGGTCTGCGCCATGCGCACGTCCGCGTCGCGATCCACGTACACGTGACAGTTGCCTTCCAGATGGCCGATGACGGGCACCCGCGCCTCCCGCTGCACGCGGGCCACCAGACTCTTGCCGCCCCGGGGCACGATGACATCTATGTAGTCGGCCATCCCGGCCAACATATGGCCGACCGCGGCCCGATCGGTCGTCGGCACCAGCTGAATACATTCCGCGGGCAATCCGGCCGCATCCAGCCCGGCGACCAGGCACGCATGAACCGCGGCGTTGGAATGGCGGCTCTCCGAGCCACCGCGCAGAATGACGGCATTGCCCGACTTCAGGCATAGCGCACCGGCATCGGCGGTCACGTTGGGCCGGCTCTCGTAAATGATGCCGATCACCCCCAGGGGCACGCGGACCCGCTGGATCCTGAGGCCGTTCGGCCGGCACCACTCCGCGACGGTGGCACCGATCGGGTCCGCCAGGGCCGCGACTTCCTCGATCCCGCGGGCCATCGACTCGACCCGCTTCTCATCGAGGGCCAGCCGCTCGAGCAGCGCACCGGTCAGGTTGGCCGCCCGGGCCGCCGACACATCGCGTGCATTGGCCGCGAGAATCCCGGCGGCACCGGCGCGGATCGCCGCAGCCGCGGCCGAGAGTGCCGTATTTTTGGCCGCTGTGCCGGCCAGCGCCAGGACCGAAGCGGCGGCGACCGCATTGCGGCCGAGGCGCTCCATCATCTTGCCGAGATCTTCGGGCGCCGACTCCTCACTCACGCATCAGCTCCCGACCTGCTCTTTCGCCGCGGGCTGCTGATGGAGGAGCACGAGGTC
>DASVWT010000013.1:0-8461 GCA_036393055.1 Steroidobacteraceae bacterium
CAGGGATCTTCCTGGCCGGTAAATCCGGCAGAGGCGTAGAATCGGGCGATTATAAGCCGTGCTCTCCTGGGAAGATGCCCCGAACGAAAAGCAGCGCCAGCTGGCTCTCCCGCCACCTCAGTGATCCTTTCGTCAAACAGGCACAAAGGGACGGTTATCGTTCGCGTTCGGCCTATAAGCTGATCGAGCTCAATGACAAGGACAAACTGATCCGCCCCGGCATGCGGATCATGGACCTCGGCTCCGCGCCCGGCGGCTGGTCGCAGGTGGCTGGCAGGCTCGTCGGCGAAAAAGGACGGGTGCTCGCGACGGACATTCTGCCGATGGACGAGCTGAAGAACGTCGATTTCATCCAGGGCGATTTCACCGACGAGGCCATCGTGCAGCAGGTGCTCGACTGGCTCGGCGATACGAAGTTCGATCTGATCATTTCCGACATCGCGCCGAACATCAGCGGAATCGATTCGGCCGATCAGGCGAGGTCGATCTACTTCCTGGAGCTGGCACTCGACACGGTATGCAAGACCTTGAAGCCTGGTGCGTGCTTCGCCGCCAAGATGTTTCAAGGCTCCGGGTCCGATCAATACCTGAAGGAGCTGCGGACACACTTCGCGAAAGTGCTCATCCGCAAGCCCGCGGCCTCGCGCAAGGAATCGCGCGAGGTCTATCTGGTCGCAAAGGGATTCAGAGGTTGATGCTGCGCAGAATCGTGACTGGTGGTTTTAACGGTCGTCACTTGCTGGAGGTGTTGAAATGAAACGTCTGCTTCTCGGTACGGTTCTCATGGGCATCATGGCTCTGCCGGCGATGGCTGCCCTGCAGGAGGGCGACTCGGCCCCCCAGTTCACCGCGCAGGCTTCCCGCGCGGGCAAGGTGTTTACCTTCTCTCTCGAGAAGGCTCTGAGGAAGGGCCCGGTGGTCGTCTACTTCTATCCCTCTGCTTATACCGGAGGCTGCGATATCGAGGCGCACACCTTTGCGCAAGACAGCGCGAAGTTTGCGGCCGCGGGCGCCACGATCATCGGTGTGTCGCTCGACAGCATCCAGCGGCTCAATGCCTTCTCCGCCGACCCCAAGTACTGCGCGGGCAAATTTCCCACGGCATCGGACGCACGCGGCACGATCTCGAGCTCCTACGAGGTCGACGTTCACCAGGGTCCGCCGGGCCTCAAGGATGTACGCGGTGTGGCGATCGGCCATGGATTCGCGGACCGGACGACTTTCGTCATCTCCCGCGACGGCAAGATCGTGAGCGTGATCAGCAAAGTCTCGCCGGCCGAGCACGTAGCCAAGGCTCTCCAGGTGGTGCAGCGGCTCCATACGAAATCGCAGGGAGCCTGAGAAATGCGAGCAGCATGGGGCGTCTTGGGCGGACTGGTGCTGATCTCGGGCGCGGCGGGTGCACACGCGGGAATCAGCCGAGGCGAACATTACGCCGGTGAGCCGTGGGCGACGCGTTCGCCGGTGCTCGCGCAGCACGGCATGATTGCCAGCGAGCAACCGCTCGCATCGCTCGCCGGGCTCGAGATCCTCGAGAAAGGCGGCAGTGCGGTGGACGCCGCCATCGCGACGAGCGCAATGCTGTGCCTCACCGAGCCTGTCCTGAATGGACTCGGGGCCGATGCCTTCGTGATCGTGTGGGATCCGAAGACGCACAAGCTCTACGGTTATAACGGCTCCGGCTGGTCGCCCAAGGACCGATCGCTGGGGCAGATGCAGGCGCAGGTGAAGGCGGCCTACGAGAAGGCCGGCATGAAGCCTGCCGATCAGATTCCTTTGCTCGGTCCCTTGCCGGTGACGGTGCCGGGGATCGTCGATGCCTGGTTCGCGCTGCACGAGAAGTTCGGGAAGCTGCCGATCGCCGAGGACCTGGCGCCGGCGACGTATTACGCGAGCCACGGATTTCCGGTCACGGAGGTCGTGGCGGAATACTGGCAGGGCAACTGGCAGCAGTTCGAGAAGCACCGCGGCCTCATCAAGGACTTCGAGAATGCGCAGAAGGTTTTCCTGATCAACGGGCATACCCCACGGGAAGGAGAGATCTTCCGCAATCCGGACATGGCCCATACGCTGCGGGAGCTAGCGAGCGGTGGGCGCGACGCTTTCTACAAGGGCAGGATCGCGCACACGATGGCCGACTTTTTCAAGAGCATCGGCGGTGGTCTCGAGTATTCGGATTTCGCGGATTTCCACGGTGAGTGGGTGACGCCGCAATCGGTGGACTACCGCGGCTATGACGTCTACGAGCTGCCGCCGAATGGGCAAGGCTTCGCCACGCTCGAAATGCTCAATGTGCTGAACGGCTTCGATCTCAGGAAAATGGGGCTCGGCAGCCCGGACACGCTGATGGCGGAGATCGGGGCGTTTCGACTCGCCGCGGCGGATTTGTCGAAGTGGTATGCCGACCCGCGCTTCTACCACAGCCCGGCGAAGGGTCTGTTGTCGCGAGCCTATGCGGACCAGCGCCGCAAGCTGATCGATCTGCAGCATGCGAATCCGGACATCGCCCCCGGCAATCCCCTGCCGTATCAGACCGGTGTATACCCTTCGGGAAGCGGGGATACGACCGACTTCGAGGCTGCGGATGACAACGGCATGATGGTCTCGATGATCGAATCGAACTTCGCCGGGATGGGCTCGGGCGAGGCCGCGCCAGGCCTCGGCTTCATCTTCCAGGATCGTGGCGCGCTTTATTCGCTCGATCCGAAGGTTGCCAACGCGTACGCGCCGCGCAAGCGGCCATTCCACACCATCATCCCGGCATTCGTGATGAAGGATGGCGAGCCTTGGATGGCGTTCGGCGTGATGGGCGGCTATTTCCAGCCGCAGGGCCAGACGCAGGTTCTGGTAAACATGATCGATTTCGGCATGAACGTGCAGGAGGCTGGCGATGCCGCGCGTTGGGACCACACGGGTGATGCGACGCCTACCGGGCTGCCTGCCGAGGGCGCGGGAGCTCTGGCGCTGGAATCCGGATTCGATCCCAGTGTTGCCGATGCGCTGCGCAAGCGAGGGTACAAGGTCACGATAACGCCGCACGCCGACGGCGGTTACGGCGGTTACGAGGCGATCCAGTACGACCGGAAGGATCACGCCTATTGGGGCGCCACCGAGATGCGCAGGGACGGCGAGGTGATCGGTTACTGACGCCCCGTCGGCCTAGAAAATGCCGAGGCTCAAGCCTGCGGCGAGGGTGGCGCCGACTTCTTCGCAGCGCGCGAGGTCCGACGCGGCGATCTGCTTAGGCCTCCCGATTTCTTCGGGTGTCTGCGCGTGCGTGCACACTATGAGTGGAGGGGCGATCCCGCGCAGCCGCCAACCGGCGGCAATGCGCTCGATCTGGCGGGCAGCGTTGGTGCCGTCGCTCCCGGCACATATGAGCGCGGCGTAGGGACGCCCCTGGATTCTGTCGAGCGCGGGATAGTAGCTGCGGTCGAAGAAATCCTTCATCAGGCCGGACATGGCGGCAAGATTTTCAGGACAGGCGAAAAGATAGCCTTCCGCCTCGAGCAGAGCCTCCGGCTCGGTGGCCGGCGCGGGCGACAGGCGCACGGTGATCTCCGGCTCGCGCGCCGCAGCGCGCGCTGCTGCGCGGGCCATTTGCTCCGTGCCGCCAGTGACCGAGTGATACACGATCAGGAGAGTCTTCATGCGCCAGCAAGGATATCAAGCGACGGCCGACAACGTCCTTGCTACCGGACTGGCTGCCGTTCGCACGGCGACACGACCGTGGGCGGCAGCCCAGGCGTTGGCGCCATTCGCACTCTCACGGATCGAGTGACCCAGAGCCGCGTTTGTAGGGAGAGGCTCAGTTGGGAACCATCTTGAGGAGGTCGCGATGGTGATCGAGACGGTGCTGAACTTCCGCGCAACGATTGGCGAATCCCCGACCTGGGTCGCGGACGAGCGCGCGCTTTACTGGATCGACGTCAAGGCACCAGCACTGCACCGCTATTGTCCGGACGATGAGTCGACCCGCGCTTGGCCGATGACGAGCGATATCGGTGGCTTTGCGCTCGGCGG
Organism: Steroidobacteraceae bacterium; assembly: GCA_036393055.1. Taxonomy (GTDB): domain Bacteria; phylum Pseudomonadota; class Gammaproteobacteria; order Steroidobacterales; family Steroidobacteraceae; genus 13-2-20CM-66-19. The sequence goes on from DASVWT010000013.1 coordinate 4,024, forward strand.
GGATGAGAGTGCGGTCGTGGCCCTGCGGCAGGGGCTGTTTCGCCTCGACCTCGATGCTGGCGCGCTCCAGTTGCTGGCACCGCCGCCGTATGACCCGGCGCTCTTTCGCTTCAACGAAGGCGCCTGCGACGCCCATGGCCGCTTCTGGATCGGCGTGATGTTCGATCCGCTGAAAGGATCGATGCCCGATCGGCCGGGAAGGCTCCACAGCTTCACGTTCGAGGAGGGTCTTCGTGAAGAACCGGATGCTGCCGAGTTGCACAACGGTATGGTTTGGAGCGCCGATGGCGGGACATTCTTTCTGTCGCACAGTAATTCAGGCGAGATCATCGCCTTCGACTACGACGAGAACGGTGGCCTGATCTCGAACCGCCGGGTTTTCGCAACGGTGCCCGCAGAGCTCGGGGTTCCCGATGGTGCTGCGATCGACGCCGAGGGCGGGTATTGGTCGGCGCTGCACGGTGGCGGGAAGCTGCGCCGCTTTTTTCCCGACGGCTCCGTCGATCGCGACATCGATCTGCCCATCAGCCAGCCGACCATGCCCGCCTTCGCGGGAGAAGGCCTCGCAACGCTCTACGTCACCAGCGCATCGGATCACCTGAGCGCAGAGGCAAAGGCAAGGGATCCGCGAGCGGGAGGGCTGTTTTGCCTGGACCCAGGGATCCACGGTGTGGCGCGGCCCTTTCTGGTTCGCTGATCACCACGCTCACTGCTGATATCGCCGACATACTGCCCGAGTAGTATTCCAGGAGGATGAAAGCAAAGACTTCTCTTACCCTTTCTGAAGATCTGCTCGAGGAATTGGACCGCATGTCGGGTCCCAAAGTCTCACGCTCGCCGGCGTGAGGTCCGCCGCCTGCTGCCCTTGGCGCAGGTCCCCCGTGAAGGATGCGTGTTATGCGTGGATTTCCGCTCATGAGAATTGCCGGGATCCAGGTGACCGTCGACTGGAGCCTGCTCATAATATTCGTGCTCATCACGGCCAGTCTCGCCGCCGATCTCTTCCCGCACTGGCATCCGCGGTGGGCTCCGGCGACGTCCTGGCTGACGGCGCTTGCCGCCGCGCTGCTGTTCTTCGCGTCCGTTCTGGCCCACGAGCTGTCGCATTCCCTGGTGGGCCGCGCCAACGGGATCGAGGTCAGGCGAATCACGCTCTTCGTGTTCGGTGGGGTGGCCCACATGGAGCACGAGCCCAGCCATTGGCAAGCGGAGCTCTGGATGGCAATAGTGGGGCCCATAACGAGTCTCATCATCGGCGTAGTATGCGTGACCGCTGCCGTCGCTACTGCAACCGGACAAGCCGCTCCGGCGTCGAGCGTCACGGAGCTCGAGCGATTCTTGGCCGGTCTCGATCCTGGCCGTACGCTGCTGCTTTGGCTGGGGCAGATCAACATCGTGCTTGCGATCTTCAACCTCGTACCGGCATTTCCCCTCGACGGCGGACGCGTGCTGCGAGCCATTCTGTGGGGTGCCACGGACGACCTGCGTCGCTCCACGCGCTGGGCATCAGCGCTCGGTCAGGCGTTTGCGTGGATCCTGATGGCCGCCGGCATTGCCATGGTGCTCGGGGTCTCCGTGCCATATTTCGGCCGCGGTGCGGCCAGCGGCTTTTGGCTTGCCTTCATCGGCTGGTTCTTGAACAACGCGGCGCTCATGAGCTATCGCCAGCTCCTGACCCGAGAGGCCCTGCAGGACGTACCCGTCAGCCGTCTGATGCTTACACAAGTCGAGACCGTGTGGCCGGACATGCCTCTCGACATGCTCACCGGCAATTTTCTATTGCGAGGCGATCAGAGGGCATTCCCGGTGCTGGAGGGAGGGCATCTGGTTGGTCTCATTTCACAAAGTGATGTCGAGCGACTGGCGCCGGCCCAAAGACATTCGACGAGCGTGCGCCAGGTAATGAGGCCAATGGATCAGATAACGGTTGTCCAGGCCGACGAGGACGCCTTCGACGTGCTGAACCTGCTTGCGCAGCGGGATCTGAACCAGGTGCTCGTGATGGCCGACGGCCGCTTCGTCGGCCTGGTCGGCCGGGCCAACGTCCTGCGCTGGCTCGCGCTTCACGGGCCTCGAGGCCCAGCAGGCACCCCGCGGGAAGCAGCTCGAGCGCACCAGCGGGATTGAGCTGAGAAGCGCGAAAGAACCGCTCGGTGCATGCGATCACGCCGGGGCTGATTCGGGAGTCGGAAGACCGATGTGAGGCGCTCGCCTGCTCAGTAACCAGGCGATCGGGAACAGAACGAGCAGCCCAGCCAGCGCCGAGGCGGTGATCATGAGCAGGATGTCCGGGTTGCCGAAGTCTTGGGACGCGATCACCATCGCGCCTGCAATGTTGCGCTGCGCCGTGCCGAGCCCGAGCACCGCGCTGCGCTCCCGATGGGTGAGCAGATATCCGGTAGCAAATGCCCCCAGGATCAGCAGGACTCCAGCGGCGATCGCGCCGGTCTCCAAGACCCTCAACAACTCGTGAAAGTTCGCACCAAAGCTCGATAGGATCACGACCACGAGCGAGATGCTGGCCAGCAGGCCGCCGATCGGGACGAGGCGCGCGGCCCAGCCTGGTGCTACCGCGTTCACCGCAAGGCCCACGAGAATGGGCAGCATCAGCGTGGACAGGAGCGGCAAGCCGATGGCCAGAACGCTCGAGGGAACATACTCCAGTTCCCGCAGAGACGGATGAGCAAGCGCCAGCGGCACATAAAACGGCAGGAAGATGACCGTCGCCGGGACGAGAATCATCAAGAGCGCGGCGCTCAGCGCCAGGTTGCTTTTTGCGGCGCTCGCCAGCTTGATCAGGAATGGCGCTCCGGCGGCACCCGCGAGCAGGAAGAGCCCGAGCGCGAGCGGCGCGTCCATGGGGATCAAGCGCTCGATTCCCACGGCCAGCAGCGGCACCAGGACGAAATTCGCGACCAGGGCGCGGAACACGATGCGGGCATCGACGAGCAGGCCGAGGATGGCGCTGATGCGATAAGCGAGCCCGACAGACAGCATGCTGCTGACGGCGAAGACGATCGTGGCAACGCTCGCAATCTGGATCAGGATTGCTCGCATCTGATCGGTCTCCGCTGGAAGATCAGTAGTCCTGTAAATGCCGGTCGATCAGCTCCTCGGTCGTCCTCTCTGGCACGTCGCCGAGGCGAAGCTCGACTCGCTCGATCCGGCCAGTGAAGCGGAAGGGAAGCCGCTCCCGATAGCCCGGGTACACCGGGGATAAGGTATCCTCGCCGATGTCCAGGCTCTCGAACCCAAACCTTCCCGGCACTTGCTTCTCGATGCGGCCTTGGCCTGCAAGGCGACCGCCTTGAAACAGGCGCACCTTCGCCGGACCTCCAGGGGTTGCAGGCTGCTCACACGTGAATTCCATGCGCAACACCACCTTCCCGCGCGGAATCGGCGAATCGGCGGCGATATCGTAGCGCTCGAGCGTGAACCAGTTGTAATGATAGTGCAGCCGGCCGGCTTCGACGAAGAGGCTCCAGCCGGCGGTATCTCCTCCGAGGCAGACCAGCACACCTTCCGCTCCCTCTCGCGGAATCTCCGCCACCACATCGATCACGTGATCGATGTTCATGAGCTTGGGCGCACTCCCTTCCGGCAGCCTGCCCATGCCCGGAACGAGCGTGATCAGCCGCCGGCCGGCGAAATAGCTCGGGCGCAAGGTCGCATCCATCCGCTCCGCGAATCGATCATCCAGAGGGAGCACATCGTGTCGACCCGCCTCGACCAGAAAGAGGTCTTGCAGCTCGCGCAGCTTCTCCGGATGACGCGCAGCAAGGTCTTCCGACTGGCTGAAGTCCTCTTCGATGTTGTACAGCTCCCAGCGATCATCGGCGAAGTCCGCCGTTCCCCTAGTCACCCAGGGCAGCCGTCCATGCCGGCAGCTCGCCATCCAGCCCTCGTGATAAATCGCTCGGTTGCCGAGCATCTCGAAGTACTGCGTCGTGCGCGCGCTCTTCGCACCGGCATTCTCCCGATCGAACGTATAGGCCATGCTGACTCCCTCGATCGGCCGCTGCGCGACTCCATCAATCATGGTCGGCTCGGCGATTCCAATCGCCTCGAGGAGGGTCGGCACCACGTCGATCACATGATGAAACTGGAGGCGCGTGGAACCGATATCCGCGATACGGGAAGGCCAACTGATGATCATTCCGTTGCGGGTTCCCCCGAAGTGGGAAGCGATCTGCTTCACCCATTGAAACGGCGTGTCGCCGGCCCATGCCCAGCCCGCCGCGAAGTGCGGGCTTGTTCCCGGCAAACCGATCTCCTCGATCCGCCGCAGGCTCGCCTCCATCGGCGGCTCGATTCCCTGCATTGCGGCGAGCTCGCTGATCGTACCGTTGATCGACCCTTCGGCGCTCGAGCCGTTGTCGCCCAAAATGTAGATGAAAAGCGTGTTCGCGAGCTGCCCTGTTTCCTCGATCGCCTGCAC
>DASVWT010000014.1:0-8226 GCA_036393055.1 Steroidobacteraceae bacterium
GCGGGCGCTGATCGAGGCGAACAAGACCTTCGACATGATAGCCATACCCAACGCGCGCCATGCTTACGGATACGCGACGCCCTACATCACGCGGCGGCGCTGGGATTACTTCGTGAGATATCTGGCGGGCGATGTGCCGCCTGTTGGGTATGCGCTCAAGCCCTGGCCGTGGAAATGATGCGCCGCCGAAAGAGGAGCAGGTAAATCACGGCGCAGGCTGCGATGGCCACCGACCACAGGATGTACAGGCCGGTGGTGGTCAGGAGGAGCACGTCGAAGACCAGAGCCAGCAGCGCGGACCGCCTGGCCCATGTGCCGGGCTCCAGCAGGCGGAGGGCGGCCGCTGTTCCGAGGATATAGACAATGACGAAAGCGCCAGTCGTCGTCAGCACGAGCGCTTCGACAGGGACGTGAGCCGCGGCTGTCGCGATGAGCACGATGAGCGTGAGACTTGCCAGCGAGAGGAGGCTCCGTCGGGGTATGCCTCCCGCCTCGCTGCCGTGGGCGAGCCACGCGGGCAACGCCCCGTCGCGGCCGAGGGCGGCTCCGAGCTTCGCGGCTCCCGCGAAGTAGGCGTTCATCGTTCCGGCGGTCAGGAGCAGCGCCGCGACCGCCGCCAAGAACTTGACCTTTCCACCGAAGCCGAATGCGAGAAGAGCCGTGAGAGGTGCTGCGGTCGTTGCTGCACGCGTACCCAGCACCAGGATGGTCGCGACCGCGACCGCGAAATAGAGGATCCCGATCACGACGACGGCGGCAGCGGCGGCCCGGGGCATGTCGCGGGCCGGCTCGCGGAACTCGGCTGCCAGATACGTGATCGCCTCCCATCCGGCGAAGCTCCAGACGAGCAGGCCTGCGGCGGAGCCGACAGCGAGCCATCCATGGGGCGCAAAGGGATGCAGATTTTGCAGGCTGAAGTGCGGCAGCGAGGTGCATACCGCGGTCACCAGAAACACGATCAGGAGGCCTGCCACGAGCACCTGAATCCTGCCCGAGAGGGTGACGCCGAACGCGTTGATGAGCGCAATGCCCAACACCAGGGAAAAGGCGGTCAACATGAGCGTGGTTGTGCCGCCTCCGATCGCTGCCTGGACGTAAGCACCGGCGAACAGCGCGGCGGCAGGTCCCCCCACGGGCACGGCGAAGAGAAAACACCAGCCCACGATCGCGGCGGGATAGGGGCCGAACGCCCGGCTGACGCAGGTCGCAATGCCGCCGGAATCCGGATAGCTTGCCGCGAGCGCGGAGAAGGTCGCGGCGAGCGGAATCGAGAGGAGGATGAGCGCGAGCCAGGCCAGCAGCGAGGCAGGTCCCGCGGCCTTGGCGGCGAGCGCCGGCAGAGCGATGACGCCGGTGCCGAGCACGGCGCCGATGTAGAGCGCGGTGCCAGGCAGCCAGGTCAGGCCTGGCCGGGTCAGCGGCGGGGAGGCGGCCATTTCGTCAGACACGGCGTCATCCTCAGACACCGGCTTCATCCCCGGGGTCACCGTCGGTGCCCTCCGCCAGCGGAAAGGCTTCGTCCAGCCAGCCCGTGATGCCGCCGATCATGATCTTGACCGGACGGCCGAGGGCACTCAATCGCGCGGCCGCGCGGGCTGCGCCGTTGCAATGCGGGCCGGCGCAGTAAACGACGAAGAGTGTCTCCGGCGGCCAGGCGGACATCTTGGAGGCAATGATCTTGGCGTGAGGCAGGCTGACTGCGCCTGGGACATGGCCTTTGCGGAAATGCTCCGGGCTGCGGACGTCGAGGAGTACAAATCCCGGCCCGCCGGAAGAAAGCGCGTCGTGGACGTCCCAGCAATCCGTCTCGTACCTGAAGAGCTGCTCGAAGTGCGTCAGTGCATCGGCGCTGGGCGCCGCCGCGACGGAAGTGACATTGTTGGGCACGTGCTATCTCCCGGGAAGCCTCGATGCAGCTTCGCGCTGGCGGCGGTCGGTGACAATCGGCACGAATGCCATATATCATCGAAATCATGCCAAAGGCGCGAGCACCCCGGAATCGCCTGGTGGCGGCCCTGCTGCACGAGAAGGTCGCCGCCTTCGAGCTCGGCATCGTCGCGGAAATCTTCGGGCTGCCCAGGCCTGAGATGGGGGCGGACTGGTACCGGCTGGTCACGGTGGCGGAGGAGCAGAGACCGCTGCGGGCCACCACCGGCGGTTTACTGATTTATCCGGAGGCGGGGCTCGAGATGCTCGCCCGCGCCGGGACGATCGTCATTCCTTGCTGGCGCACCGACGGGGCGAGCCCCAGCCCGGCGGTGAAGGAAGCCCTGTCGGCGGCATATGGCCGTGGCGCACGCTTGGTGTCCATCTGCTCCGGGGCCTTTCTGCTCGCCGCCTGCGGCTTGCTGGGCGGCCGCAAGGCCACGACGCACTGGCTCTATGCCCAGCGGCTTCAGGCGCTGCATCCGGATGTCAACGTCGACCCGGGCGTGCTGTATGTCGATGAGGATCCGATCCTGACATCGGCCGGGTCGGCGGCGGGGGTGGACCTGCTGCTGCACATCGTGCGTAAGGATTTCGGCGCGAGGGCGGCGAACGAAGTTGCACGGCGCATGGTCATGGCGCCGCATCGTGACGGTGGTCAGGCGCAGTTCATCGACCGGCCGGTCCCCATGCAGGCCAGTGACCGTCTCGGGCCCCTGTTGGAATCGATCAGGCGGCGGCCGGGCGAGCGCTGGACGATCGGCCGCATGGCGCGCTGTATCGCGATGAGCCGGCGGACCTTCATCAGGCGCTTTCACGAGTCGACGGGCATGTCGCCCGGCGAGTGGGTGATCGCGGCGCGCCTGGAGGCTGCGCGCTTCCTGCTGGAATCGAGCGGAGCGGGCCTGGATGAGATCTCGCAGAGCTCCGGCTTCGGCAACGCGGCGGCGCTGCGGCATCACTTCAGGAGGCGGATGGGGCTCACTCCGACCGCATACCGGAGCCAGTTCGGCGGGACGGGATGATGCGGGCTGGTGACCGGATTGCGCATTCCGGTACGGCTACTTGATTTTGGGGGACGTTATTACTATTGTGGGTACACGATGGCCGGGAAGGCATAGCTGCTCCCAGCGATGCGACGGCGCTCTGGCAAGAGGTCAACCATGGTCGCGCTCAAGATTCGGAAGGTCGGTAACTCGCTCGGGCTCGTGCTCCCGAAGGAAGTGCTGAGCCATCTGCGCACCGGAGAGGGGCAGGATGTTTTTCTCCTCGAGGGACCGAACAACACGTACCGCCTCACGCCCTTCGATCCAGCCTTCGAGAGGAAGATGGCGAAGGCCGAGGAGATCATGGCGCGCTATAGAAACACGCTCCACGCATTATCCAAATGAGCGAACCGGTCTGGGTCGAGGACGACCTGGTGCTCGCGATCCACGATCGGCAACTCGTCGAGCACGGTGGCGCGGATGGCGTACGGGACGAGTCGTTGCTCCATTCCGCGCTCGGAAGACCCCTGAACCACCTCGCCTACGGCAGCTCCGATATCGTCGAGCTCGCCGCGAAATACACCGCCGGGATCGTTCAGAATCACCCCTTCATCGACGGCAACAAGCGCACTGGATTTGTCGTGGGTGTGCTTTTTCTGGAGCTCAACGGCTACCGCTTTACGTCGAGCGAGGAAGCGGCGGCGCAAGCGGTCCTCGAGCTTGCCGCCGGCACAATCGATGAGCATGGTATCTGCGAATTTCTTCGTGCCAACGTGGAACGGATTTAGGACGGCGCTGCCCTCCTCGCAGCTTGGCGCCTCCTTGCTTGCCCTTGCATTGCTCGCGGGCTGCGCCGGGCCGGGATCGAGGTTTGCTCGCAGGGCACCTCATCCAGTGGACGTTCGGGCCGTAATCGACAGTGCTCTGCCGGCTGCGGTGTCCGATCGCGGCGGCTGGAGCGCGGATATCACCGGCGCCTTCATCAAGCTCGGCTTGCCGTCTACGCGTGAGAATGCCTGCGCGGTCGTGGCCGTCATCCAGCAGGAGTCGGGGTTTCAGGTCGAACCGATCGTTCCCGGGCTGGGAAAGCTCGCCCTGCGCACGATAGAGGAGCGCGCCTCGGGCATTGGCGTGCCGCGTGCGCTCGCACATGCCGCATTGGACGTGAAGTCCTCCGACGGACGCACGTACCTCGAGCGCATCAAGGCGGCGCAAACAGAAAAGCAATTGAGCGATATCTACGAGGACTTCGTCGGCCGGGTGCCGCTCGGCCGGCGGCTGTTCGCGAGCTGGAATCCGATCCGCACCCGCGGCCCCATGCAGGTGAACGTCGCCTTCGCGGAGCAATTCGAGAAGGTGAAGCCCTATCCCTACCACGACCGGCGGCGCGACCTGCGCGATGAGCTGTTCACGCGCCGCGCCAGCATCTATTTCGGCGTTGCGCACCTGCTCGACTATGAGGCTCCCTATGACCGGTACCTCTACCGCTTCGCCGACTACAACGCGGGACAGTATGCCAGCCGCAACGCCGCATTCCAGCGCGCGGCGGGCATCGTTGCCGGCAAGCCGCTGACTCCGGACGGAGCGCTGGTCGCCCACAACTCGGATGCCGAGAACGCCGGGAGCACGGAGCGGGTGCTGCTCGCCATCGCGCCCGAGCTGCGTCTGGACGAGGCTGACATCCATGATGCGCTCGAGCAGGGCAGGTCGGAGAGCTTCGAGCGCACGGCGGTCTATGCCCGTGTCTTCATGTTGGCCGACCGCAAGAGCCGGCGGCGGCTGCCCCGCGCCATCCTGCCGCGGATCCGGTTGGAGGGGCCGAAGATCGAACGGCCCCTCACGACGGGTTGGTATGCGCGGCGGGTCAATGGCCGATTCGAGCGCTGCCTGCGCGACTGAAACAATATTGCCGATGCAGGGTGGAGCCTACAGAATCCAGTAGGTCATGCCGAGCGAGAGGAAAGTGGGATTTGCTCCTGCGGCGTGGAAGCGCTCGTACTCGCCACGTACTGCCCAGTTGCCGAGCTTCCATTGCAGGCCGGCGCCGTAGGCGAATGAGGTGTCGGTGGTGTCACGAATCGCGCTGAACGTGCCCACCACCGAACAGTTCGGGTTGCCGATTTGACACGCGCCCGCCCCGGGAATGTATTCCTCATATGTCGAGTTGAAGTTGGTCGTGATCCGGGAGATGCCCGCCTTGACGTAGATGTCGATGATCGGCACCGGCAGATAGAGCATCGCGAAAGCCGCCTCGCCCTTCTGCGAGGCTTGCTGGGAGGTCACCAGCGTGCCGTACTGCGGCCCGGAGAACTGCCCTCCGCCTGGACCGGAGGCTCTGCCGAAATCCATGTAGGAGACCTCCGCCCCGAGGAAAGACAGCAGCCGTATGCCGGCCATGCCTTTGAAGGCGGAATGGGTCTCGTCGAGATCGCCTACCCCTCCCACCCCCGGGAGAGTGGGTCGCGCCCGTATGTGCGCCTGTCCGAAGGCCGCGCCAACATAGAGGCCGAGAAGATCGCCGGCGTGCGCAGCGGTCGTTGCGCCGAGTGAGCAGAGGAGCAGCGCCGGCAGCGCGAGCGTGGGAAGGAAAGAGAGATTGGAGCGCGAAGGCCGATTCTTCATGTGTTCCTCGCTTGAGTCCGTCGTTACTGGTTCCGCCAAACGCGCGGGTAAAATTCGCGTTGACATGTCTGCCTGACTTCGCCGTCTATCTGCACGTCCGAGATCGCGTAAGGCGCTGACGCCTAACAGCTGGACGTGATGATACAGCGCTTCACGCCGCCTCGCACCGTCTCAATGTGAAGAAATTGCTCAAATTCGCGCGGTTCACGCGGGCTGCAGCATCAGTTGCAATGTGTCGACGAGGCAAAAAGGCGCGTAGAATGTACCAGGAGAACGGCGATGGCGGCTCTGGCGATGGCGGAGATGACGGAAACCCGGTTGGATCGGCTCGAATCGGATGTGGCACACATCCGATCGGATGTGGCTGACCTCAAGGCGGACGTGCGGGAGCTGCGCAAAGAGATCGGCTGCGCGCACGAGAAGATCAGCAACCTTGGCGATCGCGTGTGGACGGAAATTGGCAACCTGCGCAGTGATATGCACAAGGAAATTGCCGGCCTACGCGATGACATGCGAAAGGAATTCGCGGAGTTGCACAAGGAGCTGGCCGCGAACAGCAGAGCCATCCTCCGAGGAGACCTGACGAATCGAATCTGGATGCTGCTGATGGGGGCAGCCATACTCGGCGTGCTCGCGCGCGGACTGCACTGGCTGTAGTCGCTTGACCCGTGAGCTTTAAGGCGCGACATCAAGCTGGGTGGCGGTCGCAAGCTCCCCCGCAATGAAAATCCGCTACTCTTCCTCCGCGCGCGGCCTGTAGGCTTGCACCAGCTCCTGCTGGCGGCGCGGGGGTACCGGGTCGTAGTGGCTGAGCTCCATGGCGTAGGTGCCTTGGCCGCCGGTCAGGGCTTTGAGGCGGGTCTGGTAGTCGGAGATCTCGGCGAGGGGCACCAGGGCGGAGACGGTGGCGAGCCGGCCGGGGAGCGTGTTGTTGCCGTTGATGCGGGCGCGCTTGGTGGCGAGGTCGCCGGTGATGTCGCCGATGGCGCTGGCGGGGGCGGTGATCTCGAGGTGCACGATGGGCTCGAGCACGATGGGGCTCGCCTTGTGGATGGCATCGAGGAAGGCCTTGCGGCCGGCTGAGACGAATGCAACCTCCTTGGAGTCCACGGCGTGGTGCTTGCCGTCGTAGACGGTTACGCGGATGTCCTGCAGGGGGAACCCGGCCAGGGCGCCTTCCGTCAGCACCTGCCGCACGCCCTTCTCCACCGCGGGGATGAACTGACCCGGGATGGACCCGCCCACCACCTCGTCCACGAACTCGAAGCCGGTGCCGCGCTGCAGGGCTTCGATGCGCAGGAACACTTCGCCGAACTGGCCGGCGCCGCCGGTCTGCTTCTTGTGGCGGCAGTGGCCTTCGGCCGGACGGGTGACGGTCTCCCGGTAGGGGATGCTGGGCGGATGCGTCTTGACGTGCACGCCGTAGCGCTGACCCATTCGCTCCAACAGGGTGCGAAGGTGCAGCTCTCCGGTACCGTAGAGCACGGTCTCGTTGACGGCGGCGTGGTGCTCGATACGGACACAGGGGTCTTCCGCCGTGAGCTTGTGCAGGGTGTCGGCGAGGCGCTGCTCGTCGCCGCGGCGCTCCGGCTCTATGGCCAGTCCCAACATGGGCGGCGGGAAGGCGACGGGCTTCAGGTGGTACTGATCCTCGTCGTGGGAGTCGTGCAGCACGGCGTCGAGATGCAGCTCCTCCACTTTGGCGATGGCGCAGATGTCGCCCGGAATGGCCTCGGGGATCTCCGCAGTGTCCTTGCCGAGGAGCCTGTAGAGGTGGGTGACCTTGAAGGGCTTGCGCGCATCACCGACGAACAGCTGTGCCCCGGGGCGCACCGTCCCCTGATGCACGCGCAACACGCCCATCTTGCCGACGTATGGATCGATCGCGATCTTGAATACGTGCGCGACGACGTGTTTGCTGGGGTCCGGCGTTACCGCCACGCGCTGAGCCCGCTCGCCCGAGCCCTTGAGGAAGGGCGGCGGGTTGCCTTCCGCGGGATTCGGCAGCAGTCGGGTGAAGACCCGCAGCAGCTCCGCAACCCCGGCGCCGCTTTCGGCCGAGGTGAAGCACACCGGGACGAGATGGCCCTCGCGCAGGGCCTGCTCAAAAGGGTCGTGGAGCTGCTCCGGGGCGATCTCCTCGCCCTGCTCCAGATACACCGACATCAGCTGCTCATCGAGCTCGATCACCTGGTCGACCAGCTGCGTGTGCGCGGTCTCCACTGATGAGAAGTCGGCCGGCGCGCCATGCGGCTGGAAGAAACAGTCCACCACCGACTGGCCGCCGTCCGCGGGAAGGTTGAGCGGCAGGCACTCCGCCCCGAAAACCTCGCGCATCTGCAGCAGCACGTCGGCGGATTTCGCGTCCCGGCTGTCCATCTTGTTGATCACGACCAACCGGCAGAGCCCCCGGTCGCGTGCGCAGTCCATCAGTCGGTGAGTGACGGTGTCCGGGCTCCCGGTTGCGCTGACGACCACGGCAACGGCCTCGACCGCCTCCAGCACCGACAGGGTGCGGCCCAAGAAATCCGGGTAGCCCGGCGTGTCGAGGAGATGAATGCGCGTCGAGTCGCAGTCGAAAGTCAGAATGGCCGGCTCGAGCGAATGCTGCAGGTCCTTCTCCTGCGGGTCGAAGTCGGAGACGGTGCTGCCGCGTGCGAGGCTGCCCCTGCTGCGGATGGCGCCGGCCTGC
>DASVWT010000015.1:0-19704 GCA_036393055.1 Steroidobacteraceae bacterium
TTTCGAGATCGTCCTCGGCTGCGACATCATAGTGATGGAGGAGCACGCGCGTTTCGCGCTGCCGGAGATCAACGTCGGAGTGCTGGCCGACGCCGGCACCATCAAACTGCGGCGGCGCATTCCCTACCACGTCGCGGTGGAGTTCCTCATGACCGGCCGCTGGATGGACGCGGCAGAGGCGAAGCACTGGGGGCTCGCCAATCACGTAGTGCCGCAGGGTCAATCCCTGGCAAAGGCCCGCGAGATCGCCGCCCAGCTGGCCGCCGGCCCGCCCCTCCTCTTCCCGGCCATCAAACAGCTTCTACGGCACGCGGAAATGACGCCCGAGCACCAAGCCTTCGAGCTTCACGACAGCCTCGATGCCGTGCAACGCGTGATCCGCTCCGAAGACCTCAAGGAAGGCGCCCGCGCCTTCACCGAGAAGCGCAAGCCGCAATGGAAGGGACGCTAGGGCCGGGCATCCGCGGCTCCAGCCCCGAATCAGCCAAAGCGGCCATACGGCGATCGGCCTCGAGGTCGATCGAGCGGCAGGCGAGGAGATAGAGGCCGGCAGCTACGGGCAGTCCGATCAACATGGAGACATCGATTCCGCCGAGAGCGCGGGCCGCGGGTCCGGTGTACACATCGAGACTGAAGAATGGAACCATCGCCGCGAAGCCGACACCATAGGCCAACAGACCCCGCCACTGCCAGCGGCCGTACATGCCGCGCGGATTGAAGATCTCGCGCACGGAATAGTGCCCCTTGCGGACCAGATAGAAATCCACGAGGTTGACGGCCGTCCACGGCGTGAAGAGGTAAAGCAGCACTGAAAGCAGATCGGAGAAATGCGCCAGAAAATGACTCGAGGATTGGAGCGCGATCGCAGTCGAGGCGATCAGCGCCAGCGCCAGGGATATGGCGCGCTTGCGCGCGCTGCTCTTGACCGCTTTGAAGGTGTCGAGAACGCTGAGCAACGTGAGCGAGCTGCCGTAGAAGTTGAGCGATGCAATCGTCACGAGCCCGAGCAGCGATCCGGTCAGCAGAATCGGCCCGAAACCGGGCCTGATGGCATTGGCGGCGTGATAAAGAGCCGCGGGCACATCGAGCTTTGGGGCGCTCGCCGCAGCGATGCTGCCCACCAGCATCATCCACGATCCGCCGACGAAGGCACCGAGATAGGTCCACCAGAACGAGGCGCGGATGCTGACCTCACGGGGCAGATAGCGGGAATAATCCGAGACATAAATCGACCAGCTAATCTGGTAAGAAGCGGCGGCGAGCAGCTCCGCGAGGAACGGAACCGTTCGAAAGCCACCTGGGTCCCACGCTGCGGCAGGAAATTTCAGCATGACCGCACCAGCCGAGAACACGGTCAGCAGAGCAATCATCACGAACGCAACCGTCCGCTGCGCGAGGTGAATGACATCGTAGCCTACCAGCGCAAGCGCGGCGGCCAGCACCCCGAACCCGATCACCACTGCGCCCGCATCGGCTGCCAGTGAGCCGTCCAGTTGGTGGAGCGCTTGCGCGGCCAGCACTTGATTGAATGCGTTGTAGCCGACGTAGGTGATGAGCGCCACTCCCCAGACCAGCAGGGCGCCGACGTAACCGAACTGTGGCCGCGACTGGATCATCTGCGGCAAACCCAACTGCGGCCCCTGCGCGGAGTGGAAGGCCATGAAGAAGGTGCCGATGGCGCAGCCCAGAATCACGGCGACAGCCGTCCAGAGCAGATTGCCGCCGAGCGCGATGCCGAGCACGCCAACGGCCAGCGTGGCGAGATGCGCATCGCCGGCAAACCAGACGGGCCAGAGGTGCCACACCTTGCCATGCCGCTCGGCGAGCGGCACGTAGTCGATCGAGCGCTTCTCCAGGAGAATGCCGCGCACCGGGATCAGGGCGAGCTGTCGAGGCGCATCATGGCCGCCCGCCACAGGACACCGGCGCCGAGCGTAAGGCGGGCTCCGTATGGATATGGCCGTTCGTCACTGAGATTTCCTGCGCAGTGGGGCCGCCGGCGCGCCCCCACCAGTTGGACTTCGCGAACACATCGTACCCGGTCGCCTCTGCGGCCAAGTCCGCCCCGCCGACGATGCAGTTGCGGCCCAGGCTATCGGCCCCCTTTCCCCCGAGGTCAATGTCCGCATGCTCCGTGGAGCCGTCCTGGTCGAAGGCGACCACCGCCGCGCCCTTTGCGCCGCTCAGCCGGCTGTCCTCCACCCTGATCTTCAGATCCGACATCGAGGCGTGATTCGCGAAGTGCATGACGTACTGCCCGGAACCTTCAATGGAGCTGTTCTCCACCACGATCGAGACAGCATCGCCCTCGCCGTCGCCGAGGTCCATCCCCTTGGGCTTTGAGCTTCCTGCCGCGGCCGAGCCGTATGTATAGGTACCGCCTGTGACATCGGAACCGATCCCATCGCCATAGCAGTCGGAAAAATGACTGTCGATGATGCGCAGATTGTTGACGTTGCGGTGCCCCCAGGAATACTGATCCATGCAGCGACCCAGGTTGTCCATGTATCGGACATTGGTGAATTTCGCCTCGGGCGGCAGCGTCCTCGGAAAGGAAGTGTGTCTGACCGTAACGTCCTCGAGCGTGAGATTCATGACGGAGCTGGTTCCGCCGCCATTGTCCTCTTCGATCATATCGCCCGGATCGTACTCGAAGGTACTGTGACCGATGTATACATTGGTCGTCGCGATGCCAGTACCCGTGAAGAGCTCCGCGCCGTTACACGATCCGCCGCCGATGCCGTGAGCGAAGGTATTATGATCGATGCTCCAGGTCAAAGAGCCCCCGCTCTGATTCGTGAAGAGACCTTCGCAGTCCGCATTGGGACTGCCGATGTATGTCTCTGAATTGTGATCCGAATCGACCGATAGGACAGCCCTGTCCTGGGTCTGCATGCCGATCGCCAGCACGGAGTGCAGCTTGGGGCCTTGCGCCAGCCGCGTCAGCGTGTTCCCGCTGACGCGGGCCGAGACCCGTGCGCTTGCAGTCGCCCGGATGTCGATGCCGTCGTCGCACCCGCCGTCGTGGACATGATTGCCCTCGATCGACAGCCACGAGGTTCCGCGATCCTCATCCACCATGATGGCCGCCCAGCCGTTCGAGAGGAGGGGCAGCGGCTTTTTCGGTCCCGGGAAATAGACCCACAGCCCGGGTGTACAGGAGGTATTCGTCCCGGAGAGATCATTGCCATGAATTCTGGCTCCGCTGACATTCCGTCCATAAATCCCGCCGCGGAAGGACTTCAGGATCACGAGGTTGGCGACCTCCACCCCATCCGCCAGCACGACGGCATCTCCGGAATTCCTTGCCGAGCTGCTATTGGTGACGCGGGGCGCCGCAGCAAGCGCTCGAGCCGAACCCACCCGCGGGCCTGCGCCGATCAGCCGTTGCCGCGGCTTGAGCGCGAGTCCGCCATCGAGAGGCGGCGTGCCCAGCGGCGCCGGCAGTACAGTGATCTCATCGCCCGGCGCGGACGCCTCCTCGACAGCCGCAAGGGAATTGAACGGCGCGGACTCCGAACCGCTGCCTCCAGCAGCCGCTCCAGCGCGCACGAACCACGCCTTCCCATGGACGATTCCCGTTGCCGACGCGAGCGCAAGGCACAGACACGTACTGGCCGCGCGCGGCCGGCGTGCATGACTCGTCATGGCGAACACCACCCTTGAGCTTCTTAGAAGCTTCTCCGGTACTGCAGGAGCACGGTCGTGGTCGGCAGAGTGGCCACGTTCGGGACCACGCCGCCGGAGCTGTCGAACTGCGCATAACCCACGTAACCGATATCACCGAGATTCGGCTTCGCATTCGTCAGGTTGTGAATGTTCAGAGAGATCTCCGATCTTCCTACGTCCACCCCCAGCCGCAGATTGGCCAGCGAGTATCCCGGCCGGGTCGCCTCTGCACCTCCGCCGCTGACGACGGGGGCTATCGCGTTGCCGATGTAACTGTAATCGGCCGAGATGAACCCGTCGAGATCACTGCCGAGCTCGCGTGTGTACACACCACCCACGGTAACGTTGAATTTCGGCACTCCCGGAAGCCGGGATCCCGGCTGAACGCCTCCGTACAAGAGCGCGCCGGGATCGGCCATGTCGGTCTTCTCATACCCGGCGCCGAGCCGCACGGACAGTGCCGGCACGACGTGACCGGAAACGTCGAGCTCGGCCCCGTCGATGGTGGCCTTCTTTCCATTGATCTGGAAATACGAGCCGCAGGGAAGGCCCACTTCCTGCTGGGGGTTGTTCCAATCGATGTGGAAGGCGTCGGCGGAAACCAGGAGGCCCGGGTTCGGAACCTGCACCTTGGTGCCGATTTCGTAGCTCCAGACCGTGTCCGCCTTCAGGTTCTGGATCTGCGCCGCAGTGAGGCCAGGCGCGCTGCAGATGAGCGATACCGGACCGCGCGTGGCGCCCGACCGGAACCCTTCCGAAGCCGAGGCGTACACCATCGTATTACCAGTAGCCTGATACGAAAGCGCGACCTTCGGATTCAGGCCGGACTCGGTGTTGCTCGTGGGAGCCGTTATGCGCAGCAGCTTGAAATCCTGGAATCCGCCGGCGTCGCTGTGCGCCCGTTGGGTGAGCCAGTACTGTCGGGCCCCGAGAGTAAGCGTGAATTTTTCCAGGAACTTGTAATAGAGCTGGCCATATATGGAGGTGTCCCTCTGCTTGATGTACCCGTCCGAGAACCAGAGGATATCGTTGGGCCACGGACCCACCACCGTGTTGTTGGCCGTCGCGGCCACCAGGCCATCGGCGGAGATCGGCGGGATGCTGAAGAGGTTCCGGCTATTGGAATAGAAAGCGCCGAAGGTACCGCTCAGATTGTGTACGGGATCGAAGGAGAAGCGCACTTCTTCCGTGGTCTGATTGGTGTAGTGCTCGCCTTTCCAGAGATATGGTTGAGGCGCGAGGCAGCAGACTCCGTAATAGCCCTGGAGAATCTGCTGGGTTCCATATGAGGAGTCCTCCACATCCTGGGTGTGGCGATAGAAGTAACTCGTAGAGGACTCGAGCTTCCAGCTTTGGCCGTGATACGTGAGCGCCAGCGAAGGCAGGGCCCATGAGTCATTGGCATGAGGCTGCACATCGAAGGGACGATCGATGGTGTACTCGGGCTTGAACGCCGGCAGCGGTG
This sequence comes from Steroidobacteraceae bacterium, assembly GCA_036393055.1. Lineage (GTDB taxonomy): Bacteria > Pseudomonadota > Gammaproteobacteria > Steroidobacterales > Steroidobacteraceae > 13-2-20CM-66-19. The sequence goes on from DASVWT010000015.1 coordinate 5,135, forward strand.
CGAGTGTCGCCGGGAAGCCGTTGTCGGAGCTTCGCTGGAGCATGAAACGCATAGTGGCGTCGAAGTGCTCCGTCGCCTTCAGCAGGGCCGTAACCGAGCCGCCGAAGCTGGTATCCGCCCCCTGGTCGTTCACACTGGTGCGAGGCACGGTCACGGACGGATCGCCGGTTCCGGGGCTCGCCGGATCGGTGGGATAGGTGCGGGTGAGATAGCCGGCATCATGGTTGAAGAACAATACGGCACGGACCGCCAGGCGGCTCGGCGACAGCACGAGGTTACCGATGAAGTTACCGCCGCCGTCAGGGCTCCCTCCTCCGGAGGTGATTCCCGCTTCGGCCATGTAGGAGCCCGAGTTCTCGTTGAGATCCGGCTGATTGGTGATCAACCGCACGTTGCCCCCCAGTGAGCCCTCGCCGAACAGCGTGCCCTGAGGCCCCTTCAAGACCTCGATGTTGCTGATGTCGAGGACTCTCGGATCGATCGAGGCCGGAACCGGCGTGTCGTCGATGTAGAAGCCGGTCGCGCCATTGGTGCCGCCCAGATTCTGTCCGGTGATGCCGCGGATGCTGATGGTGCGGGCATCCGCGATACCCGTAGCGCCCGAGCCGTAGGTGAATGACAGGTTCGGCGTCTTGGTCGCGTAATCGTCGAAGGACCGGATGTTGTAATTCTGGAGGGTCTGGGCGGTAAACACCGTGAGACTCAGCGGAACCTTCGACGCCGACTGCGCCTGCCTCTGGGCCGTGACGATTACGGTCTGCAGCGACTTGGAGGCGGCGCTTGCGGAGTCGGCAGCTGTAGCGTCCTGAGCTGCATCTGCGAGTGCGCCGGGCGGTCCTGCCGCCACTCCGTACACCAGGGCCAGCCCGAGGAGCCAGGCCGGCGGCGCTTGCTTCCGCCCCGGGGCAGCCAGCGATTGCGGATGCGTCGCAGCGATTCGGCTTCTATGTATTATCGTCCACATAATATAAGTACCCCCAAGACTGGATAAGATGTGTCAAGACGATCTCCCCCCTGATTTAGATATTATCGTCCCTATAATATCTTAATGCCCCGCATGCACCCTCACCCTCCGAGGGGCCGCAGCAGCGCACGCGAGATGATGTGCCGCTGCACCTCGCTCGTGCCGTCCCAGATGCGCTCGATGCGGGCATCGCGCCAGATGCGCTCGAGCGGCATGTCCGTCATCAGGCCCATGCCGCCGTGGATCTGCAGCGCCTCGTCCGCGACCATCGCCAGCATTTCCGTGGCTTTCAGTTTCGCCATCGCCATATCCATGTCGGTCGCGCTCTTCTGCCCGAGCTTCCAGGCCGCCTCCAGGGTCAGCAGCTCCGCCGCGCGCAGCTCCATCGCCATGTCGGCCAGTTTGAACGCCACACCCTGGAACTTGCCGATCTGCTGCCCGAACTGCGTGCGGTCGACCGCCCACCGCCTCGCGAGGTCGAGCGCGCGCTCGGCGCGCCCCAGGCAATTCGCGGCAACCTGAAGGCGCGTGGCGCCGAGCCAGGTGTTGGCCACCTCGAAGCCCTCGTGGACTTCGCCCAGCACCGCGGACTTCGGCAGCCGGCAGTCGGTGAACCGCAGGATGCTGTTCGTGTAGCCGCGGTGCGAGACGTTGCGGTAGCCCGGCAGCACCTCGAAACCCGGCGTACCCTTATCGACCAGGAATGCGGTGATGAGCCGCCGCGCCCCACGCGGCGTATGCTCCTCCCCCGACACGGCGAACAGGATGGCGAAGTCGGCGTGATCGGCATGACTGATGAAGTGCTTGGTGCCGTTGATCACGAAGTCCCCGCCCTGGAGCACCGCGGTCGCCTTCATGCCGCGCAGGTCGGAGCCCGCCTGCGGCTCGGTCATGGCGAGGCATTCGACGCGCTCGCCACGCACCGCCGGCAGCAGATACCGCTCGCGCTGTTCGCCCTTGCAGGCCAGCAGGATGTTGGACGGACGCGCGACACAGGAATAATGCAGCACGTAGCTCGTGCGGCCGAGCTCCTTCTCGTAGAGCACCCACGTTACCGGATCCAGCCCCGCACCCCCGACCGCCACCGGCATGTTGGCGGCATAAAGGCCGGCATCGAGTGCCTTCGCGCGCAGCTCCCGCAACAGCTCATCGCGCAACTGCCCGGTCTCCTCCACCTCCTGCTCGTGCGGCACGAGCTCCCGCTGCACGAAATCGCGGGTGGTCTTCACGATGAGCTGCTGCTCTTCGGTGAGCGAGAATTGCATGGCAACCTCTCCCCGGGGATTGCGGCGAAAAGCGTTGGCCTAGGCGGCCGAGCTGCCGGAGCCGGGCGAGGAGCGCTCTTTACGCGCCTTCGCGGGAGCTGCCGCGGTCTTCGCGGCCCAATCGCGCAGCAGGGTGACTTGCAGCCGCGCCTGCTCCACCTGCTTCTCGGCCGGCCAGTCGCTGCGGCTCGCGACGGCGCCCGCCGTCAGCCCGTTGATCAGCGTGCTCACCGAGCGGCGCACGCTGTCGCGGGTCTCCGCGGGCCATTGCAGCCATTCAGGCCAGGCGCGGGACAGACACCTCTCGTACAGCCGCTGGTACTCCCCGTGTACCCAGGCATTGATGCGCTTCATGCGCTTGTCGGCCGTGACCTGGCCCCAGAAGGCGATCCAGAAGGCGCACTCGATGTAGCGCTCCTCATCGACAGGCAACATCTCCGTGAGCAGCGCCAGCAGGTCCGGCCGCTCGCTTTCGCCGTTGCGCTGCAGCCGCTCGTCGATGCGGCGCAGCATGAGGCGCAGGGCGGCGATGACGATGTCCTGCTTGGTATCGAAATAGTGCGCTACCATCCCGGTGGTGTATCCGGCCTCGCGCGCGATACGGACGATGGTCGCCTGGTCGAAGCCGCCCTCGGCGACTACGCGGCAGGCGACCAGCGCGATCTCGTCGCGGCGCTTCTCATGATCGACGATCTTGGGCATTGCTGATTAGCTCTTACGGTTGGTGTCGGGTCGGACCGCGCGATCCGCCGGCGCAGGCAGGCCTGCATGAGCGGCGCGTACGCGCTCCAGTCTCGCGTGGACGGCCTGTTCCATCGGCGCAGCACGGCTCGTGCGCTTATCCACATGAACGTACACCTGCTCACCGCTGGCGATCATTGCCTCATCCCGTCGGCGATGCAGGCAGTGGTGAAGGCGAACGCGCTTTGCATCGAGCTCCAGCATCCGGGTGGTGACGTAAAGCGGCTCGAGCGCCTTGGCCTCCGCAATATGCCTGATATGTGATTCCACCGTATACATGGCGTGTCCCGATTTCCTGTAGCCATCGTTTACTCCCGCCCACTGAAACAGCGTATCCGTGGCGTCGCCCAACACCTGCAGATAGCGCGAGTCCGTCATATGGCCGTTGTAGTCGATCCACTCCGGGCGCACATAAGTGTCCAGAATGCGCAGGGGACCGCTTGCGCCGGCCGCCAGGGCCTCGTCGATACCGGGAGCGGATTTCTGCCCGTGAAGAGCGTACAGCCTCTCCTCCAGTCCGCGCAGCGTCGAGCCCGCGCCGACATCGAACTGCTTCAGCACCTGCTGAATGGCAAGCAGATATTCGTCGCGCAGGCGCTCGAGCTCGCGGATGGAACGGCCCTTGGCCTGTGCCTGCGTGCCCTCGACCATGCGATCGATCAGCGTCTCCGTGAGCTCCGGAGCCTCGAGCTTCGTCCATGGCCACTTGAGGCAGGGCCCGAACTGCCGCAGCATGTGGCGCATGCCCGTCTCGCCGCCCGCGAGATGATAGATGAGGTTGGTTCCCATTCCCGCCCAGCGAAGTCCGGGCCCGTAGACGATGGCATCGTCGAGCTCGCCGGTAGTCGCCACGCCGTCATTGACCAGATGCAGAATCTCCCGCCACAGCGCCTCCTGCAGTCGATCGGTCAGGTGCCCCGGCACCTCTCGCCGCACGCGCAACGGATGCATGCCGATCTCGGTGTAGAAGCGCGCGGCGGCATCGAGTGCCGCGGCGGAAGTCGCCCGCCCGCCGACCAGCTCCACCAGCGGCAGCAGATAAACCGGATTGAATGGATGCGCGACCAGAAAGCGCTCCGGCGCATGCATGTCCCGCTGCAGATCGCTCGGCAGCAGTCCCGATGTGCTCGAGGCGATCACGACATCGGCCGGCGCCACCCGGCTCGCCTGCGCGAGCACTCTCTGCTTCAGTTCCAGCTGCTCGGGGATGTTCTCCTGGATGAAATCGACCTGCCGGGCCATGGCCTCGAGGTCGGTGGTGAAGGTCAGCCTGCCCTCAGGCGGCAGCGGCGCCAATGTCAGGCGCGACAGTGCCACGCGCGCGTTCTCGACCGCGCCCCGTATCCAGGCCTCCATCTCAGGTTTCGTATCCATGGCCACGACGTCGATCCCGAGATGTAGGGCGCGGGCAGCCCACCCGCCGCCGATGACCCCGGTACCCAGAAGCCCCAGTGCCTTGACCTGTCGCATTCGCCGTCAGCCCGATGTGCTTTCGCAGTGCGGGATCTATATATCATAGCCATTATAATATAACAAGCGCCACGCAGGAGGGCTCGTAGTGCACGCTCAGCTCCCCCGCGCCGCGAGCGACAGCAGCAACCCGCGATAGTCCTCCAGCCGCCGGGTGGCGAGTCCCGCCACCTTGCCGCGATCGTCGCACAGCCGAACCACCACGGCCTCGCGGAAGCGCGGCTCGGCCTCGAAGCTCGCCACTTCATCGGCCGGCATCGGCCCGCCTTGCAGCTTCAACGTCAGGACCGAGGCAGGACTCAGCTGCGAGAGATATTCCGGGTCGATCGCGCAGAGATATCGCTTTGCCCGCACGTGCAGACGGACAGGGTCGGCGACTTCAGGCCCGAACCGCTCGCCGAGCCATCGCGCGCCGGTCGCTTCGTGGCGGGCGTCAACCGTCCACTGCGCGATATCGTCGGGCACTTTTGCGATCAGATGGCCGACATCGTGCAAGAGCGCAGCCGCCACGACTGTCTCCCCTGCCCCTTCGAGCTCGGCAAAATGCGCCGCCTGCAGCGCGTGCTCGGCCATCGAGACCGCCTCGCCGAAGTATGCTGCGGTGCCGCGAGCGGCGTAAAGAGAGAATATCTCGTCGATGACGCTGACGCTCATGAGCCATTCCCCTCTCGGGTTGCGTGAGCGAGCAGCGCAGCGCGGCTGAAGACGCTGTCCCGCGTCAGGTAGCACCCTTGGAGGTGACGCGGATACCGCGCCGATGTGAAGCCGGTGCGGCCATGTAGGACGCGCTGGTTATCGAACACCACCAGATCGCCGGACCGCATCATGAATCTCAGCATGAAACGCGGCTCGCGCAGCAGCGTTGCGAGCCGCCGATAGGCCTGATAGTACCGCTCGGCCGCTTCTGCCGCGAACGGCAATGGCTGGATCGAGCGGTTGTTGTAGTGGACCGCAACGACCTCGCCGCGGCAGGAGAGCTGGATCAGCGGCCGCTCCGCCTCGAGTGCCGCGTTCCTCGAGCGATAGGCAAAGGGCACCGGGGTTCGCGCGAGAATCTCGAACGCTGCCGGATCCTCCTGTCTCAAGTGCTCGGCGATCGCGAATCCGTCTGCAAACAGGCTCTCGCCGCCGTCCGGCGATGCCACCAGCACGTGCAGCGCCTGGAAGCCGGGTACGGGCTCCCGATAGGGATTATCGGTATGCAGCCCGAGCCCGAGGTCCGAATAGGCGAGGTTCTCGGGCTGCGGTACCGCCCGCACGTCGAACAGCAACCCGTAGTTGGTCTCCGCGACCTGCCCGAACAGCGGCATTGCCTCGAGTATGGCTTCTGGCTTCGTCGGCACGCCCGACAGGAACGCAAGTCCGTACGTGACGAGGTCATTGAGCCAACTCGCCCGAACCTCATCGTTGTGGCGCGCCGCTTCGAGCGCGGTCCACGCAAAATCTCGAGTCGCATCGAGCTGCCCGCCATTCAGCCAGAGCCGCGGCCGCGGCACCGCACGCGCACCGGCGATCGCCGCCGCCTGAGTTGCGAGCCAATCGAGGTCGAACGACGCCGCGCCCGCCTCGTGCTCCCACTCGATCCGAACCACCGAGCCCTGCACGGCGGCGTGCCGGATGCGCGGCGCCGCGGGAAGATCCGCGACGTCGATCAGGCGCTGACCATTTCCCGGGTCGCGATCTTCGCGCAGATTGTCGCGAAGCCAGACGCTTGCAAGCTCGACCCGAGCTCCGTCGGCCCACTGCAGCGTCAGGGTGGAGGGCGTCCAATGTATATTGGTCATGAATTTCACCCTGCTGCCGATATACTTACCGCTGCCGACCTGCGTGCCGCGACGGCGCGCCGCTCCATGGCGTATAGCACTCCGGCGCCGATCGCGCCCACCCCTCCAATGACCGCGAGCGTCGCGAACAGGCCTCTCCAACCGAACGTCACGGCAATCTTCGCGCCGCCGACACCGGCAAACACGGCACCGAGATAGCCGACGCCGTCGATGATGCCCGAAGCCACGGCACCGGCGGCCTTGCCGCCAAAATCCAGCGCCATGGCGCCACCCAGGTAGGCGTACGGCCCGAGAAGACAGAAGGCGACGGCACCGACCAAGGCGATCGGCAGTCCGGTATCCGCTCCCCCGCGGTGAAGCAGGGTCAAAAGAAAAAGTGTCACCGCAGTCGCACTCAAGCCTGCGAACAGGATCAACGGCCTGCCATTGGCCCCGAGCCGGTCGCCGAGCCAACCCGTCAGCAGCACGGAAACAGCGCCGACGCCCGGGAAGATCGCACTCATTCCCGCAGCCTCGCTCATGCTGAGATGCACGAAATCCCGCATGTACACCGGGGTCCAGTCGTTGAAGGTCTCGCGTACGATGGTGCAGACGAGCGACAGCACGCAGACCATGAGGAATGCCGGGCTCCTCAAGAGAGGTCCGAGCCGCTCCCTGAGGGTCGCCGGCGGAGCTTTCGAGCGCGCGAACACATTGACCGGATTCGCAATCGTATCGGTGTAGCCGGCGCCTGCCCGCGATTCGCGCAGGAATACGAAGCTGGCGATGAGCATCGTCGCCGAGACGGCCGCCGCGAGCACAAACAGGCTCCGCCAACCGTAGCCATGCGCGATCAGCCGCCCCATCCATTCGCGCGCGCCCGCATCCCCGATGAGATAGCTCAGGCTCAGCACGCCGATGATGGCCCCATGCGAGGAGAAGTCGAACCAGCGCGACGATACCTTGAGGAGGCCGGCCCATGCCCCGGATTGCGTGAGGCGATTGAGGAACCACGCCGTCGTGAAGAGCGGCAGCGCACCCGAGAAGGCGAAGATCAGCGTGCAGAAGGTTGCGCCGGCGAGGCCGATGAGGAAGTTGACGCGGCCGCCCCAGTAGTCTCCCAGCCCGCCGACGAACGGCTTGCCGATGGCGTAGGCGAGAATGCCGAGCGAGGTGATCGCACCGATACGCACGAGCGCACCGTCGTACGACAGGCCATGCCTCGCGAGCTCCTTCGCCAGGAGCGGCGTCGCGACGGAGAGATCGGCGCGGCAGAAATAAAGCGAGGCGTAGCCGCCAAAGAGCAGCGAGATGACGACTGCCTGCCTGATCCTGAGATGACGCGCGCTCCCCGCAGTGCTTGCGGCGGATGGCTTCATCTGCCGCCGCGTGCGGGGCTGAGCCTCCTGCTGAGCGTGCGATACAGGCTTTTGGGCCCGTCGAGATCGATGTAACAGCCCTGCAGATGCCGGTGACCCTCGTTCGGGTCGTACGCAGTCCGCCCGTGCAGCACGCGGCTGTTGTTGAACATCATGAGCTCGCCGGCCTTGAGCGGGAACCGCAACTCGAAGCGCGGATCGGCGAAGAGCTCGCTCATTCGCCGGCGTGCCCGCTGGAATCGCCGCGTGGTGGCGGTATCGAGCAGCGGCAGATAGTCGAGTCTCGGACTGTAATGCACGCCGGTCATGCGGCCGCCGAGGTCCCGCTGCACGATCGGGCGGTGCTCGATGAGCTCCTCGTTCGCATCGATGAACCGGAACCGCACCGGCGTCGAGGCGAGCAGCTCCAGGCCTTCCGGATCCTCCTCCCGCAGTGCTGCCGCGACGGACAGGCTGTCGACGAGGGTCGACCATCCGCCCGTGGTCTCGTTCACCAGGCAATGCAGCAGCTGCACTCCAGGCACCGGCTCACGGTACGGGTTGTCGGTATGCGCTCCGAGGGGAACCGGCCGATAGGCGAGATCGTTCGAGCCGGGGCGTGAATAGACCTCGAAGAGGCGTCCGAAGTTGGTTTCCCGCACGAAGCCGAAGCGGCGCGCCACCTCGAGAATGCACTCGGGATGGGTAGGAAGGTTGCGTATGATGACGACGCCATGGCTCAGGAGAGTCTCGACGGCCTCGAGCCTCACGCCGTCGCCGTCCAGAGCGCCCCCATCAACGCTGATCGTATCCAGGGCGAGATCGGCGCGCCACGGGATCTCGCGCGGAAGGCCGTCCTGCCCATCGAGCTCGGCGGCGAGCCTGTGCAGCTCGTACTCGCCGCTGTAGCCGTCACTGAAGGCAAGCCGCGCCCGATCCGCCCCACTCTCCTCGACGCTCACCAGGCGCAGATCATCCGGCAGACGATGCGGGTCGAACAGGCGCTGCTCGGTATGAGGATCCAGACTGACCGGATCCTGGCATCGCTCCCGCAGCCACAGCGCCGGCAGCTCCACGGCGGTCTTGCCGGTCTGAGCCAGGATTCGCGGCGGAGTCGCTTCGAGCTTCAGTTGCACGCCACTCATCAGACACCTCGGCCGATGATCTGATCCGGCGGGACGATGTTCGCGCGAGCAAGTCTCTCCGCACGCTCTGCATCCCCGGAGCAGAGGCTCTCCACCAGCTCGCGATGCGACTCGCAGATCTCCCGCGCATCGACCTCGCGGTTGGAGAGCGCAATATAGACCCGAAACTGATTTTCGACGCGCACGTAATGCTGCAGCAACCGCTCGTGCCCGGAAAGCCGGATGATGAGCTTGTGCAGCTCGCGGTCCAGCCGATCGGCTCCCTCGTGATCCTCCGTCTCCGCCGCGGTCAGCAGTTGCGCGAATGCCGCGCGCAGCTGTCCCATGCCGTGCTCGTCGATCCTGAGCGCCGCCAGACGCGTGCCGAGACTCTCGAGCGCACCGCGTAGCGTGTAGAGCTCCCACAGATCATGATCGCTGAGCTCGATGACCTGGTAGCCGGTATAGGGGATGTGACAGACCAGCCCCTCCTCGATCAGGCGGCGCAGCGCCGCGCGAATGGTGCCGCGTGAAAGCCCGAGCCGGTCGGCGATCGGCGTTTCCAGCAGCCGCTCGCCGGCCCGCAGCTCACCGCCAAGGATCTGTCGGCGCAGAAGATCGGCCGCCTTAGCCTCGAGGCTCTGCTTGTCGATGGTGTCCATCACCTCACCGTCCGGACTCATGTGCTCTCGCTACCGGATACATAGCGGGTCTCGGAGGGAACGACTTCGTGACCCGGCTCCTCCGGCTCGAAGTCCACGAGCTCCGGCGGAAATCCGGGCGCGCGCACCTGGATGCCGCAATCGTCCTCCAGCCGCTGAATGATGCGCGGCGAGAGCGCGCGCGGGCCATACCGCGACTGAGTGTCGCGAAACATTGCCGTCACGGTTTCGGCAACCTCCGCCGGCACATCGTGTCTGCGGGCCTGATCGAGAAAGAGCCCGATGTCCTTCAGCACCAGGTCGACCGTGAAATTGATGTCATAGCTTCCGTTCAGGATGACCTGACTTTCGGTCTCATGTACGAAGGAGTTGCCGGATGAGGCCTTGAAGGCTTCGTAGGTCGTCTTGGGATCCATCCCCGCCTTGATCGCCACGGCCCACGCCTCCGTAAGGGCGGCCAGATGGACAAACGCCAGGTAGTTGGTGATCACTTTGAGGACCGACGCGCTGCCGAGAGGCCCTATATGGATGATCCTGCGGCCCATGATCCGCAGCGCCGGTAGCGCCTGCTCGAACGCGGCGCGCTCGCCGCCGACGAAAATCGAGATGTTGCCCGTCGCGGCCCGATGGCAGCCGCCCGACACGGGCGCATCGAGCGCTTTGGCGCCCATCCGCATGACCTTCTCACCCAGACGCCTGACCTCGCCTTCCTCCGTCGTGCTCATTTCCAGCCAGAGCTTGTTGGCCGACAGGCCTGCCAGTACGCCATTGCCCTGCTCGAGGACCTGCGCGCTGATGGCCGGCGAAGGCAGGCAGGTGATGATGAGATCCGACCGGAGCGCGAGCTCCTTGGGCGTCGACGCCCAGCGCCCGCCCTGTTCGATCAGCGGCCTCGCCGCGGCTTCATTGAGGTCGTGGACGATCAGCTGGCGTCCGTTGCGCAGGAGCGTCGCCGCCAGTTTCGAGCCCAGATTCCCCAGCCCGATGAAACCGATGATCATCGCATGTGCCTCATGTGGTTCGACCGATGACGGTGGGATCGAATGCCCGGCGGGAGAAGATCCGCCGCACCAGCGGCTCGAAGTGCTCGAGCGGCCGCGTCGGGTAGTCCGGATCGAAGGCTGCCTGGTCCCATCTCTCGCAGAACCGGACGCAGCTCTCGTAGTAGGGATGATCGCGGTACGCCGCGCGCAACTCCGGGTCCTCGCCGAAGAACCGGGCGTAGTAGATCTTCTGGAAGAGGCCGTGATGCTCGACCACCCAGGTCACCTCGGCGCGGACATAGGGCCGGATGATCTCTGCGGCATAGTTGGAATGATTTTCCGGCGCAAGACTGTCGCCGAGGTCATGCACGAGCGCGCCGGCGATCATCTCTTCGTCGGCGCCGTCCGCCTCGGCCCGCGTAGCCGTCTGCAAGGAATGCTCGAGGCGCGTGACCTGGTAGCCGGCCAATCCGTCGTCCAGGGCGCGCAGCGCCGCAAGGATGCGATCGGGTAATTGCCCGATGTACTCCCGCTCCAGCTGGTGGAGGAGCAGGTACTCGGCCTCCGTACCATCCTTCATCTGCCGGAAGCGGACTGTGTGCATGGCTGCCTGGATGAGTTTCCGCAGATTCAAGCAGCCCTATTGCTGATTGTCAACAATCCTCAGTCCCGCGAGGAGCCCTCCGCCCAGCCCGGCCATTGCGGCAGTCCATCCGTGATCTCGTAGTAGTCGCCCTTTTCGGCGACAAAGATGTGCATCGAGGCCTTCAGGCCCGTCGGCTCATCCAGCGTGCCCGCCCAGATGCTCATGTGCCCCCCGTCGGCGGGCTCCCAGAACAGTTGCGAGCCGCAGGTCGAGCAAAAGCCTCGCCGCGCGGTCGCGGACGATTGGTACCAGCGCAGGCTCTGCGCGGACAGCAGCCGCAGGTGCTCGGGCGCGCAGGCCGTGGCGGCATCGAAATGCCCGCTCGAGCGGCGGCACATGGTGCAGTGACAGTAAATGACGGGCCTGAGCGGGCCGTGCACTTCGAAGCGCACGCCTCCGCATAGACAACGACCGCGCGCGACAGCAGCTCGGGATCGCTCGACCACCGACGATCGGGACATGACAACCTCTCTCCGCCTATGCTCTGGCTCACATGTCTTTTTTTTTGCGAGTCTCGTATGCTGGACAGTCCAATATATTGGAGGGTCTCGTATACTGGACTCACGCAAAAAAGGAATAGCATCGACCTCTTCCCTGGGCGCTCAGGAGGTCCGCTCCAGTTCCATTCCCTGAAACTCGACAAAGGAAGTCATGCGCCTCCAAAGAAAATCGCCGTACCTGAAAGGGGTGAACAGGTTGGGCCGATCGACCGGCAGGGGCGCGATGGTCGCATCGGCACGCGCTTCGTAGAAAAAGGGAATGGAGAAGCGCTCCCGGCCCGAGCCCAGCACCCGATGCTCGGTCGCGCGGATCCGGCCCGCCGACCATTGCTCGAGCACCTGACCGAAGTTGACCACCAGCGTCCCCTCCAGCGGCGGCACATCGACCCATTGTCCGCAGCGCGCTCGCGCCTGAAGGCCCGCGACACCGTCCTGGGCCAGAAGCGTGACGAAGCCTGAGTCCGTGTGGGGTGCGCCCACCACGTGTCGCCGCTTCCCCTCGAATTCCACCCACACCGCGGGATCCTGCACCGTCGCGAGCTCCGCGGGATCGCGCGATGGATATCTGATCAGCCGCAGAGTCGAGAGTCCGTGGCGAAAGGAGTCGTCGAAGTAGTCGGGACCGACGCCGAGGCCGCGAGCGAGAGAGCGCATCAACGCCGCGGCTACCTGCTCCATGGCCCGGTAATAGGCGGCAACGGCTTCGCGCCACCCCGGCAGCCGGCCCTCGTCCGGCAGTGGGCTCGGCTCGCGCAGCGGATCTCCGGCCACGGTGATCGCCGACCCGTGTACCAGGTCACCTCCTATGTCGATACCCTCCTTGGACGTCAGGTTGCCCGGCTGCAACGGAAACCAGCCACGATAGACGTTGGGATTCTCCGCGGCGAATTTGCGCCGATACAGGCGGCGCTTGCCGGCCTCATCCAGCCCGAAAATGGCGAGCAGACGCGCTCTCTCGGCCGGGCCGGGCGCCGCCTCGCCCGGCAGTCCGCGGATGCACACGAACCCGATGTCCCGGGCCGCCGCCGCAAGCGCGCGATCGGCAACCCGCCACGCCTGCGGCGCGGAGTTGAAGAGCGGCGCCACATCGACTACCGGAATCGAGCCCATCATGGCTGCGCCACCTCAATCGAAAGATTGCAGACTCTCCACCGCGCGAACCGTTTCGGGCCCTGCATCCGACCGGGCACTCTCTCCAACGGGCAGACCCAACGCCTTGCCGATCACTATCGAGACGAGGCCATTGGGATAGAGGACCACTTCGCTTTCTCCCGCGCCCCACATGGTCGGTAGATGGTACCGCTGGCCGCGGGAGCCGACGTAGGGCCTGAAGTGGAATCCCATCCTGTAGAGCTCGCCTTCGCTTCCCTTCGAGCCGAGAGACAGGTCGCCTCGCTTTGGAAGGGCTTCCCGGGCGGCGAGGAGATCCTCCGTGAGACTTCGATGCAATATCTGCTCACCGCCATAGGCACCCCGGCTTTGATAGAGCAACGCGATCTTCGCGAGGTCATCCAGCGTCGGGTAATAGCCGGCGTTGAGCCAGGGGATCCCTCGCCGGCCCCTCGCTTCGCGGGTACGGACGAGCGGCGCGTGCGCAATACCGATCGGCTCGAGCACCTCGCTGCGCAGCATGTCCCAGACATCGGCCCCCGGGCCGCGCATGGCTTTGACGAACCCGTCGATCGCCACACCGAGAAGATAGAAATCCTGGTCACGGTAACGCATCACCGTGCCCGGTTCCCAGGGATACGGGCGCAGCGATCGTCTGATCTGCTTCAATTTCCCACGGTGAGAGGGGGCGTTGTACCAGGCGTCGTAATCGCCTTCGAGATAACCATCCATGGGATCATTCGGGTGCGTCTTCCACGTTCCCGTGCCCCCGAAACCCGTGGCCATGTTGGCTGCATCGATGAGCCGAACCGCACGATACTTCGGATCGAGCCCCTCGACGAAGTCGCCGATCCTCAGTGTGAGAACGTACGGACCGCACACCTGCGCGAGCCGCAACAGCGCGAGCGGCGCTCCGATGCTCTTCATGACGGAGCGGACGCCGAATCGCATCTCGAGCGGGTAAGGATAGTTGCCGCACGGCGTCGACGACTCCTGATGGTAGATCGTGCCGTCGCGGACGAGGGCGGCGAGAACGCGCCACTGCTCGCGTACCGGTCCGCCGAACCCGCTCAGCGGGTCGGCGCGTGTCTCGCGGATGAGATCCGCCCACGGCCGCTGCGGCAGGCGTCGAGCCAGCTCCGCCTGAGCGCAGGCGCGCTGCACCGTCGCCTCACGAGCCGCAAGCGGCGCAAACTTCATGCGTGCGCGGCCCCACGCGATGAAATGCTGACGCAGCAGATAGGGCGCGGTCTGTTGCACGAACTGGAACTCGAGCTCGCCGACCTCCCGCCCCTTGTACCTGAAGCCAGCCACGCCCTGGTGGGAATGGTTCTCCGTGTCCCCCACCAGCATCAGCGGAAACGCCGCCCGCGACCAGGCCCCCTCCTCCTCCGGGTCACGCCAGATCCGGCCGAACTGCGGAATGACGGACCAATAGCTCCGGGTCTCGCCCGGGTGTTGCTCCGAGACGATCTGGCCGCGCTCCTGCGGAACCAAAACATCCCCGATCGTAACGAAGCCAAGCGCAATACGAGGGAAGAGCCGTGCATCGCGACCTCCGATCCGCGGGCGCTCGAGCCGCGGGCGTGTCTGCATCGATGACCGGGCGATGTGCAGCACTCCCGAGAACTCCGGCGCCGCGTCCGCATTCGGGGGCGGCCGGAAGTGGTCATTGGGCGCAGGAAGCTCGTGTCGGGGTCGAACTGGCATGGCGCCGAGGCCCAGGAGCGATACTCAAATGGACTCGGCTTTGGCCGCGGATTCGGCCGCGGCCCTGATCGCGAGCCTCTCATCGTCCAACAGGTCGCGCGCCGACAGCCAGTAATGCCATGCCGCCCAGAAGCCGGTGGGCACGAGACAAAGCATCGCGAGCCGCAGCGACTGCGCATCCGCAACGTGGTGGGGCGCAAACCAGTCGCTCAGGATCCCGACCATCTGCGGCGCGATGACGAGGTTGCAGACGTTGGCGAGGAACAGCAGCGTG
>DASVWT010000016.1:0-10836 GCA_036393055.1 Steroidobacteraceae bacterium
CCTCGTAGAGGCCATACAGCTCGCGGCCCTTGTGGAAGAGGGTGGTCTCGGGGGAATTCAGGTATTTCGGCTCCCCCTTGTCGAGGATGCGGCCCCCGAAGGCGATCGTGCGCCCGCGGGCATCGCGGATCGGAAACATCACCCGGTCGCGGAACCGGTCGTAGTGGCGCTCCCCCTCCTGACTGCGCGCGCCCTCGCGCTCGACGATCAGGCCGAGCTCGGCGAGCGCGCCGCGCGCGGAGCCATCGCGGCCGAAGCGGCGCAGTACCTCGTTCCAGGCATTCGGCGCATAGCCGATCCCGAAGCGCTGAATGATCCCGGGATCGAGCCCGCGGCCCGTGAGATAGCGCTGCGCGCGCTCGTCCCGGGTGAGCGTCTCAGAGTAGAACCCTGCGACGCGCGCCATGAGCTCGTAGAGCGAGTCGGAGTTGCGGCGCGTCTGCGGGGATTGCGATCCGGCTTCGCGCGGCACCTCGAGCCCGAGCCGGCCTGCCAGCTCCTCGACGGCCTCCGGGAAGGCCATACGGTCGTGCTCCATCAGGAAGCGCAGCACGGTGCCATGCGCGCCGCAGCCGAAGCAGTGATAGAACTGCTTCTCCGGGCTCACCCAGAAAGAGGCGGTCTTCTCGTCGTGGAAGGGGCAGCAGGCCTTGTACTCGCGCCCGGCCTTCTTCAGCTGCACGCGCGAGCCGATCACCTCGACGATGTCCGCGCGGGCGATCAGCTCGTCGATGAAGCTCTGGGGGATGATGGGCGGTCAGCGGCCCGGGGCTCGAGCCAGCTTCTCCTTCACGCGAGAGCTGACTGCGCCCATGTCAGCGCGGCCCTGCGCCTGTGACTTCACCATCGCCATGACCTTGCCCATGTCCTTGGCGGAGTTCGCCCCGGTGGAGGCGATGGCGGCGGCAATCAGCGCATCGAGCTCCGCATCGCTCATGCGTGCGGGCAGGTAGGTCTCGAGGACGGAGATCTCGGCGGTCTCCTTGGCGACGAGGTCGGCGCGCCCGCCGGCCTGGAACTGGACGATCGCCTCCTTGCGCTGCTTGATCATCTTCTCGAGCACCGCGAGCACCTGGCCGTCATCGAGGGTGATCCGCTCGTCGACCTCGCGCTGCTTGATGGCAGCGAGCGCCATGCGGATGGTGGCGAGGCGGTCCTTCTCGCCGGCGCGCATCGCGCTCTTCATGTCCTCCGTGATGCGTTCCTTGAGAGTCATGCAGCGATCATGGACGAGGATCAGCGGGACGGGCGCATGCCTTCGCGTGAGACGCGCTTCATGTGGCGCTTGATGGCGGCGGCTTTCTTGCGTTTCCGCTCCTGGGTCGGCTTCTCGTAGAATTCGCGCCGGCGCAGCTCGGTGAGAATGCCGGCCTTCTCGCAGGCGCGTTTGAAACGCCGCAAGGCGGCATCGAAGTACTCATTCTCACGGATACGGACGCTCGGCATCGAAACCTCAGAGCCAGTGAAGACGGATGGGTGGAAACGGGCATGACCGGAAAAACGGGCGCGCAATTCTAGTTGAGGCTCATGGTAAAGGCAAAAAAAGCAGCGCTTCGGGTGCTCGCGCTCGAGTCATCCTGCGACGAGAGTGCCGCGGCGGTCCTCGACGAGGCCGAGGGCCTGCTGGCGCACGAGCTCTACAGCCAGGTGGAGCTGCACCGGATCTATGGGGGTGTAGTCCCGGAGCTTGCCTCGCGGGACCACGTGCGCCGGCTCCTGCCCCTCGTACGGCGGGCCCTGGATCGCGCGGATACCCCTCCCGAGCGGCTGGCGGGCATCGCTTTCACCGCCGGCCCCGGCCTGATCGGGGCCTTGCTCACCGGAGCGGCGCTGGCGCGCAGCCTCGCTTACGCGTGGGGATTGCCGGCCGTGGGCGTGCACCACCTGGAGGGGCACCTGCTCGCGCCGCTGCTGGAGCCGCAGCGGCCCCCCTTCCCGCACGTGGCGTTGCTCGTCTCAGGGGGGCACACCCAGCTCATCGAGGTCTGCGGCATAGGACGCTACCGCACGCTGGGCGATACGCGGGACGACGCCGCGGGCGAAGCCTTCGATAAGACGGCAAAGCTCCTAGGCCTCCCATACCCCGGAGGCCCGGAGCTGGCGCGCCTCGCGCAGAGCGGCACACCCGGCGCGTTCCAGTTTCCCCGGCCGATGCTCGACCGCCCTGGCCTCGAGCTCAGCTTCTCCGGTCTCAAGACCGCGGTGCTGCATTCGCTGCGTGGACGGGAGCTGACCCCGCAGCTGCGGGCGGATGTCGCCCGTGGGGCCGAGGAGGCGATCGTCGATACGCTCACCGCCAAGGCGGTCCGTGCGCTGGAAGCGACCGGCCTCGATGCGCTCGTGGTCTCTGGCGGCGTCAGCGCCAATCAGCGGCTGCGCGCGAAGCTCACCGAGGCCGTCGGTCGGCGGGGCGGGCGCGTGTACTATCCGCGCATCGAGTTCTGTACGGATAATGCAGCCATGATCGCGGTGGCGGGCCTCGCCCGGCTGCGTGCCGGTGAGCACGCCGGGCTAGCGATCCAGCCGCGCGCCCAGTGGCCGCTCGAGACGCTCGCGGCCGTACCCTGCCCGCACGACGAGCCTGACGAGGTTGCGATTCCACACACATGACTCATCCGACCTCATCCGGCGACCGCATATTCCTGCGCGGCCTCGCGGCCGAGTGCATCATCGGCTTCATCGACTGGGAGCGGCGCGTCAAGCAGACCGTCGTGCTCGACATCGAGTTGCCCGTGGATTGCCGGCGCGCATCCGTCAGCGATGACGTCGCCGATACCGTGGACTACAAGAAGGTCGCCAAACGCGTACTGGCGTACATCGAAGCATCGCAGTTCAAGCTGGTCGAGACGCTGGCGCACCGCCTGGCTCTGCTGCTGCTCGAGGAGTTCGGGCTGGAGTGGGTGCGCATCTCGCTCAACAAGCCGGGCGCAATCCGCAACTCCCGCGACGTTGGCGTGGTCATCGAGCGCAGCCGCGCCGACCTTACGCCCGCCGCTGCCGCGCGCATTTGATTCGGGAAGCCATGCCTCACGTCTACGTCGCGGCCGGCAGCAACATCGAGCCCGAACGGCACCTCGAAATGGCGGTGAGGGAGCTCGAGCGGCAATTCCCGGGCGTGCGCTTCTCACCCTGGTATCGAAATCACGCGGTAGGGTTCGAGGGCGAGGACTTCATCAACTTCGTCGCCGGCTTTGCGACGGAGCTCCCGGTCGCGCAGGTGCTGGCACGCCTGCATGCCATCGAGGCGCTGTGCGGCCGGCCGCGTGAAGCGCCACGGTGGGCACCGCGCTCGATGGACCTGGACGTGCTGCTTTACGGCGATCTGGTCTGTCAGGAGCCGCACCTGAAGCTGCCGCGTCCCGATCTGCTGAAGCGGGCCTACATGCTGGGCCCGCTGGCCATGCTCGCGCCCGAGGTGATGCATCCGACCGAGCGGCAGACCATCGGCGAGCTCTGGCATCACTTCGACCGCGCGGCGCACCCGCTGGTGCAGGTGCGCCCCGGCAGTGCGGGCTGACTACCAGCCGATGCTTCGGCCGCCATCCACCGCGAGGATCTGGCCGGTGACGAAGGGCGCTTCCGAGGCGAAGAAGAGCACGGCGCGAGCGACATCCTCGGGCGAGCCGATGCGCTTCAAGGCGGTGCGGGCGATGATCTCCTCGCGCAGTGACTCCTCGACGCCACCTTCCGGCCACATCACCGGCCCCGGGGCGATCGCGTTGACCCGCACCTGCGGGCCGAGCTCCCGCGCCAGGGATTTCGTCAGCATGATGAGCCCGGCTTTGGCCACGCAGTACACCGGATGGCGGCGCAGCGGGCGCATGCCGTGAATATCGGCGAGATTGACGATGAGTCCGCTGCGCTCCCGCAGCGCCGGGGCGGCCGCCTGCGCGAGAAAGAGCGGCGCCTTGAGATTGGTGCCGATCAGGTCGTTCCAGTCGTCCTCGTCGATGTCCCCGAGCGGCGTCGGATAGAACGACGAGGCGTTGTTGACCAGGATGTCGAGGCCGGCAAAAGCCGTCGCACCGGTATGGGCCAGCTCCTTCACGGCGGCGCCGTCGAGCAGGTCACATTGGACGAGAGTGGCGGAGTTCGGCCTGAGGCTGTTCAACTGCCCCGCGAGGGTGGCTGCTTCCTCCCCGGAGCTGCGGTAGTGCAGCACTACGCTCGCGCCGGCCGCATGCAGGGTGCCTGCTATCGCTGCGCCGACGCGGCGCGCAGCGCCGGTGATCAGCGCGGCCTTGCCGGCAAGTGGCAAGGCGGGGGCGGCGGCGTTGGCGGAAATCTCTGGCATGAGATGCGTACATTATGATGCCGGCGCTGTCAGCGGAAGAAGAAGCACACTCCCGCGCCGTCACGGCGCTGATCGCGGAGCGGATCCGGGCATCGGGGGGCTGGATCCCCTTCGAGCAGTTCATGGAGCTCGCGCTCTACACGCCGGGGCTCGGTTACTACAGCGCGGGCAGCGTAAAGCTCGGCCCGGGCGGGGACTTCGTAACCGCCCCTGAGATCTCGGATCTCTTCAGCCGCTGCGTGGCGCGCCAGTGTGCGCAGGTGCTCGGCACCATCTCCGGAGCCGGGGAGATCCTGGAGCTGGGCGCGGGCACCGGGCGGATGGCGGCGGTGATTCTGCAGACCCTCGCCGCCGGCGGGAAGCTGCCTGACCGGTATGCCATCCTGGAAGTCAGCGCGGATCTGGCCGAGCGGCAGAGAGAGCGGTTGCGGAGACTGCCGCGCGAGCTCAGCGAGCGGGTGGTGTGGCTCGAACGGCTGCCGGAGCGGCCGATCGACGGCGTGATCCTGGCGAACGAGGTGCTGGATGCGCTGCCTTGCCGGCGGTTCGCGCTAGCCGGCGGCGCGGTCCGCGAGTTGGGAGTTGCGCTCGAGGCGGAGCATCATGCCAACGGCGCAATGCCGGCGGAAGGCGGAGCGTCGGCGGAAGGTGGAGAGTCGCGGGCCGAGGAGGGCCGAGCCCCGAAGAGTCGGGCGCCAGAGGATGGCCGGGCGCTCCTCGAGCGCGATGGCGTGCCGGATCAGGCGCTCGCGAGCGTCTGTGCCGCGCTGCTCGACGAGTTGCCGGCGCCGCTGCCGGATGGCTACTCGTCCGAGGTCTGTCTGCGCGTGGCTCCTTGGATTGCGGGCCTCGGGGATTGCCTCGGGCGCGGAGTGATGCTCCTCTTCGACTATGGGCTGCCGCGGTCCCATTACTACCATCCGCAACGGACCACCGGCACCTTGCGCTGCCACTTCAAGCAGCGGGTGCACGATGATCCCTACAGCAACATCGGCGTGCAGGACATCACCGCGTGGGTCGATTTTACGCGGGTTGCGGAGGCCGCGGTCGCCTGCGGCCTGGAGGTCGCTGGTTTTTGCACTCAGGCGGGATTTCTCCTGGCAACCGGCGTGGAGCGACTCGTCGCGCAGTCCACCGATGCCGTCGAGCATGCAAGGCTGGCCGGGGAGGCGCGGCGGCTGCTATTGCCCGGGGAGATGGGCGAGGCGTTCAAGGCAATGGCGTTGACGCGGAACTATGATGGCGAGCTGGAGGGCTTCGCGCTGCAGGACCTGCGGCCGTCGTTGTGACGGGAACGGCGCCGGACTCTACGGGGCTTGGGAACTGGCGCTCGTGACCGAGCCGGATGGCGCGGTGGTGTTGGAGCATAGTTGGGCATCTCTCATCGGCCGCGGCTCCTGCGCCAGCTTGCGCGCCGCCGCATAGAAGCGCGGCAGATCGTCGTCTTGCTGCCGCAACAGGCGCTCGAATCCCGGGACACAGTCGTAATAGGTGCTCAGCGAGGCCAGGTCCGCGTTGTTGAGGCCCTCCGCCATCCACTTGTCGTAAAGCGGCGAGTGGATTGCGAGACGCTGCTCCAGGGTGACGATATCCTCCGCCAGGCCGGCGAAGATCTGCTGCTTGCGTTGGAGCTTTGCTTTGCGTGGAGCTGCCGACGCGTAGAGTTGCGCCAGGCGATTGCGCGTGCGGCGCAGTAGCGCAATGAACTGCTGGTCCTCGGCGCGCTGCTTCTCGTACTCGGCTATGCGAGCGGGCTCGCCGCGGTACTCGAGCCAGCGCTTCAGGCCTACGTTCTCCACGGTGACTGCGAAGGCTTCATCGAACCTCGAGTCATCCTTCACGTAGAGCAGCTGGTGGGCGAGCTCGTGGAAGATCATGGCCGCAAGCTCGTCGCTGCCGTAGCGCATCATGGTGCTCATCACCGGGTCGGGGAGCTTGCCCAAGGTGGAATAAGCGGGCACACCCTCGACCGCCACGTCGTATTCACGGCGCTTCAGCCGCGCCGCGAACTCTCGGGCCCGCTCCTCCTTGAAATATCCGCGGTAGGCTACGCAGCCGGCAATTGGGAAGCACCACTGCTTGGGCTGGACGGAAAGCGCTGGTGCTGCGACCACGTTCCAGACGACAAAGGGGCGGTCGATCTTGACGTACGTGCGGTAGCTGTCGTTGTCCGGCAACTTCAGCACCCGCGAAGCGAAGTCACGCGCCTCACGCACTTCTCCGAGCTCCCGGACGAGGGGCTGCGGAGTTTGCGGATTGTCGATTACCTGCACGATCGGCTTGCGCCCGTGTATGACGTGCCATTCGCCGTT
This sequence comes from Steroidobacteraceae bacterium, assembly GCA_036393055.1. Lineage (GTDB taxonomy): Bacteria > Pseudomonadota > Gammaproteobacteria > Steroidobacterales > Steroidobacteraceae > 13-2-20CM-66-19. The sequence continues at coordinate 6,607 of DASVWT010000016.1, forward strand.
GGCCGCCTGCAGCAGATACATCGTGCTGCTGCATCCGGCGAGCATTGCTAGCACCCCCGCAGCAAGTGCAAGCCTCGCGATGTTGCGAAATGCAGGGACCACCTTCTCGGTTAACATATGCGCATTATGCAGGTGTATTTAGTCGGTGGTGCCGTGCGGGACCGGCTGCTCGGGCGCTCCGTCAAGGAGCGCGACTGGGTCGTGGTCGGCGCCTCGCCGGAAGAGCTGGAGCGGCAGGGATTCGTGCCGGTCGGGCGCGAGTTTCCGGTGTTCCTGCATCCGCAGACGCACGAGGAATACGCGCTCGCTCGCCTCGAGCGAAAGGTGGCTCCAGGCTACCGTGGGTTCACTACCCAGTTCTCGCCGGACGTGACGCTGGAGGAGGACCTGCGCCGCCGCGATCTCACGATCAATGCGATGGCGGAGACTCCCGCGGGCGAGATCGTCGATCCATACGGTGGCCGGCGGGATCTCGATGCGCGGCTGTTGCGGCACGTATCGGACAGCTTCATAGAGGATCCGGTGCGGGTCTTGCGCGTGGCACGCTTTGCCGCGCGATACGCGGAGCTCGGCTTTCGGGTGGCGGAGGAGACCGTCGCGCTGATGCGCAAGATGACGGATTCCGGTGAGCTTGCCGCTCTTGTTCCGGAGCGTGTCTGGCAGGAAACCGAGCGCGCGCTCGGTGAGTCGCGTCCTGATGTGTTCTTCGAGACTTTGCGCGCGTGCGGCGCTCTGCAAGTCATTTTCCCGGAGCTGTCGGCTCTTTACGGTGTACCGCAGCCGCCACGGTGGCATCCGGAAGTCGATACCGGAGTGCACGTCATGCTGGCCCTGCGCTATTCGGCGGCCCAGTGCGCCTCCACCACTGTCAGGTTTGCCGTCCTCATGCACGACCTCGGCAAGGCGTTGACCTCTCCGGAGCGCTGGCCGAGCCATCATGGCCATGAGGAAGCCGGTGTGCCGGTGATCGAGGCGCTCTGCGCGCGACTGAAGGTACCGAACGGCTTCCGCGATCTGGCCGTGCTCACGGCGCGCCACCACGCCGTCGTCCATCGCGCGGCGGAGTTGCGGCCGGGCACTGTGTTGAAGCTGCTCGAGGCGACGGACGCATTCCGGCGACCGGAGCGGTTCGAGGATATGTTGGCAGCTTGCGAGGCCGATGCACGGGGCCGCACCGGGCTCGAGGCGCGGCCGTATCCACAGCGCGATGAGCTGTTGCGGGCGCGCGCGGCGGCGGCGGCGGCGAGCCTGGATGAGAGCGAGCGTCAGGGACTTGCCGGTCCCGCGATCGGGGAGCGAATCCGCGAGAAGCGTCTGGCGGCGATCAAATCCCTGATTTGAGAAGCGTTGGTGCTCGGTCAGATGCGCCGAGTAACTCGTTCCTGACGTTCCCGGCGACTTGGTACTCGGCCCATCCTGGTCCTCGCCCCCGCTGGCGCGAGGGCCGACGCGCGCTGCCGCGCGCATCGTTGCAAGTCGTTCCCGACGACTTAGTCGTTGGTTTTGCGGGCGGCGTCGAGCTCGGCCGGGCCGGCGAAGGGGCCGAGGTAGAAGGGCAGCACCGCCATCATGTGGCGGGCGGTGATCCCGATCCGGGCGAGCCCGTCCCGGGTGCAGATGCTGTCGACCGTGAGAGAGCGGAAGTTATCGATCGAGAACGGCTTCCCGGGCAGCATGCCGAGGAGCGCGGCTTGCAAACGCCCGAGCGCATCCGGGAGTCTGAGGATGCGACAGGGGAGCTGGGCGACGGCCGCGGTCATCCGCACCACCTGCTCGAGCGTCAGGACGTCAGGGCCGCAGAGCTCGTAGGTCTCGCCGAAGCTTTCGCGGTCCTCCAATACGCGAACGAACGCGTCCGCGACATCTCCCACGTAGACCGGCGCAAATCGTGCCTGTGAGCGCGCCAGCGGCAGGAAGCTGCCGGGCAGGCGCAGGAGCGCGGCGAAGCGGTTGGTGAGCGAGTCGCGCGGGCCGAAGATCACCGATGGGCGGAAGATCGTGAAGTCGAGGTGCGCGGCGGCAGCGCGGATGAGCGCTTCCGCTTCCCCTTTGGAGCGCAGGTAACGGCTCGGCCCGTGATCCCGGTCCGCGCCCGCCGCGCTCATCTGCAACAATCGCCGGACCTTGGCGCCGCGAGCGGCGGCGATGAGCTTCGCGGCAAGATCCGTATGCGCCGCCTGGAAAGTGGCGCGGCCGCTCTCATTGAGGATGCCGACGAGGTTGATCACGACATCCATCCCGGAGAGCAGCTGGCCCAGGGTGCGCGGGTCATGCACGTTGGCCGTGACGAGCTCGACGGTCGAGAGGACCCTCAGGTGCTGTCCGTGTCCCGCGCTGCGTGTCGGGATTCGCACCCAATGCCCCTGGCGGACCAGGCGGGTCGTGATTTCCGTGCCGACGAAGCCGGTGCCGCCCAGAACGCAGATGTTGAGCGACGGTGGCATTTCAGTTCCGTATCCGGTCGGCGAAGCCGCCGCGGCTGGATGCGGGAGCGGCGGGCAGGGCATCGGCGAGGATGGCGTGGCGCCGCTCGCGCCGCCCGTCGTGCAGCAGATCGATCGTGACCCCATCGCCGACGCGCAGCAGCCCGATCGCATTGCGCAGGTCGGTGTTGGATCCGATGCTGTGTCCGGCCACGGTGGTGACCACATCGCCTGCCTGGATGCCGGCCTTCTCGGCGGGTGAGCCGGGAATGACCTGCGCGACGAGCCCGCCCGTCGCCTTGCCGAGGCCGAGCGAGCGCGCCACCTCCGGCGTGACCGCGTACACGCTGAAGCCAAGTTGTCCGCGGTCCACGGCACCATACTCGATGAGCTGGCGCATCACCCGTCTGGCGGTATCGACCGGAATTGCGAAGCCGATCCCGATGTTGTCCCCGCTGCCGGAAAGTATCGCGGTGTTGATGCCGACCAGGTCGCCCCTGAGATCGACGAGGGCTCCCCCGGAATTGCCGGGATTGATGGAGGCGTCGGTCTGGATGTAGTCCTCGTAGTCGTCAGGGCTGAATCCGGACCGCTGCAAGCCGCTGACTATCCCCGAGGTCACGGAGAGCGGCAGCCCGAAGGGATTGCCGATCGCCACGACGAAATCGCCCACGGCCAGCCGCGCGGAATCGCCCAGCCGGATCTGCGTGAGCCCGCGTGCCTCGACCTTCACCACGGCGATGTCGGAAGGCCGATCGGCTCCCACGACCCTGGCGGCCAGGTTGCGTCCGTCCTGCAGGGTGACCGTGATGCTCGTGGCGTGATCCACCACGTGGGTGTTGGTGAGAATGTAGCCTCGCCTTGCATCGACGATGACACCGGAGCCGGCGGCTGCGAAGGGCTCGTGATCGGTGCCCTGCCCCGGCGGGCCGTGGAAAAAGCGGTCGTAGAAAGGGTCATCGCGCGAAGGGTCGCCTGCGCCATCGTCCGGCATGAGGCCCCGGGTGGCAATGGTGACGACCGCGGGCGATACCCTGCGGATCATCGGCGCGAGGGAGGGAACCCTGGTGCCGCCCACCGCGACGGGAATCGCCGCAGACGCGGTTGCGAGGGGCATTCCTCCCGTGGCCGCGGCGAGCAGCGCAGTAAGCACGAGGTGCCGGGGACGCATCAGATTTCCGAGCTACGGAACCGTGATTCTACAAGTCCTGGAGTCGCGAACGAAGCGGGACAGCGCCTTTGGGTGGCGAAGAAGCCGCACGCTGCCGCGCCGCTGCAGGGACTGAACAAGCCGGCCGGCTGCCACGCTTTGGGCATGGCAGCCGGCCAGGGGTCAGCTCGAGTCGGGACGAACCGCGGATGGGCTCGCCGGCGGGTCCTCAGGCCGCCGCGACCTCGATGCGCCGCGGCTGCAGCTTCGCCTGCTTCGGAATCGTCACCTCGAGCACGCCCTGCGTATGCCTGGCGCTGATCGAATCCAGGTTGGCGCTGTCCGGCAGCGTGAAACGGCGCAGGAACTTGCCGCTGCGGCGCTCGAGCCGCCGGTAGGCGCTCGACTGCCCCTCCGAGCGCGCGCGGCGCTCGCCGCGGATCGTCAGAACGCCCTTCTCGGCGGTGATCTCGATGTCCTTCGGCTCCACGCCGGGGACGTCGACCAACACTGCGAAGCGCTCCGGCTCCTCGTACACGTCGACCTGCGGAATCCACCAGGCGCCCTCGGAACTGCCGGCGTCGGGGGCGGAGAAGGTCTCATCGAGATGCCGATGCAGGCGGTCGACGAGCGACCATGGCTCGTAAGTCAGAATGC
>DASVWT010000017.1:0-4120 GCA_036393055.1 Steroidobacteraceae bacterium
CGTCGCTGCCATGCTGGCCGGCGTCGTGGAACTGGCGCGCGTGCCGGAGGGAGCTGCGATGCGCGATGCCTACCTGCACATGGGTGCCATGCTTACTGCGCTGACGCTATTTGCCATCCGCTTCTTCCTGCGGCTGGATCACCTGAAGCCGCTGGCGCCGGATGCCCTCTCTCTGGTGCTCGACGCTGGCGGTTTCCTTGCCCTGGCCGTGGGCGGCTGGCTCGGCGGCAAGCTGGTCTACGGTCACGGCGTCGGGCGCAAGTGAGCGCTCGATCGCGGCTCTGGCTCGCTGCTTCCCGCCGACTCAGGGTTGTGTGCGACCTCTGGGCGCCGCGGCGACTGCGACGTGCCCAAGAGCCGGCCGGCAGCCCGCTCAGGCAAAGAGCATCCCACCGTTGAGTCCGATCGTCTGGCCGGTCATGAAGGGGTTGCCGATCACCATCAGCACCGCTTGCGCGACCTCATCCGTCGTGCCGAAGCGACCGACAGGAATTCGGGAAGCCACGGACATCTGCTTCAGCGGCTCGGCGAGCTCCGTCTCGATCGGGCCCGGTGCGACGGCGTTCACCGTGATGTCGTCCTTTGCGAGACGGGAGGCATAGCCTCGCGTGAGGCCCTCGAGCCCCGCCTTGGAAGCGTTATAGTGCACACCGACGATGCCTGGCCCGCGGGCCGCAGCCGATGAGATGTTGACGATACGTCCCCATCGGCGTGCCCGCATGGCGGGCAGCACCGCCTGGGTACATAGGAATGCGGACTTGAGGTTGATGGCGATCGTCCGGTCGAACTCGGCTTCGTCGAGCTCATCCAGTCCTCTGATACGCCCTGTTCCCGCGTTGTTTATCAGAATGTCGATCGGGCCGAGCTCGCCCTCGATGCGCGCCACCATCTTTCGAACCGACTCGCCCTCAGATACGTCGCCGGCGACGGCCGTGCCACGCCGGTTGGATGCGCGGATGGCCTTCACCACCAGTGCCGCATCCTGCGCGCGTTCGAGGTAGTTCACGGCTACGTCCGCGCCGGCCTCGGCCAGCGCGAAGGCGATGGCCTTCCCGATGCCACGCGATCCGCCGGTCACGAGGGCAATCCGGCCCCTCAGATCAATGTTTGGCTGTGCCATGACGATCCTCGGTTAAAACGAAAATTCAGGTTTTGATACCACTCCGCCCGTTATGCCCGCCTCCCGCGGCACTGTCCAGCGTCACGGGAACTCATTTCCAGGTGCGCAAATCGCGATAAAACGCCCAGCGGTGGCGGGCGCTCTTTCCATCGTGGACCGCCACGTCTATCCTTGGCCGCTCGCCGCGGTGGTAGCGTTCACATCCAGCGCGGCCATCTTTCGAGGCCAGGGGGTCGAGCATGAAGAAGGTATCCTGCTTTGCAGCGGGTCTCATAGGACTCACGCTTGCGGCAGGCGGTGCACCAGGTGCATCCGCGGGCTCCGCCGCGCCCACTCCAGGCGCTGCCGCAAATCGGGCGGCAGTGCCGGCCTTGTGGAACCCTGCCCTTCCGGTGAGCGAGCGCGTCCACGCACTCCTGTCCAAAATGACTCTCGAGGAGAAGGCGGGTCAGCTCGGCAATGCCGCGCCTGCGATACCTCGACTCGGCGTCCCCGAGTACAACTGGTGGAACGAGGGGCTGCACGGGGTTGCCCGCGCCGGGATCGCGACCGTTTTCCCGCAGGCGATCGGCATGGCGGCCACGTGGGATACCCCGCTCATGCACCGGACTGCGGACATCATCAGCACCGAGTTCCGTGCCAAATACATCGCCACCGTGCATGCGGACGGCGGCTCGGGCTGGTATCAGGGCCTCACGATCTGGTCGCCGAACATCAACATCTTCCGCGATCCGCGCTGGGGCCGTGGCCAGGAGACCTACGGGGAGGACCCGTATCTCACCTCGCGCATGGGCGTCGCGTTCATCACCGGCCTGCAAGGCCATGATTCCCGGTATCTCAAGACCCTCGCGACCTCCAAGCACTTCGCAGTGCACAGCGGGCCGGAGTCCACACGCCACGAGGCCGACATCCATGTGTCGGCGCACGACCTCGAGGACACCTACCTGCCCGCTTTTCGGGCCACGGTCATGGAAGGCAAGGTAGGGTCCGTCATGTGCGCGTACAACGCCGTCGACGGACAGCCCGCCTGCGCGAACGCGATGCTGCTCGAGCAGCATCTGCGCAAGGACTGGGGCTTCAAAGGCTACGTCGTCTCGGACTGCGGCGCCGCGGCGGACATCTATCTGCCGCCCGGCGCAGGCCATCACTATGCGCCGAATCCCGAAAAGGCCGTGGCCGAGGCCTTCGAGGCCGGCATGGACGTGATCTGCGGCGACTACCGCAACAACATGAACACGGAGCAAGCCGCCATCGTCGAGGCAGTCCGCGATGGCTTGCTGCCGCAATCGGTGGTGGATCGGGCGCTCGAGCGCCTGTTCACGGCGCGCATCGAGCTCGGAATGTTCGATCCGCCCGGCGAGAACCCCTATGCAAGGATTCCGGCGGCTGCCAATGATACGCCCGCGCACCGCGAGGCCGCCCTTCACATGGCGGAGGAGTCGCTGGTGTTGCTCAAGAACGCCGGCCATCTGCTGCCTCTCGCCCACGCTCCCGGGCACATCGCCGTCATCGGACCGAACGCCGACAGCCTCGATGCATTGCTGGGCAACTACAACGGAACGCCCTCGCACCCCGTAACGGTCCTCGCCGGTATCCGCCAGCGCTTCCCGCACGCGCAGGTGACCTACGTCGAAGGCGTGGGGCTCATCGGTCCGGTGACGCCGGGGTCATCCGAGACTTCGCGGCAAGCCGCCCTGGCGGCGGCAAGACGGGCCGACCTGGTCGTCTTCGTCGCGGGTCTGTCTCCGCGCATCGAAGGCGAGGAGATGAAGGTCCACGCGAAGGGCTTTTCCGGCGGCGATCGCACGAGCCTCGACCTGCCTGGACCTCAGAAAATGCTTCTGAAGCGCATCCAAGCGCTCGGCAAGCCGGTCGTCCTCGTCCTGATGAACGGCAGCGCGCTCGGCATCAACTGGGCCGACCGGCACATCCCGGCCATCGTGGAGGCCTGGTATCCGGGTGAGGAAGGCGGCGCCGCCGTTGCCGCGCTCCTGGCCGGCGATTTCAGTCCGGCCGGGCGCCTTCCCGTGACCTTCTACAAGTCCGTCGACCAGCTTCCTCCCTTCGACGACTATTCCATGAGCAACCGGACGTACCGGTATTTCAAGGGGCAGCCGCTCTATCCCTTCGGCTTCGGGCTGAGCTACACGAGCTTCAAGTACGCCAACCTGCACGTCAGCAAGCCGAGCATCTCACCCAACGAGCCCATCACCATCTCGGTCGATGTGACGAACCGCGGCGGCCGCGCGGGCGATGAGGTCGTCGAGCTGTATCTGACACACCAGGGAGTAGCCGGTGCCCCGGAGCGCGCCTTGAAGGGCTTTCAGAGGATTCATCTTGCGCAGGGTGCGACACGGCACGTCGAGTTCACTCTGCGCGACAGGGCGCTCGGAATCGTCGATGAGTCCGGCAAGCATCGCATCGTGCCGGGCACGGTCGATGTCTGGGTCGGAGGGGGCCAGCCGGTGAGCCGTCCGGGACTCGCGCCGGCCGCAGGACTCGCGACACGATTCTCGGTGAACGGCTCGAGGCTGCTCTCCGAGTGAGTCGACTCGGCCGACCGCCAGAAGCGGGACAAAGGGCTGATCACCTGCGCAGGATTCGCAGGAGGAAGCGCATCAGCGCACACTTGAGTCGCGCGGGCGCCGCGGCACGCGCCGATGCGCCGCTTGCCTGGCTTCGCTTCGAGCTCGCGGACCCGCCCGAATTGCGGCTCACGTTGTGGCCATCCGGTGAGGAGACGCTCCTGGCGCGCGCGCACCCGCATGGGGCGTGGGCGCACTGGCTGGCCTGACTTGCCTTGATCTGCATCAATTCCTGATGACTTGCTGCTCCTCAGGCCAGAATACCGCGGAATTTTCGATCACGGGCCGCGCCGAAGAAGTTAGGATGTTGTCATGGCTCGGCACGAAATCTAGAATGGTCCCTGACCGATTCACTGCGCTGCGATAGAGGGGTGTCATGCCGGAAGCTGGTGTCCGTGAGCGATTCTTCGAGGGC
>DASVWT010000018.1:0-8961 GCA_036393055.1 Steroidobacteraceae bacterium
ACGAGCAGTCGCTCGACCAGCGCCGCCTGCCCGATGATCTGGCTGGCCAGGTAGTCGCGCAGCCGCAGGAAGGCGGTATGGGCGGCGCTGCCCGCGCGGGGACTCTTCGCGGCCAGGGGACTCAAGCCAGCAGTCATCGTCGGTTTCCTCACTTTGCTTTGTGGAGCGCAGCTCCGATCCAGCTTCGCCCGGAGCCGGGTTGACCACCGGCCGGCGCCCCGGGTTCCGTGATATTACCCATTACCCCTATCGCCGCGGGCGGGCGTAATATCTTGGCTCTAGACGAAGCACTCCCTGCACCGACACCGGTTCACCGCAAGGAGGGGAGAATGAGCGCAGTCCTGCTGGCCGTGTTCAATGACTTCGAGAGCGCCGAGCGAGCCCGCCTGGCGCTCTTCCGTGACGGCTTCCCGACCGACCGCATCGAGCTCACCGCCCGCGGCGAGCCAGGCCGCGTCGCAGGCGATCCGGCCCGCTCGCTGCACGATCGCCTCGCGCAGTACTTCCACACCCTGTTCGCGCACGCCGACGGTGCGCAGCACGCGCATCGTCTCGCCGACAGAATCGAGCAGGGCGCCGCGGCGATCACCGTGCTGCCGCGCGGTGACATCGAGGTGAAGCGCGCGGCGGAGCTGCTCGGCCATGCCACTCCCGATGAGCTGCTGGAGCGGGACCTGGACGATCAGTCGTGGGAATTCGCCGCCGCTCCCCGGAGTCTGCCGTGGGTCCGTACGCTCTGGCTCGAGCCTGCGCCGGATGCGCTGCATTGCGTATACTGCCGGCTGTTCCCGGGAAGCGCGCACGGCTCTCATTGAAGCGCCTGAGACGGCGGGGTACCTCCATGTGCCTTACTGCCTTGATGTAGGCTAAGCGCGACGAAGGCGGCGCTCGACGAGGCTTGCCAACAGCGCGGCGCCGGCGGGCAGCGCCTCGTCGTTGAAATCGAAAGATGGATGGTGCAGTGGCGGACTGCTTTCTCCTTTGCGGCTTCCGACCCAGACATAGGCGCCAGGGACCTGCTGCAGCATGAAGGCGAAGTCCTCTGCTGTCGCCGCGGGTGACTCCACGCGCAGCGCTTGCCCGAAGAGCGCGGTCGCCGCATCGAGCGCGTGCTGCGCACAGTCGGGGTCATTGACGGTTGCAGGATAGATGCGGCGATACTCGACGGAGGCGCTGCATCCAGCCGCCTTCGCGGTGAGGTCCACCCATTCGCGCAGCATCGCTTCGAGCTTGTCCTGCACCGCAGGATCGAACGTGCGCACAGTGCCGGAAAGCTGCACTTCTCCCGGCAGGACGTTGAATGAGGTGCCGCCCTGGATACGGGTGATCGACAACACTGCGCTCGCCATGGGATCGATGCGGCGCGCGATCAGCGTGTGGGCACCGGTCACGATCTGCGCGGCGCAGAGCACTGTATCCGTCGTGAGATGCGGCATGGCGGCGTGGCCGCCCGTCCCACGGATCGTGACCGTAAAGCGGTCGGAGGCGCCCATGATCGGCCCGGCCCGGGTGGCGATCGTGCCGGCCGCCAGTGTCGGCCAGTTGTGCAGGGCATAGACTTCGGCGCAGGGAAATTTCCCGAAGAGCCCATCCTCGATCATGGCCCTGGCCCCTGCCAACCCCTCCTCGGCCGGCTGGAAGAGCAGATGTACCCGGCCGTTGAAGCGCCTGGTCTCCGCCAGATAACGCGCCGCACACAGCAACATTGCCGTATGTCCGTCGTGCCCGCAGCTATGGGCCACCCCTGCGTGAACGCTGGCGTGCGCCGCGCCGGAGGTTTCCTGGATCGGCAGGGCGTCCATGTCAGCCCGCAGGCCGATCGCCTTGCCGGATTCACCGGATGCGATCACACCGACGACACCGGTCTTGCCGATGCCTTCATGCACTTCAATGCCCCACTCCCGCAGCAGCTTCGCGACGACCGACGCGGTACGCTTCTCGTTGTACGCCAGCTCCGGGTGGCGGTGCAGGTCGCGTCGCACCCCGCTCACTTCAGCCGCGAGCTCGTTGATGCGGGCGAGGAGAGAGGAAGGCTCGTTTGACGCGGCTTGGCTGGGGCTCATCGGGGGCACTCGTGGCGATCCGGGAGAAGGGATTCTGGCACACCCCGCGTGCCCGGCAAGGCGCTGTTGGCGACGATGCCATGACCTGCGGATTGCGCTGCGGCAACCTCAGTTGAATTGGGCCCGGTAGGATTCGAACCTACGACCAAGGGATTCACTTTGCCCCGACGTTTCCGCCGGGAGTGGACTATCTCTTCACCCGCGAACGGACATGTGCCGCCGATGGACGGCGACTCGTTCCGTCCGTGTGGGTGCGGGATGCTCCTGCCTGTCATTAAGGGCACTGAAGCCCTCAGGTAGTCTCTGCACCTTCCGGCGGTGTACCGCCGGCTCGGCTCAGGATTGCCATGAGCTGCGCTCCGCCGCTCGAAGGTTCCCCTGAATTCATCCCGTCCACTGTACGCGTTTCCGCGCACAGGCACCTTCTCCGATGAGTCCCCTGCACTAACCGCTGTGCTACAGGCCCAACGCGCCGGCATTGTACCAATTGCGGCGGCCATCACGCGAACCTCCGCTTTCGGATTTCACCATCCAGGCGGGGATCGGTAGCCGCCGAATTCGTGCTCGGCGAGCTGCGCGAAGGCGAGGGGCGTGCGGTCCTCGAGATACGGACCGATGATCTGCACGCCGACGGGCAGCCCGCTGCTGCCCAGGCCGATCGGCAGGGCGGTCGCGGGCAGGCCCGATAGGGAGGCCAGGCCTGACCAGAGCGCCTGGAAACCGTAGGGTATCCGCTGGCCGTCGAAGTCGATGGTGCGCCGATCGATCTCGGCATCGTCGTGCGGGAAGGCCGTGGTCGGCAGCACCGGACAGACCACCACGTCCCATTCCCGAAACAACTGGCGCCACTGATGCGAGAGGGCGAGGCGAGCCCGCTGCGCGCGCATCCAGTCGCGGTGACTCGAGACCAGGGCCCGCTGGCGCCGCGCCCCCGGGCTCCTGTCCTCCGTCGGCAGCCGTGCCGCTCTCTCCAACCGGCTGGCATACACCACCTCCGGGTAGTTGGCGCCGAGGAACGCCATCAGCAGCCACTCGAAGGTTTCCGCGACCTGCGTGAGATCGGGCGCCAGCGGGCTCGAATCCGCGACGGTCGCCCCGGCAGCGCGCAGACGAGCGGCGAAGTGTTGTATCGCCGTGCCGACCTCGCTCGATATCGGGATCAGCGGGTGTTCCTTCAGCACCAACACCCGGTGGTCCTCGAGGCACGCATGGCGGGCCGGCGGCAGCGTGAGCCGGTAGCCCATCGCCTGCGCGTCATCGGGACCGGCGAGGACTTCGAGCGCCAGCATCAGGTCGTCCGCGCAGCGGGCCAGCGGGCCGACCGCAGCCAGGTCGGAATCGGCGGCTATCGACAGCTCCGGCGTACCCGGTGGCGCGTGACCTCGCGATGGGATCAGGCCGAGAGTTGGCTTGTGAGCGAGCACGCCGCAACAGTGGGCGGGTACCCGCAGAGATCCAAACAGGTCCGAGCCGAGCTCCAGCGAAACGAAGCCGGCCGCCAGCGCCGCGGCAGCGCCGCCGGAGGAGCCGCCCGGCGTACGCCCCGGATCCCACGGATTGAGCGTTCGCCCATACACTGCATTGACGCTTTGCCAATCGCCGAGATAAGTCGAGACGTTGGTCTTGCCGATGATCACGGCCCCGCTCGCCTTGAGGCGAGCCACGGCGACCGCATCCTGCTGCGGCAGCGGTCCGCCGGCGACCGGCATGCCCCACGTCGTCGGCAAGCCTGCGACGTTGAAGGATTCCTTCACCGTCATCGGCACGCCGAGCAGCGGGCGCCGCTCTCCGCGGGCCAGCGCCGCATCGGCCTGCGCAGCGGCCGCGCGCGCCCGCTCGAAGTCCCTCACGACGACGGCATTAAGGTCGCCGTCCCGCGCCTCGATCCGCGCGATCGCCTGCTCCAGCGCCTCGACCGCCGAGATGCGGCGTGCCCGCAGATCCTCCGCCAGGCTCGCCGCCGATGCGAAGCTCGAGGATGATTCCCTTGCTGCCGGATCGATTGGTCTGATCATGCGGGATGTTCCTTACGGCTGTCGCGCTGTCGTGACCCTCATTGTATGATGAGCCGGCCGCAACGGCCGCTCGATTCAGAACACCATGTTGATGGCGGCCACCGGAGTAACGGTCGCCCCGGCGTTGCGCCCGGTGACGGCGACCCGTGCGCCGGCAATCACGCCCATTCTTGCGCTCCAGTTGTATTCGATCGCGGGGGCCAGATACAGCAGCTCGTCCGATCCAGAGTCGCGCACCGGGTAGGAAGGTAACGCTGAGGTGATGGCAGGCGTATAACCTCCCTCCACCCGTGTATTGCCGTCGTGCTCCCACCAGAAATCCGTTGCCAGCACCCAGCTTTGCGTGGCGCTGTACTCGAACGCCAGGTCGCCGACGAAGGTCGGACCGGGATGGGCTCGTCCGTGGAAGCCGCCCAGGGTTCCATAGACGCTCATGCCTTGCACGGATGCCCACTGTGACACCTCATAGGAGACATCGAGGCGCGTGCGCAGGATGCGGCCGTTGGGCATCCAGAAGTACGTCTGAGAGTAAAGCGATACGGTCGTGGAGTGCGTGCCGCTGCCAAGAGCGCCATTGGTCCGGCCGTCCAGCCGATCGTACTTTCCGGTCGGGAACGTCTCCCCGATGACGAGTGACGTGGCGGGTACGAGGCTCCCGGGGTCAAACTGCGTCAAGCCAAACGCCGCTTGCAACGTGGTGTCACCCAATGTGAATCCTGACGAGCCCTGGCCCGCGCTCGATTCGTGCAACCCGAGCCTCGGAATGAGGCCCAGCGTCAGCCTGTCGAGCAGGCCATACTCGATGTAACTCTGTGACCCGATGTCATGCGCAGCGCCAGAGCTCCGCAGAGTTCCGTTCGCATCATATTGCCCGTACGTCATGTCATCGTACACATACGGCTCGAGCAACCAATGACCCTGAGGGAGCGTCGCCGCATTGGGCGCCAGCAGCGGACCGGTCCACCAGGCGTCATCCATGGTTTGTCGCGGCGCCATGCCTGTCTCTGACGTCGCCACTGCCACTGCCACTGCGCTCGCGCCGATGCTGATGACGCAAAGGGCCGCTCGCGGGATCAGCAGGCTGCGGCGTCGCCCGGCGGGTGTATCTGGGAATTGCGGTCTCATCGTGCAGCTTACGTTACCAGCCTGTGCGGCAGCACGCTTCGGCGTGGATCGAACCGTTCACCTCATCCGGCGTACCATTGGCCGCAAAGGTAGAATCCGCGATCGAGCGGTCAAAGCGAGGGCGAGAGCGGCATGGACACGGTGTTGATAACCGGAGCGTCCCGCGGGATCGGGCGTGCGACGGCCCTCCTCGCGGCCAAGCGCGGATGGTCCGTGGCCATCAATTATCGCAATGACGCGCAGGCCGCTGCCGAAACGGCAGCGGAAGTGCGACGACTCGGCGCACGCGCGACTACCATTCAGGGGGATGTGTCGCGAGAGGCGGATGTCGTCGCGATGTTCGCGAAGGCGAAAGCCGACCTCGGGCCGCTTCAGGGCGTGGTCATCAATGCCGGCATCACCGCGCCGGCCATGCGACTCGCGGACATGAGCGCGGAGCGCCTGGAGAGAATGTTTCGGGTCAACGTCTTCGGCGCATACCTTTGCGCCCGCGAGGCGGCGCGTGCGTTGTCGCGGAGTCGGGGTGGTGACGGTGGATCCATCGTACTCGTCTCTTCCGGGGCGGCACGGCTCGGATCACCCGGGACGTACGTCGATTACGCAGGCTCCAAGGCAGCGCTCGACACCCTCGCCATCGGGCTGGGCAAGGAGCTCGGGGCCGAGGGCGTTCGTGTCAATGGTGTGAGGCCCGGCCTCATCGAGACCGAGATTCACGCGACGACCGGCGATCCGGATCGGGCGCGCAAGCTGGGCGGCGCGACTCCGCTCGGCAGGGCCGGCGCGCCCGGGGAGATCGCCGAGGCCATCGTCTGGCTGCTGAGCGATGCCGCCTCTTATGTCACGGGCTCCGTGCTGGATGCCACCGGCGGCCTGTAGCCGTCCATATTGAGCGGACGACCGTCCGTCGCGGCGTGCCTTGCGATCCGTAAGCGCTTACCGATATAGTATCCTCTTTGTGCCTTGCAGGCTCGGGTGGACTCATGTTGACGGAACGGCAGCTGCGCGCGTCGGCGGAAATCGCCGAGCGCACCGGCATCGATGCGGCGATGATCGATCGGCTGGTTCGCACCTTCTACGGCAAGGTGCAGCGGGACGAAGTGCTGGCGCCGGTATTCGCTGCCCGGATATCCGACTGGGAGCCGCACCTTCTGCGCATGTGCGAGTTCTGGTCGTCCGTCGCCCTCATGAGCGGGGTCTATCACGGGCGGCCGATGGAGAAGCACCTGCCGCTGCCGGTCGATGGGCGCCATTTCGATCGCTGGCTGGCATTGTTCCGTGAGGCTGCGCACGAGGTGTGCCCGCCCGTCGCGACTGCCCACTTCATCGAGCGCGCCGAGCGCATCGCGCAGAGCCTGGAAATGGGCATCGCCGTGAGCCAGGGAGTGCTCCTGATGAAGGGCGAGCGCCTCCGGCGCCCCGAGGCCGAAGTTTCCCTGCCCGCAGGATCCACGGCGCCAGGGCCGGGCTGATCCGCGGCGACCCGCGGAGGGTCCATGACTTCGTTGCACGACTACGGCTCGCTCCTGCTCGGCTCGCGCCTGCGCAAGGTGAGCGAGGCGCTGTACGCGGGCGTCGATGAGGTGTATCGCAGCGCCGGAGTCGAGCTGCCCTCGCGCTGCTTCCCGATCCTCTTCCTGCTGCGAGATCACGGCAGTCTCGGGATCTCGGAGCTGGCGCAAAAGCTCGGACAGACCCACCCCGCGGTGAGCCAGATGAGCCGCAAGCTCCTGCGCCACCGCCTCGTGAAGGAATCGCCCGATCCGGGGGACGACCGACGCAGGCTCCTCTCGCTCTCCCCACGGGCCCGCAGCGTGATGACCCGGCTGGAGCCGGTGTGGAAGGCCATCGTCGCGGCGGTGGCCGACCTCGAGTCCGAGCACCCTCTTTCCCAACACCTGACCGCCGTCGATCGCGCGCTCGAGGCGCGCGGCTTCGCGGCACGGATCCGCTCCCGGCTCGAGGAGCCGAATGCGCTCGAGATCATCCCGTTCGAGCGCCGTTACGCCGCCGATTTCAAGCGGCTCAACATCGAATGGCTGGAGAAGTACTTCCGGGTGGAGCCCATCGATGAGGAGGTGCTGTCGCACCCGGCACGGATCGTGCGCGACGGTGGAGCGATTTTCCTGGCACGCTACCGCGGCGCGATCGTCGGCACCTGCGCGCTGCTCAATGCCGGGGATACGCGCTTCGAGCTCTCGAAGATGGCCGTCACCGCCGGGCACCAGGGACTCGGCATCGGGCGCAGGCTGATCGAAGCCGCCATCGCGGAGTACGTGTCGCGCGGGGCTCGCGAGCTCTTTCTCGAGAGCAACAGCAAGCTCACGCCTGCGATCTCCCTTTATGAGTCTGCCGGTTTCGTGCACGCACCCCGCCCGGCCCCCTCCCACTACGAACGCAGTGACGTCTACATGATCTATGTTGGCAGGACGCGCTGAGCCTCCTTGCGCGGGACATGTCGCTGTGTTAGCTTGACCGTGATGGCAGCCCGACCCGTCAACGCGACCCTCCTTGCCACCCGCGCCTGCGCGCGGCGGTCGCTGCTCGCGCTGCTGCTGCGCCGCCCGGCGCAATAATCCCACGCGCTACCAGTCGGCGCTCACAAGACTGGATCCCAATCCCCCGCCTCCGGGGCACATCGCTTTCCCTCAAGTCGCGTCGAGCGCCTAGCCGCACGCGAGAGAGACCCTCATGCTCATCGACCCGTCTTCCAAGTACCGTCCGTTTCCGCCCGTCGACCTGCCGGAGCGCGGCTGGCCCTCGCGCCGCATCACGGCAGCGCCCCTCTGGTGCAGCACCGATCTGCGTGACGGCAACCAGGCTCTTTTCGAGCCCATGAACGAGGCACGCAAGCTCCGCCTCTTCGAGGTCCTGCTGACCGTCGGCTTCAAGCACATCGAGGTCGGCTTCCCGTCGGCCTCGCAGATCGATTTCGACCTCACTCGTACACTCATCGAGGAGGAGAGGATTCCGCACGATGTCGTGCCGATGGTCCTCACGCAGGCCAGGGAGGATCTGATCGAGCGCACGGTCGCCAGCCTGCGCGGCGCGTGCCGCGCCATCGTACACGTCTACAACGCCACCGCCCCGGCCTGGCGCCGGATCGTCTTCGGCATGAGCGTACGCGAGGTGATGCGGCTGATCGATCGGCAAATCCGCTTTTTGCGCGAGCTGACCGAGCGTGAGCCGCAAACGGAATGGCTCCTCGAATACTCACCCGAGACGTTCTCGGGGACGGAGCTCGAGGTGTCGCTCGAGGCGTGCCACACGGCCATGCGCGCCTGGGGCGCCGGCCCGGACCGGCCGGTGATTCTCAACCTGCCCAACACGGTGGAATGCGCCACGCCCAACGTATTCGCCGACCAGATCGAGTGGATGCACCGCCACCTGGACTGCCGTGAGCACGTAACGCTCTCGGTCCATCCGCACAACGATCGCGGCACGGGCGTCGCCGCGGCCGAGCTGGCACTGATGGCAGGGGCGCAGAGAATCGAAGGATGCCTGTTCGGCAACGGCGAGCGCTGCGGCAACGTGGACCTGGTGACCCTGGCGCTGAACCTCTACTCCCAGGGAATCCATCCGCGACACCCATACGTCGGCGACCTGGTGTTCACGGCGTTCTCGGGCTCCCACCAGGATGCCATCAAGAAGGGCTTCGCGGCCCGGGACCCGGCAGGCTTGTGGGAAGTGCCTTATCTGCCGATCGACCCCGCGGATCTGGGGCGGACCTATGACACCGTGATCCGCGTCAACAGCCAGTC
>DASVWT010000019.1:0-4876 GCA_036393055.1 Steroidobacteraceae bacterium
GCCGCGCCCTCCGCATACTGTTCTGGTTGAGTCTGGCGAACCTCGTGGGTGTGGCTGCCACCTTGGCTATCCTTCTCTACCTCATCTTCGTACCTAACGGTAATGCGTGTCGATCCACCGCTGATAGCTGCCATCCATCACGGCCCGCCACCACCATTCATTCGCGATATACCAGTCGAAGGTATTGCGAAGGCCCTCAGCTAGCGTGACCTGTGCCCGGTACCCCAGCTCCCGCTCGGCCTTGCCGCAGTCGATCGCGTAACGGCGATCGTGACCGGGACGGTCCTTGACGAACTGAACGAGCGATGCGGATTTCCCGCCCTTTGCCGCCGGGCAGCCGGGATACCGCGAGCACAGGTCCTGGCGGCCGCCCAGGACCTCGTCGGCCACCGCGCACAGGGTCTCGACCAGTGTCAGATTCTCGCTCTCGACGCCGCCTCCGATGTTGTAGACCTCACCCGGCTTGCCCTTCTTCAGGATCAGGTCGATGCCGCGGCAGTGATCGCTCACGTGCAGCCAGTCCCTGACATTGCGGCCGTCGCCGTAGATCGGCAGCGCCCGCCCGTGCAGCAGGTTCACGATCATCAGCGGGATCAATTTCTCGGGGAAATGGAACGGGCCGTAGTTGTTCGAGCAGTTGCTGGTCGTGACCTGCAGACCGTAGGTATGGTGATAGGCCCGCACCAGGTGATCCGAGGCCGCCTTGCTGGCCGAGTAAGGCGAGTTGGGCGCGTATGGCGTGGCCTCGTGAAATGCCGGGTCGTCCGGTCCCAGAGAGCCGTAGACCTCGTCCGTGGAGACGTGATGGAAACGGTGCGTGGGGACCGTCTTCTCCTCCAACCACACCTTGCGCGCAGCCTTCAACATCGAGTGCGTGCCCTGCACGTTGGTTTCGATGAAGGCATCCGGTCCGTGGATGGAGCGATCGACGTGCGACTCCGCGGCGAAGTGCACGACGGTGTCGATCCTCTCCTCCCGCAGCAGGCTCTCTACGGCCGAGGTGTCGCCGATATTCCCCTTCACGAACTTGAGCTCTGGGCGATCCTTGACCGAGTCGAGATTGGCCAGATTGCCCGCGTAGGTCAGGGCATCGAGAACAACCAGGCGGTCGCCGGGGTAGGCACTCAGCCAGTAGTGCACGAAATTCGAGCCGATGAAGCCGGCACCGCCGGTGACGAGTAGCCTACGCACTGGGAATCTCTTTCAGGGCGGCGCGCAAGCGCTTGCGCCAATGGACAGGGGTGATGCCATGCGCGGCCAGCGAGCTCTTGTCGAGCACGCTGTAAGAAGGCCGGCGGGCGGGTGTCGGGTAGTCCGCGGTGGCGATCGGCGCGACGGTGACTTCGGGCGGCAGCAGCCCGAGCTGCGCGCCTTCCTCGGCAATGGCCACCGCAAAGTCGTACCAGCTTGCAACCCCGGCGTCGGTCCAGTGGTGGATACCACGAATCTCCGGATTAGCAGCAATCCGCCACAGGACTTCTGCGAGAGACCGCGCGGCAGTCGGCGTCCCCACCTGGTCCGCCACTACCCGCACGGCGCCGTTCGCCCGCATGACGCGCAACATCGTGCGCAGGAAGTTGGCGCCGGTTGCGGCGTACACCCACGCGGTTCTTACGATCGTGGAGCGCGCCGGCAGCGCCTCGAGAACGGCCCGCTCGCCGTCCCGCTTGGTTTTCCCGTAGATGCTGAGAGGATGGGTGGCGAAATCCGGCCGGTACGGAACGGATGCGGCGCCATCGAACACAAAATCGGTGGAGATGTGGATCAGCCGGGCGCCGCAATCGCGTGCCGCGACGGCCAGGTATCCGGGACCCTCTGCATTGATCCGCTGGGCGGCATCGGGCTCGGATTCCGCCTTGTCGACCGCGGTGTAGGCGGCAGCATTGATGATCACTGCCGGCCTGAGGCGGCCGATGAATTCGTGCACCGCCTCGCCCGCGCCAACGTCGAGATCAGCGTGCGCGCAGGCAATCGCCTCGAAGCCGTCCGGCCGGGTCTCGAGCAACATGCGCCCGACCTGCCCTCCGGCTCCCGTGATCAACACCTTGGTTGCCGACGCGTGCGGCATCACGCATAGACCTCAGCATCACGGAAAGCTGTAGCCGCGGCATCCTTACCGGAAAGGACCGGCTCTGCGCCCTCCGGCAATGGCCACTTCACACCGATCTCTGGATCATTCCAGCGGATCGCCCGCTCATGGGCCGGCGCCCAGACATCCGTGACCTTGTAGAGGAAGTCCGCCCGCTCGCTGAGCACCAGATACCCGTGTGCAAATCCGGGCGGCACCCAGAGCATGTGGTGGTTCTCCGCGGAGAGCACCACTCCCACCCATTTGCCGAAAGTAGGCGAGCTGCGCCGGATGTCGACCGCGACGTCATAAACGGTGCCCGTCACGACGCGCACCAGCTTCCCCTGCGGATGCTGTATCTGGTAATGCAGTCCCCGCAGGATGTGGCGCGCGGAGTGGCTGTGGTTGTCCTGGACGAACTTCAGATCGAGTCCCGCGGCGGCGAACTTGCGCTCCTCCCAGGACTCCATGAAGTAACCGCGCGCATCGCCGAACACCTTCGGGCGGATCAGCACGACCTCGGGGATGTCGGTGGGGACGAATTCCATCTCAGGGCCTGCCCTTCAGGATATCGAGCAGGTAGCTGCCGTACCCCGTCTTGGCTAGCGGCCGCGCCAATGATTCCAGCTGCTCGCCCGAGATGTAGCTCTTGCGATAGGCGATCTCCTCCGGGCAGCACACCTTCAGTCCCTGCCGCGTCTCGATCGCCTCGATGAACATGGATGCCTGCAGCAGCGATTCGTGGGTACCGGTATCCAGCCACGCCACCCCGCGGCCCAGCTGCTCGACCCGCAGCGCGCCGCGCTCGAGGTACTTGCGATTGACGTCCGTGATCTCCAGCTCCCCGCGAGGGGAGGGCTCTAGACCCGCCGCGATGTCCAGCACCTGGTTGTCGTAAAAATACAGTCCTGTCACCGCGAAATGCGATTTAGGCTGGGCAGGCTTTTCCTCGATATCGAGCGCCCGCCCCGACTCATCGAACTGCACCACGCCATAGCGCTCCGGATCGCGCACCCGGTAGGCGAACACCGTCGCGCCCTCGCCGTGCCGGGCAGCGGCCTCGAGCTGCTCCGGCAGCCCATGGCCGTAAAAGATGTTGTCCCCGAGGACCAGAGCCACGCGATCATTGCCCACGAACCGGCGTCCGATGATGAACGCCTGCGCGAGCCCCTCGGGCCGGGGCTGCTCCGCATAGGACAGCGAAATGCCCCACTTGGCGCCATCGCCGAGCAGCCGCCGAAAGAGCGGCAGGTCCTCCGGCGTGGAGATCAGCAGGATGTCCCGGATCCCCGCCAGCATCAGCGCCGCCAGCGGGTAATAGACCATGGGCTTGTCGTAGATCGGCAGCAGCTGCTTGCTGATGCTCAGGGTAACCGGATGCAGCCGGGTCCCCGCGCCACCGGCCAGAACGATGCCTTTCAAGTGCTTGATTCCTCAATCAGGGCTTTGGCGAAAGCTTGCCACGGCTGCGCCCTGGCGTCATGCGCGAGTCTCACGAATCCGCAGTATGGGTCAATGCCGGCTGCCGCACACCCTGCATTTCGATGCAAACACGCACGAAAAGCCTGCTGGCATGTTGTCTCCAGGCAGGTACCCTGCCATTCCCTGACGCGCTTCGTTGGAGCAGCTCCCGGCATGGCAGCAAGGCCGCGCTATAATTCACCGATGAGCACGCGCTACGAGGATGACGTGGTCGCCTGGGCCCGAGAGCAGGCAGCTCTTCTGCGCGCAGGGAGGGTAGAGAAGCTCGACCTCGAGCACATCGCAGAGGAGATCGAGGACGTGGGCAAGAGCGAGCAGCGCGAGCTGGCAAACCGGATGGCTGTACTTCTCTCGCACCTGCTCAAGTGGCAGCACCAGGCGGCGCGCCGCAGCGCCAGCTGGCGCCGCACCATCGTTGAGCAGCGCAGGGCAATCGATGTCGTGCTGCGGAAGACCCCGAGTCTGCGCAACGCGCTGACGGACCAGGATTGGATCACCGGGACGTGGGCCGATGCCGTCACGAATGCCGTCGAGGAAACCGGCCTCGCGGTGTTTCCGGAGGCTTGCCCGTGGTCGATGGCTGAAGCACTCCACACGGACTTCTTCCCGGAGAGCGGACCGTAGCCGCAATAGCTCCAGCTCACCGATTTTGCCCCCGCGGTGCACTGCCCGCACAAAGGACCCGTTTCACGCATGCAAGCAGGTCGCCGTACACCGCGTCGGCTCGCGATATCGCCTCATCGGGCAGCGGGTAACCCGTCCTGACCAGAAAGCAGCGGCCGATTCCGGCGGCACGCCCCGCCTCGACATCCGAGAGGCGATCCCCGACCAGCAACGACATGCCAGGGTCTATGTCGAGCGCCTGGATCGCGCGCCTCAGCATCCCGGGCTTGGGCTTGCGGCAATCGCACTCGAGACGGTATTGGACAACCGGCGCATCGGGCAGATGAGGACAGTACTCGACGCCATCCAGGCTGACACCTGCCGCCTCGAGCCGCTCGCGCATGTGCCCAGTCAGCGCCAGGTAATCGGCCTCGGAATAGAGGCCTCGGGCAATACCTGACTGATTGGTCACCACGACCAGAAGATAGCCGGCGTCCTTAAGCATCCGCAGTGCTTCGATCGCGCCCGGTACGAATGCGAACTCCTCGATGCGGTGAACGAACGCCCGCTCCTCGTTGAGCACCCCGTCCCGATCGATGAAAGCCGCCTTGCGGCTCATGAGCCGCCGCGGATCCGGCGCACGAGGCCGCTGGTCGAGTAGCCCTCGACGAACGGAATTGCGACCGATCGGCCACCCCAGCTGCGCATCAGCCGGGTCTCCTC
>DASVWT010000020.1:0-6151 GCA_036393055.1 Steroidobacteraceae bacterium
GAGCATGGTCGAGCGCGAGAAACGTC
The DNA here is from genome assembly GCA_036393055.1 of Steroidobacteraceae bacterium. Lineage (GTDB taxonomy): Bacteria > Pseudomonadota > Gammaproteobacteria > Steroidobacterales > Steroidobacteraceae > 13-2-20CM-66-19. The sequence continues at coordinate 27 of DASVWT010000020.1, forward strand.
GCGCCAAGATCGTGAAAAGATACGCGGCCAAGCGGGCACAGCTCAAGGAGCTGATCCGCAGCCCCAAGACCTCACCCGAGGAGCGCGCGGCGGCGCAAGCGAAGCTGCAGTCGCAACCGCGGGACGCGAGCCCCTCGCGCGGGCGCAATCGCTGCGCCATCACGGGACGCTCGCGCGGGGTCTACCGCAAGTTCGGCCTGTCGCGGGTGAAGATCCGCGAGGTCGCCAACCGCGGCGAGATTCCCGGCCTCTCGAAGGCGAGCTGGTGAGGGACGCCACATGAGCATGACCGATCCGATTGCTGACCTCCTCACGCGCATCCGCAATGGCCAGACTGCGGGCAAGGCAGAGGTTCGCCTCGCCTCCTCGAAGCTGAAGACCGCCATCGTCAAGGTGCTGAAGGATGAAGGCTACATCGCGGACTACCGCCTCGAGGAGGAGAGCGGCAAGCCGAGCCTGACCGTCGCCTTGAAGTACTTCGAGGGCCGCCCGGTCATCGACCGCCTGGAGCGTGTCAGCCGTCCGGGGCTGCGCATCTACCGCGGCAAGGACGAGCTCCCCAAGGTGCTGGGCGGCATGGGGACGGTCATCGTCTCCACTCCCAAGGGCGTCATGACCGACAGGCAGGCCCGCTCCATCGGTCAGGGCGGCGAAGTGCTCTGCATCGTGGCGTAACGGAGGAACCATGTCGCGAATTGCCAAAGCGCCGGTCGATCTGCCGCAAGGCGTGACCGCCACGATCGCCGGCAGCGCCGTCACGCTGAAGGGTGCGAAGGGCTCGCTGAGCCTCGCCCTGCAGCCGGGTGTCACCGTCGTGCAGGCGGAGAAGCACCTCGAGGTCAAGTACAACGATCCCGGCCGGGCGCGCACCCTCGCCGGCTCCACGCGTGCGCACCTCGCCAACATGGTGCGGGGCGTCACCAAGGGCTACGAGAAGAAGCTCGAGCTCGTGGGCGTCGGCTTTCGCGCGCAGGTTCAGGGCAAGGCGCTCAACCTGACCCTTGGCTTCTCCCACCCGGTGAGCTTCCCGGTCCCGGAAGGGATCACCATCGAGACCCCGAGCCAGACCGAGATCGTGGTGAAGGGTGTCGACCGCCAGAAGGTCGGGCAGGTGGCTGCGGAGATCCGCGACGTGCGCCCGCCCGAGCCTTACAAGGGCAAGGGCGTGCGTTACGCCAACGAGCAGATCTCCCTCAAAGAGGGCAAGAAGAAGTGATGACGTCGAAGAAGGACAGGCGCCTGCGCCGTGCGACCAAGACTCGCGCGCACATCCGCGACCTGGGAATCGCGCGCCTCACGGTGCATCGCACGCCGCGCCACATCTACGCGCAGGTCACCGACCCCGCAGGGGCGACCGTGATCGCCTCCGCCTCGACTCTGCAGGAGTCCGTGCGTGAGGGCTTGAAGGGCACCGGCAACGTCGATGCGGCGAAGGCCGTCGGCCGCGCGATCGCAGCGCGAGCGCAGGCCGCGGGCGTCAAGAAGGTCGCCTTCGATCGAGCCGGATTCCAGTACCACGGGCGCGTGCAGGCGCTCGCCGAGGCCGCGCGCGAAGCGGGTCTTGAATTCTAACCAGCCCAGGTCAACGATACATATGGCAAGAGCGGAAAAGGGCCAAGGCCAAGACGAGCTCCTCGAGAAGCTCGTCGCTGTCAATCGTACGGCGAAGGTCGTCAAGGGTGGCCGGCAGTTCGGCTTCACCGCGCTCACGGTCGTGGGCGATGGCGCCGGCCGGGTGGGCTTCGGCTTCGGCAAGGCGCGCGAGGTGCCGGTGGCCATCTCCAAGGCAATGACCCAGGCCCGCAAGAGCATGGTGACCGTCGCGCTGCGAAACGATTCGCTGTATTACGCGGTCAAAGGGGTGCATGGCGCCACGCGCGTGTACATGCAACCGGCTTCCGACGGTACCGGTGTAATCGCGGGCGGCGGCATGCGAGCCGTACTCGAGTGCGCCGGTATCCGCAACGTGCTGGCCAAGAGCTACGGCTCGCGCAACCCGATCAATGTCGTGCGCGCGACCGTGAATGCGCTGGCGCAAATCCGCTCGCCGGATGAGATCGCCGCGAAGCGCGGCAAGAGTCTGGAAGAGATCACGGGCTGAGGCCATGAACGCAGCAGAACCCAAGCCCCTGAAGATCACGCTGGTCAAGAGCCTGCACGGCCAGCTCGCCAACATCGCCGCCAGCGCGCGCGGTCTCGGCCTGCGCCGCATCCACCAGACAGTCTCGGTCGCCGATACGCCGGAGAACCGCGGCATGATCCAGGCTGCGGTACACCTTCTGAAGGTCGAGCGCCCGAGCTAGAGAAAGATCCATGACCATGCGACTGAACACACTCAAGCCCGCGCCCGGCGCCAAGCGGCCCCGGCTGCGCGTCGGACGCGGCGCCTCCGCCGGCCAGGGCAAGACCTGCGGCCGCGGCGTCAAGGGGCAGCGCGCGCGCAAGGGCGGCTACCACAAGGTGGGGTTCGAGGGCGGCCAGATGCCCATACAGCGGCGCCTGCCCAAGGTGGGCTTCCGCTCCGCCATGGCGGCGACGCGCGCCGAGGTCAGGCTCGGTGAGCTCGCGCGGGTCGAGGGCGATACCGTCGACCTCGAGGCGCTGAAGAAGGCCGGCGTCGTACCGGCGGAAGCCGAGCGCGCCAAGGTCGTGCTCTCCGGCTCCATCGCCAAGGCGGTGACTCTCAAGGGCATCAAGGCCACCAAGGGCGCGCGGGCGGCGATCGAAGCCGCTGGCGGCAAGATCATCGACGAGGCCTGACGGACTCACGGCGGACCGCCGCAGGCCATTGTTTCAATCGAGACGGACCGCAAGACAGTAAATCGTGGCGAAATCGACTCTCGCTAATCCAGCCGCTGCGCTCGGCGAAGCTGCCCGTTTCGGGGAGATTCGCGCGCGCCTGCTGTTCTTGATCGGCGCCATGATCGTCTACCGCATCGGCACCTTCATCCCGGTGCCGGGCATCGACCCGGCGCAGGTCGCGCGCTTCTTCAACCAGAACTCGGGGACGATCTTCGGGATCGCGAATCTGTTCTCCGGCGGCGCGCTGTCGCGCATGTCGATCTTCGCGATGAACGTCATGCCGTATATCTCGGCGTCGATCATCATCCAGATGATGTCGATGGTGGTGCCGAGCCTCATCGAGCTGCGCAAGGAAGGCCAGGCGGGCCAGCGCAAGATCACCGAGTACACCCGCTACGGATCGCTCATCCTCGCCGTCATCCAGTCATTCGCCGCCGCCGGTGCGCTGGTCAAGGGCGGGATGACGCTGATGGCCGGCCCGCAGTTCCTGCTGGTCGCGACCATCACGATGACCTGCGGCACCATGTTCCTGATGTGGCTCGGCGAGCAGATCACCGAGCGCGGCATCGGCAACGGCATCTCCATGATCATTCTCGCCGGCATCGTCGCGCGCCTGCCGTCGGCCATCGGAGGCATGGCGGAGCAGGTGAGCAGCGGCGAGATGCAGGGGCCGTTCGCGCTGCTCCTCATCATCATCGTGGTCGCGGTCACGTTCTTCGTGGTCTACATGGAAAGCGCCCAGCGCCGCATCACGGTCAACTACGCCAAGCGCCAGGTGGGCCGGCGCATGTACGCGGCGCAGAGCAGCCATCTGCCCTTCAAGATCAACATGTCGGGCGTCATCCCGCCGATCTTCGCCTCGAGCATCCTGCTCTTCCCGGCGACCATCGCGAGCTTCGCCGGCACCGGCCAGGGCCAGGTCGCTGGCATCATGCAGGACATCTCCGCCGCGCTCGGCTACGGCCAGCCGCTGCACCTCGTGATCTACGCTGCGCTCAATATCTTCTTCTGCTTTTTCTACACGGCGCTGGTGTTCAACTCCCGCGATACCGCCGACAACCTGAAGAAATCGGGCGCCTTCATCCCGGGTATCCGCCCGGGTCAGCAGACGGCCGATTACATCGACAAGGTGCTGACGCGCCTGACCCTGTGGGGTGCGCTCTACGTGGCCGCGGTGTGTACGCTGCCGGAGGTCCTCGTCGCGCAGCAGGGCTCGCCGTTCGCCTTCGGCGGCACCTCGCTCCTCATCGTCGTGGTGGTGGTGATGGACTTCCGGGCGCAGCTCTCGGCGCACCTCATGTCCCACCACTACCCCGGACTCCTCAAGAAAGCCAACCTTCTCGGCTACGGCCGAACGGGCTCAGGCGGGTAAACAGCTATGAAAGTCAGACCCTCGGTCAAGAAGATCTGCAAGAACTGCAAGATCGTGCGCCGCCGGCGCGTCGTCTACGTCATCTGCTCCGATCAGCGCCACAAGCAAAGACAGGGGTAACGGGCGGAGTTTTCGGTTAAAATGCTACGTTTTTCTTCGCGGTAAGGCACCATGGCACGTATAGCGGGTATCAACATCCCGATGAACAAGCACGTTTGGGTCGGGCTGACGCACATCTACGGCGTCGGTCGCGCACGTGCACACAGCACCTGCGAGGCCGCCGGTGTGAGCCCGACCAAGCGGGTCAAGGACCTCACGGAGAACGAGGTCAACGCCATCCGCTCGCAGATCGCCAAGTTCGCGGTCGAGGGTGACCTGCGCCGCGAGGTCTCGATGAACATCAAGCGGCTGATGGACCTGGGCTGCTACCGCGGCATCCGGCACCGCCGGGGCCTGCCGGTGCGCGGCCAGCGTACCCGCACCAACGCCCGCACGCGCAAGGGCCCGCGCAAGCAGGCCGTGAAGCTCAATGCGCCGCCTGGCAAAGCGTAATTTCGAGGATATTCAATAATGGCTGATCAGAAGCAGCAGCAGGGCGCGGCCGGGTCCGCGGCTGGCGCCGGCGGCGCCAAGAAGCCGAAGAAGGCGCGCAAGAACGTGCTCGATGCGATCGCGCACGTGCACGCCTCCTTCAACAACACCATCATCACGATCACCGACCGCCAGGGGAACACGCTGTCGTGGGCGACGGCGGGCGGCTGCGGCTTTCGCGGCTCCCGCAAGAGCACGCCGTTCGCCGCGCAGGTCGCGGCGGAGAAGGCCGGTGTAGCGGCCCAGGAGCACGGCGTGAAGAACGTCGAGGTGCGCGTCGGCGGTCCGGGCCCCGGCCGGGAGTCCGCCGTGCGGGCGCTCAACAACTGCGGTCTGAAGATCACCAGCATCGCGGACGTCACGCCGATCCCGCACAACGGCTGCCGCCCACCGAAGAAGCGCAGAGTCTGAGGTCGAAAGCATGGCGCGTTACACAGGTCCCAAGTGCAAGCTCGCTCGCCGCGAGGGCACCGATCTCTTCTTGAAAAGCGGCGTAAAGCCCCTAGAAAGCAAATGCAAGCTCAGCGTGCCGCCGGGCGGCATCAAGGGTGAGCGACGTCAGCGTCTCTCCGACTACGGCGCGCAGCTGCGCGAAAAGCAGAAGCTGCGCCGCATGTACGGCGTGCTGGAGCGTCAATTCGGCAATTACTACGTAGAGGCGGCCCGCAAGAGCGGCGCCACCGGCGAGAATCTGCTGAAACTGCTCGAATGCCGTCTGGACAATGTGGTCTACCGCATGGGCTTCGCGGCCACCCGCGCCGAGGCGCGGCAGCTGGTCAGCCACAAGGCGATCACGGTGAATACACGGCCGGTGACCATCGCTTCCTACCAGGTCAAGCCCGGCGACACGGTCGAGGTGCGGGAGAAGGCGCGCAAGCAGCTGCGCATCCAGGCAGCGATCGGCATCGCCCAGCAGGTGGGCCTCCCCGAGTGGGTCGAGGTCAACGACAAGGAGTTCCGCGGCGTCTTCAAGTCTGCGCCCGGCCGCGATGATGTCCTGCCGGACATCAACGAGAACCTGGTCGTGGAGCTGTATTCGAAGTAAGCGATCCGAGCCTTCCCCAAGGCCATCCGTTTTTGGTTTTCGCCGGCCGTGCAGCCGGCAAGGTGAGACTGCAATGCAGGGATCTGTTTCAGAGTTCTTGAAGCCCCGTGTGGTGAAGGTGCAGCCCGTTGCCCCTCGCCAGGCGCGCGTCACCATCGAGCCTTTCGAGCGAGGCTTCGGCCATACGCTCGGCAACGCGCTTCGCAGGGTGCTGCTCTCGTCCATGCCCGGCAGCGCCATCACCGAGGCGGAGATCGAGGGCGTACTCCACGAGTACACCAGCATCGAGGGCGTCCAGGAGGACGTCGTCGACAT
>DASVWT010000021.1:0-34794 GCA_036393055.1 Steroidobacteraceae bacterium
AGCGTGTAGGGTACTCGTGGACGTGCTCCTGGAACAGGCGTACCGATCGCTCCTGGACCTCAGGTGAATATCTCTTCGACGTGTTTCCCATGACTCCATCCTCTCAAGAAATGGAGTCTCCGGGAAACCCGGGGCGGTTCAAAGGGAGACCCCTGTGCCCCACGCAATATCGACACCAAGGCGTTTCCTCAGTCGCTCCTCCAGTACCTCCACGCGCTTATCTCGGTCATGAAAGCGAGTCTCAAAGCTCGACAGGACATCGCAGCGGGCAAGGGCCGCGTCCAGTTGATTAAGGACCAGCTTTTGCACTCCGGGAGTGGCAAGGTCCGCCTCTGTGAGCTCCCGCCGAATATCCCGGAACGCCTGTACTGATCCCGACGGCGTATTTGCTGTTGGGGCTTGGGCGGCAACCCCTTGAGGTTGGCCTATTGAACCGGGGGCCGTGAGTTCGATCGAGGTCTGGGAGGTGCTATTGGAAACGGGCATGGAGACCTTGGTCATTGGCATCGGCGTATAATGGCCAGGGTATTCACATCGGCCACCAATAGCTACGAGCCGAGCGGGGATGCCAGATTTCCTGGCAAAAATACCCCACCAAGCGGGACATCAGCCCGTTCGGATGCTCCTAAGGAAAAGCCCCCAGGCAAGCGGGGGCGGGATACAGACCAGGCCGAACCTAGGGGATTGGACGGTCGACGGGCACGATGTATACATTTTGGCGGGTAAATGGAAGGTTTTTGCGAGAAAGGCACCACTCGCAGCTCAAATAGCCTGTTCAAATCCCCGGAGCCCTACCGGTACAATGATCGCAACCGGCACCACCCGGCCTCGCGGCCGGTCGCTATGGAGACCCGATCCCATGACTTTCACGCGAATCACAGTCAACCCGATGCAGATGGGCGGCGTCCCTTGCATACGTGGACTTCGCATCCCGGTGGCGACCGTCATCGAGATGATCGCCGACGGCATGACGCCGAAGGAGATTCTTGGCGCATATCCCGACTTGGAAGCCGGGGACATCGACGAGGCTTTGCATTTCGCTGCCGATGCCGTTCGCGAGCGCCAACTGCCTCTAGTCAGCGCTGCGTGAAATTCCTTGTCGACAATGCGTTGTCGCCCGCCGTTGCCGTCGGACTGACACAGGCTGGCCATGACGCAAAACACGTCAGGGACTGGAACATGCAAGCGGCGCCAGACCCCGCCGTGCTCGCCCTCGCGGAACGTGAGGGACGAGTGCTGATTTCTGCGGATACCGATTTCGGCACGCTGCTGTCGCTACGGCGAGAGACCAAGCCTTCCGTAATCCTCCTTCGCCGCCCGGCGCAGCGACGGCCCGAGCAGCAGACGTCTCTTCTGCTAGCAAACTTACCGAATATCACAGGGGCGCTGGAGCAAGGCGCCGTCGTGGTGATCGAATCGGGGCGAATACGGATACGCCCGCTCCCTATTGGGGGAGCCAATGGTACGGGTGCAACCGACGAGGGAACCGCATAATCGGCAGCGCCGGCCGTCCTCGTTACTTCACGCGCCTCGATCGCGGGATGCCAGGAACGGCCCATACCACGCCCCCGCTACCACTTCATCCTATCTCGTTGAGTTAATTACGTTTTCTGCTTTACCGGCGCCCCGATCAGCGGTGCGATCAATGGATTTGGCGCGGGCGTTATACGCAAACTGCAATATGCGTAGCCCGTGCTTGCAATCAGACTGTACTCGAATAATTATTCGAGTATGCCTCAGGATGACTTCCGCCTCAGCTACGACGAGTGCCGCGCTCTCCTCCGCCAGAGATTGGCCGAGGATGCGCCTGGTCGGATCCAGCTGCTTTCCGGACCGAGGCAGGTGGGCAAGACCACGCTTCTTCTCGAACTAGCGAATGAGCGCTCGAGTTCCGCGCTCTATGCGGCCGGAGACAGCCCCGAGGCAGCCCTGCTTGGATTTTGGGAACGCCTATGGAACCGCGCGGAGCGGCTTGCGCTGACCACTCGAGCCATCGTGCTGCTCGATGAGGCGCATCTGTTGCCCAACTGGGCAGCTCGCCTCAAAGGCGAATGGGATCGGTTCCGGCGAAGAAAGACGCCGATTCATGTCATCGCTACCGGCTCCGCGGCACTTCAATTGAGCGCGGGCTCACGAGAGAGCCTCGCAGGACGCTTCGAGAAGATCACTCTGACTCATTGGACTGCGAAATCATTGGCGGCGTCCTTCAACATGGCGCCGGAAAGCGCAGCCGAACTGATCATCAGCCATGGCTCCTATCCGGGGGCAATCGCTTATTTGAAGGACCCGGCCCGCTGGTCGGCCTATGTCCGGGATGCAATCCTCGAGCCCGCAATTGGCCGCGACATTCTCGCGCTGGCACCTGTTCGCAAGCCTGCCCTGCTCCGTCAGGTATTCGGCGTGTGCGCATCATCCCCCGCCCAGATCATTTCGCTGCAGAAGATCCAGGGCCAGCTCCAGGATTCCGGAGCGCTCGAGACCATCGCGCATTACCTGGAACTGCTCGAGGAAGCCTATCTTGTAGCACCGCTCAAGAAATACGCTGCCCGGTCTTCGCGGCGTCGCTCAGCTCCTCCGAAACTTGTCACCTTGAGTAACGCATTGCTCGCCGTGGTTGAAGCACAGGGAATTCCAAACAGTGACACTGACCCTACACGATTCGGTGCTTGGGTCGAGAATGCCTGCCTCGCGCATGCCTGGATCTGCGGCCAGCGCGTCTCGTACTGGCGCGAGGAGCCGTACGAGGTGGACGGGATCCTCGAAGGTACGTGGGGCACCTGGGTCATCGAGATCAAGACAGGAGCGGTCAGAGCTGCCGACCTACAGGGACTGCTCGAATTCAGCCGTCGTCACCCGAGCCACCGACCATTACTGATCTGCGACACCGCTGCATTGGCGACTGCCGAGCGCGCCGGCATTGAAGCAGCAACCTGGCGACAATTTCTCATTGCGGGCCTGCCAGGCGCGCTGCACAAGGGCGATGTTATTGCATCGCCCGGCTAAGGCACGCCGCGCCAGTTGCACTGTCGTGTACCAGAATGCCGCGGCGGAGCGCCCCCTTTTCCCCCGAAGCGCGCAGTCACGACCAGTGGCATCAGCGCCGCGGCAACGAGGCCGAGCACGCCGAGGAAGTAAAGCCCCGCCCCGTAGCTGTGCGTGACCTCGCGGATCCAGCTACCCGCCGTCCGAGAAAGCGCACCGAAGCCGGCGTAGTGCGCGCACCGCACCGGCCGCAGGTAAAGCTCAGCCGAGAGGAGTACTCCTCCCGCACCGAGGCCGCGCAGCAGGTCGCTACCCGAGGTTCGCAGATGATGAACGTCGCAAGCGCGTGTTCATCACCCACGGGAAGAACCGTGACCTCGTCGAGCCCATTCGGAAACTTCTCGAGTACGGTGCCGACATCGCTTGCAACGCGACTTCCGATCTCCAGGACGAGAGCCTCGTGATTGGAACGGTTTTGCAGGCAGTGTCCATCGGTATCTCCCGCCCTAAATGCAGCCGCGTCTCCAGCGTGCAGAAGTTCCTCGCCTTCGTCCGTTACAAGCACGACCTCCCCGAGTTGGGAGGGTACCCAGCGGCGAGTTTCTTGGAAGAAGGCCCGCCCTGCCCCGGCTGATCGCTGGGGCCCGTCCTGAGAAGGCGGCGACACCAGGCTCGGCGAGCCTGGCACCGATTATGCGCTCGTGGAGCGTCGGGCTCGGCTCATGGCCGGCAGCAGCAGCAGGCCGGCCGCCAGCAACATCCATGTCGGCGATTCAGGCACCGTCGGCACCGTGACGCTACCGGGACCGATGGCGGTTCCGTTTTCCTCGAGACCAGCGGGGTCGAACACATTCAAAGGCTGATCTGTCCAAGTCCGCGCGTTGGTTTCGACCACGAGATCCACCGTGGCGTCATCCGGAACAACCCCGCCGAAGGTGAAACCGACCGTATTGCCATCCGGGGAGCGATATACCGAGGATGGGATTTCGCTCGAGTCACCGCCATTGCAGAAACCGTTGTCATCGGGGCCGCACTCATAGCTGCTGTTCACGGACTCGATCTCCCAGCCCACATCCGTGAGGTACGAGCCAAAGCCTCCCAGCTCGGCAGCAGTGATGTTCGCATCCGAGGAATAATCGTTGTTGAGCTGGAATCGGAAATCAAGGCAGCCGCTGCAATAGACGTTCCCCGGATCGGATTCGACCTGCTCGTAAAACTCACCAAAGAAGCCGCTCGACCCTCCCCAGGTCGGGTAATAGCTGGTCATCGCAACGATGCTCCGATCGGGCAGGCCGCCAGGCGGGCCGGAGGAATATCCGAGTGAGAACTCGTCCGGCGTGTTGGAGGATCCCGCCGGCGCTAACGGAGTGGCTTTGACCGACGGCGCGACGAATACAGCAGCGATGGCGACGATAGAGACTGGAAATGTTGAATTTTTCATTTTCGGCCCATCCCCCAATGGCATGCACAGATGCCACCTTAGCTCGAGCAAAAGTTATGCCAGACATAAAACGCCATCAAAAACAAGTGCTAGCAGCTTGCCAGTGAACCTTTGAGGCTCTTATGTAAAGATGTTCGACACTAAGGGCCCAATTGAAACCGTACGCACCCGACCCAGCGCCAGCGACTGTTTCCCATCCGCTTCCCTGGCCCTTCTCGCAACGGGCATCGGGCAGCTAACCCATTTGGTATTCGGCCTACGTTGGGTGAGCCGGTGAGCCACTGCATCAGCAGGAGTGATCGTTGATGATTGGCCGCCCCGGCGCCGAACGGTGAAACAGCAAGGTCGTCTGCCCCTCCTTCTGCAGCTTTCTCCCTTCCTTCAGCCGATAGCGCCCGATGAGAAGAGCGTAATCCGCATCGAGCAAGTCGATTTCCATGATGCGCAGGCTGAGCGTGTGGTGCGACGCGGCAGTCGGCGCGAATCGAGCCGCGTCGAGCGGCAAGTAGCCGGCTATACGGTTGGCGGAGGACTCTTGACAGCCGGAGTTGCTGGACTCCGGCTGTCGGCCGCACGACGCCACATCCCGTCCCTGCCAACCCAAGAACCGCTGTCTTTCAGTGCCCCGTCCTCTGCATAAAGCTGGACGCTGAGAACGGGCGCACCATGCTCGCGGGATGGGTCGAGCGGCATATTGCCGGTGAGCAGCCAGAGTTGTGCATCGTGTTTCCAGCAGCACCATGCTCGATCCTTGTACACGGCCTGAAAGATCATGCCCTGGAAGACGGCAGGCATCGCACTCGGGTCGCGAACCATATAGGCGTCGGGTGGCATAAGTCCTGAGCGTCGTGCAAACGCGACGAGTAGCCGCTCGACGCGTGAGGGGTGCTGAATCGCTCGTAGCCTTACTGTCTCCATCTCGCGTCATTTCAGCGCTCCTTGTGCATGCCGGTCCGAGAGGCGAATCGCAGTTTTCATCTCCAGCGAAGTTGTCATAACGGACCGGCACAGTTCTTGCTGCGCTTACGGTCCGATCGAGGGGGCTCACATGGCAGACGACTTTCCGCCCGAGTACTGGACGAGTCGCGCGGAAGAAGCGCGGGCCCTCGCCGAGCGAATGCAGGACCCCGGATGCCGGGAAACCATGCTCGAGATTGCCGCCGGGTACGATCGCATGTCTAAAGCTGCACTCCGGCTCCGGGACTACGGACAGCTCGCAACCGAAGCAATAGCACTGTCCTCGGCTGTAAAAAGCACCCGGCCTTAGATTCAAGCTCTGCAGTTTCTGCCACATTTGTGCGTCCCTCGGGATGGAGGCACGCGCCCCGAGGGCGCGGCTCCGTTTCGTCCTGCTTCAGGCCAGTCGCCAGCTCGGCCCGCTCTGCTCCGCGATCAGGCGCCGCTTGCGTCGCACCTCGGCGTCCTCGCCGTCGGCTGGTACCGCATCCTTGTGTCCATGGCCGCAGAGCTGCTCATGAGCGCCGCAGCGCTAAATCACCACCCCCGACGAGAAGCTTCATCTGCAGGTCTACGGAAAACCCGAAACCCCCACCTCACGGCGCGCCGCGGCCGCGCGCTGACCTGCCGTCCCTATCCACGTCGTGCCGAATGGTCGGCACAATCACTCACGCCGCCCGTCCATCGCCGATCGTGAAAGCCGCTCCATCAGATACCGTGACCGCGCTCACTTGCAGCGATCATGAGGCAGCTGCTTCAGCGGGGCTCTCTCCGGGTGAGCTGCTACTGACCCGCTCACAAGATGCTCCGCCGTTTTACGACTCTGTCAGTGGCAGTGACTTGGCAAGGATAGCCCGCGTGCTCTCGAACGGCCTCGCGCAACGCGCGGAAAAGGGCAATCAGGTCCGTGGGCTGGTAATGGGCATTCAACCCACTCGGGTTCGGCAGCACCCAGAGAAGGGCGCTGCCACACAATTCCGGCTGTCTTCCGAGCTGCGCCGTCGGCCGCGCGAAGGCCATCCGATAGGCTCCGATTCCGAGCACCGCGACGCACGCCGGGTCATATCTCCTCACCTTGGTGAAAAGCGTCCGACGTCCGGCGTCAAGGTCGGCGGGAGTGAGCTCGTTTGCGGTTGCCGTCGCGCGCGCAACCAAGTTGGTAACGCCGCACCCACATGCCAGAAGTTCCCGCTCTTCCCAAGGCGAGAGAAGCCGATCGATGAAGCCCGCGCCGTGCAAGGTAGGCCAGAAGCGATTGCCGGGGCGGGCGAAGTGGTGGCCGGTCGCGCCGGAGTAGAGTCCGGGATTGATGCCGCAGAACAGGACGCACAGGCGCGGCACAATGACGTCAGGTACCGTTTTGCCAGCGGCGGCGCGAATCTCATCGCGGCTAGGCTTGTAAGGCTCGACGTTCACGGCATGTCAAATGAAGGTACGCATGAATCACTCGTCGAGCTCGACTGTCAGGCCCAGCTCCGTCTCGATCATCTTGCCCAGCGAGCCCGCTGACAGCGTGAATCCGGGCCGGCGCCGGTAATCGTCGAAGCTGAGCCAGAGGGCAATCACCTCATCGAGCTCGAGGCCTGTAAGGGTGTGGCACACGGCCGTCGTGCCATCGCTCGCGATCCAGAAACTGTGCCGATCGGAGTGGCGCCAACGCCGTGTAAAGTACGGTTTGGACAGCTCGATGCAGATCTCGCCGGCATCCGGCACCTCGTCCAGCAGGCGCAAGATGGCGGTGGAATCGGTAACAAGCGCGTGCGCGGAGGTGATTCTAGTTTCGCCCATGCTGATCAGATCCGTTGGTGCTTCGAACAGCACCCGCATCAGTTCGATCGCGATACCGATGCCTTGCGGGGTGAATGAGGATGAACGTCTAGCGCAACCGCCAGGCGCATCCGGCCGATCAGTGTCAGGGAGTCCGAAGGGAGCTCCAGCCGGAAGTCATCGCGCGCGTAGAGGCTCACGAGCAGCTCTGCGACGCCGCCCTCGGCGTTCAGCTGCTCGAGGAAGGACTGTGCGCGCCGCAGCCGACTCAGGGTCTTCAGGATCACTCGTTCCACAGAGACGCTGTCGGAGGAAAGCTGCGGCTCGTCCATCAGGCGGCCCATCCAGTAGCTGTCGTGATGCGCACCACCGAGCTCCGCACCCGCCGGATCGCAGCGCGGCTCCCCCGCTCTCCAGATGTGCTGCGGTTGGATGCCCAGCGTGGCGCTGATCGTCTCCGGGTCTATCGTCGGATGGCGGATCCGCAGAGAGACCGTGAACTCATACTCACTCATGGCTGCGTCCGTTGGAGCAATTTACCCGACATCTAACTCGGACCCGCCGCGACTTCGGCCTGGCTCCCGCAATGTGGGACTCCGCTGCCGGGGCCCGGCTTACCCGCTGGACAGTCGCACCCTTTGAGGCAAGAAAGCCAGTCAGCTCGCCGCTCCCGGCCGTCCGGACCGGCGTCGACCGGCAGGGAGTCAGTAACGACGCGAGCCGCCGTTGCGATTGCCCCCGCCGCCGGACCGCTCCCGGTCCTGTGCCTCATTCACTTTAAGAGAGCGCCCGTCGAAGTCGGCGCCGTTCAGCGCCTGCATCGCCCGAGACGCGTCATCATTCGACATCTCCACGAAACCGAAGCCGCGCGGGCGACCAGTCTCGCGGTCTGCAATCAACGAGACCTTCTCGACCGTCCCGTGCTGGGAAAACAGGGCGCGCACGGTCTCGTCGGTGGCCGTGAACGGGAGATTTCCAACAAATAATTTCATCACTGCAGAATACCCGTGAAAGAAAGCGGTATGAGGCGGCAGGTACATCCTGCCTCCTGGTTCGCGGAGCTTTGCGAGGGGGCAGACATTGGCCAGAAAGCGCGCCGGGAGGCGGTGCAAGGCGCCAAGGCAGACAAGTCGAAAAGATACGACCCGCGTCATAGACTACAGGATCCGCAAGCAAACCGCCGAACTTTCGCCGCTGCCGCACCGGATGCCAGCCGGCTATGACTTGCGCTCGCTTTGTCGCGCGCGCAGGCTGGCTTGGCGCCTAGAGCGCGAAGTGCCGACACGGCAAGCGGAGCCAACATGAACAGCGTTGACTTCCCGCCGGGCGTTACGCCGCGGACGGTAAAATTGCATCGCTCATGCTTCGAGACCTGGCTGTACGAGGGAGAGGGCCAGCCTCTTTCCTGACGAATCCAACGCAGGAGCCGAAAAGAGTGATGAATCTTGCTGGAGGCCGTTTCGTGATCGACTTTACGCGACCGCAAGTGGCGTCTCCGGCGCTCACGGGCCGTCGCAAGCAGCGCCGCTCAGTGGGGCGGTGCACACACCGCCGTGATCGCAAAGTAGAGGCGCAACTGACACAGCGGCTTCGACCTGAAGTCGCTCACACGAGAGCCGGCGCATTCGAGCGCCCCTTCGATCCGATGTGAGGGATCCTCGACTGCCGCCTGCACGGCTGCGGTGAGCTCGAACCGGCCGTCACAGTCGGCATACGGACAGGGGAAAGAAAAGTACGCGCGGGCCGGAGGGTGCAGGACGTGCGATTGAGGCACCGGGGTCGCCGCGCCGCCGCCCCCGAAACTCAGCTCAAAGTGCAGCCGCTCCACCACCGGGAACATTGTGCGCAGCTTGGGCGCAGCCTCGCGGTCGCGACGCAGCCGGGAGAAGCGATCCTGACGCGTAGCAGCGCCGCGAGCCTGGCTGAGTCTCATGTTCCGCTGCTCAACGTCGGATCGCTCGGATCAACGGGCGGATCCTGCAGCATGCGGATGCGCGCCTTTGCCTGATACGACAACGCCCCGCCGCTCGCGTCCGGTGCATTGATATGACCTTCCAGCTCGTCAAGTAGCCTGTGGACTTCTCGCGCGCCGGTGGTGTCGATCGTATCCGCATCGCTGCTCATGAATCACCCGTTGGCGCCCGCGAGTAGATACGGCTGTTTCGGGCCGTATCACTGCTTCCCCGGGGGACCGTCTCGTTCGCTGCGATCACGCTCGAAATGGCTTATTTGCCCTCTTTTCCCGCTTCGCCGCTCGCTTCTCCAACAATGTCTTGGCCGGTTTCTTCTTGCTGTCCTTTTTTCTATCCATTCCCTTGCTCATGTGCCACTCCCCGATTCCGAGGCAAAGAGACGCAGCGAGTTGAGTTTCGCCCGCCCCGAGCCGTGTTTGTCAGGGGCGATGCTCAAGCGAAGGTGGCTGATCGGAGGCAGGTTCAAGCGCTGCACTTCGCGCTGAAACGTCGCACCGTCAGGGCTGAAGGTGTACTCCTGGACGAGTATCTGGCGGTAAGTGCGGCCCCCGTCCAGGGACACTTCGACGCTCACTTCCTGCGTCCTCGTACACGTGCAGTCCTCCACCTCGTAGACCATCCAAGAGACACTCTGTGGATGGTCGAACTCCACGATGATACGTTCCATGGTATTGGGCTTGGCACCCGCCCAGAACGTGCTGTCGCGACCGTAATGCCCATCGATCAGGTTATCGATCGGGTGGTCTGGATCGTCCGACGTGTAGGCAAGGACCGCATGGCTGGCAATATCGATCTCGCCGGCGAAAGCGGCGGGATTCTCGCCCTCCTTCGGCAGCAGCCGCTTTCGCACACCGGGTGAGCCCGAGAGAGAATCAGTGCTTGGCTGCATCTAGGCCGCCTCCGAAACGTCTGCACACCTCATGCGTCGGCTGCGCTCGAGGATTCGCTTGCCACCGTAACTCATAAAGCCCGAGTTGGCGTAGTGATCGCTCCGGAATCGACCGGCTGCGGAGAACGGGCCAGTTCCGAACGTCGCCGCTGCTCCCCGCGCACCTGCTCGAGCGTCAGGCACGTGGCGCTTGCAACGACATCGAGCACAGCGTGCGCCGGCCCGCGCGGCAGCGTCAGCCGATGCAATCTTTCCCAAGCGCGGATTCGAATCGCGGGAGTATTGAGTTCGCACGACTGTTCGATCCGTTCCCGCTGCGCGCGTTCCGCCTTCTCAATCTGCTCGCCGACAACCCGCGCGGGGTAGCCCGTTGTCGGATCGGCCTTATCAGCCGCCCGTGGCAGATGTGGGCTGAGACTCCAAGGGTTCGAAGACATGTGATTTACCTGAGTTGAGTGCCCCGTCCGCACAGGCAACGTCTCGCGCCCGTATGCGGTCGCTTTTTGGGCTGGCAGTTATACTGGCGGAAAACGAGCCGGGCTGGCCCTCCGCGCGAAGCCGGACGAGCCGCGAGGCCCTGACTTGCAGCCACTCTACACCGATGGTGAGCGCTTCGCGTGCCTTTCGGAATATATGGGTGTCGAGGCGTCTGCCGACATCCGAGAGTTCGGCGGTTTCCGCGAAAATGGCGCACACTGCCCGAGCGTCGCCCCGGATCGGAGGTGGGCGGGCACATATGCGTAAGCGGAGGCACGTCATGAGCGACCATGCGATTGAAACGGGATGGCAGCGATTCCTGGATAGGCTGAAACAGCTGTGGGGAAAGCTCGGTCAGGGCGGCAAACCCGCAGGGGCCGCGGGATGAGCGGGATATCGCGATGAGCGCGGTCAGCCACGAAGATGAAGATGCGGCCAGAACGGAGCGCGCAATCCGGGCGTTGACCGACGCCTCGGGTGCGTCGCCCCAGGAGGTTCGTGATCTCTTTACAGTCGAGTTCAACCGACTCGAACGAGTTGCGAAGATCCGCTCCTATCTTCACGTACTCGCGACGGCCAACGTGCGCACGATGTTGTCACGGAAATCCACTTTCCTCCGAATGAGCGGATCGCGTCAGGCGACCGCGGCGCTCTTGATGCGAGCCTCGTAATAGTCGGCCAGGCCAAGAAGCTCTCTGGCGCAGTCGCCGCGGAAGCACGATCCGTGCATGACCGCGATGGTCCGCGGCTGCAGTCCGGCCAGCCGGCGGATCGTCGCAGCTGTCTGAGGCGTAAGCGAACTCGACCTGAAGGCGTCCTCCGTGCGCGCGGCCGGCTCGACGATGCTCTCCCGCGTCAGCGCGGGCCCGTCACCGACTTGCGCGAAGAGATCACCTGCGAACAGCGTCTGCGTATCCTCTTCAAAGATCAACCCCGATTCCCAAGCGTGCGGCACGTGCGGGGTGTCGATCCAGCGCGCACGTTTGCCGCCAAGGTGGATCACCTCACCATCCGACAAGACGCGTGGCGATCGATCCGCGAGGTCATTGAGCGACACCATGCATGCCGTGGCTCCGTGTGCGATCTGAGCGTAGGGCGCGGCGGCTAACCACTGATTCATGGAGCCACACTCGTCCGACTCGACGTGCCCGAAGGATATCCAGCGCAGACCCGCAACCGGCGCAATGTGCTCTACCGCTCTGGAGATGTCATCGAACATGTGACGTGGCCCCGTGTGGAAGAGCAGCGGCTGCTCGGCCAGCAGCAAGTACTGATTGAATGTAAATCCCGCCGGTGCAGCGATTTCAGGGACGAGAGTGGAGAGGCGGAAGATGCCGTCAGCGACCTCTTCGATTCGTACCGTCATGGCATTCTCCAGCGGTAAGAGCGGGCGGAATGCCGAGTCTATCTCTGGTGCGCCGCTGCCGCGAGAGTACCTTACTCAGGCTAATGCGGCGCTACAGCCCTTGGCGTACTTGCCGCAAGGAGCTGCAAAGCGAACCGGGCGGGCGTCACAATCGCCACGGGCGTGAATATGCGCCCGCGGCGATTGCTTTCGTGTCGAACCTGTGCCCGCAGGCAGCACGATCAGTGCTGGGTGGTCTCCCAGTACCGCGGCACCTTGTAATAGTCGTACGTGCGATTCCGGAACTGCAGACCGTCGTCTCGGGTCAGCTCGTCGATGGAGCCCGTAGGCGCTGCCTGCAGCTGCTCCTTCGTATAGTTGACCACGTAAGCCCCTTCCCGCTCATCGTAGTCGAGCCCAGCCCAAGGTATGGGATGGTACTTCTCGCCCATTCCCAGGAAACCCCCGAAGCTGACCACCGCGAACAGGATGCTGTTCGAAAGCTTATCCAGGATGACGTCCTCAACCTCCCCGAGCTTATTGCCCGAGGGATCTCGGACGCTCGTGCCGAGAACAGTCTTGGCACGAATCGCAGATGTATGACCGGTTGCGGTACGCATGTGCCTGTCCTCTCACTCTGAAACCAGGTTCGCCTTCCAATTCGCCGGTCGGCGATTTGTTCCGCCACGGGAACCGGAGTGCGGACAGTCGGGCGAAGGGGCAGCGAGAGAGTGTGAACGAGCCCTCGTTGGGCGCCGGATCTCGGGCTTGGCGCGGACGGCGCGCGGCGCTATCTTTGAGGCGGGCTGAGTGGGGCGCCGAAGCGGCGCATCCGCCCTCCGGTCGCGCGGATTTCGAGTCGAGAAGCATCACTTTACGGGGTCGGTTCATTCCGGAGCGCTCGCCGCGATCGATCCGATGCCCTCTGGAGGCCTGAGAATTGACCATAAACGCGGCGTCGAAGCCATCTCGCGCGATCCATCTTGCGCTTTTCGCATTCGTGCTCTCGACGCTCGCGGCGTGCGCCACGCACCGGCCGCCTCGCCCCAATCCCGCCGGTACGAAAGCCATCGTGCCAGCGCCACCGCAGATTCCGGCGGAACCGCCCCCCGCTGCGACGCCCAGCAGGTCGGGTGAAGATTCCGCGGCCCTTGCCCCTGCGCAGTACGCCGACCTTTTCGACCGTATCCGCGACGGCTTCGAGCTTCCCGCTTCTGACAAGCCCGCAATCGAGCGGCAGCTCGACTGGTACGCCTCCAATCCCGATTACCTGCAGCGCGCCTTCGGACGCGCGGATCTCTACCTCTATTACATCGTCACCCAGCTTCAGGCGCGGCAAATGCCGCTCGAGCTTTCGTTGCTTCCGGTCATCGAGAGCGCGTACCAGCCCTTTGCCTACTCGCGCGCGCGGGCATTGGGTCTGTGGCAATTCGTCGACGGCACCGCCAAGGAGTACGGCCTGAAGGAGGATTGGTGGTACGACGGGAGGCGCGACGTCGTAGCCTCGACGAAAGCAGCCCTCGACTTTCTCCAGGCCCTTCACCAGCAGTTCGGAGACTGGCTGCTCGCGGTGGCTGCGTACAATTGCGGCCCCGCCGCCGTGCAGCGCGCCATCCGGGTCAACCAGGCCCGGCACCGGCCGACCGACTTCTGGCATCTGAGATTGCCCCGCGAGACCGAAGCTTACGTACCCAAGCTCCTCGCCATGAAAGCTTTGGTGACAGACCCGGCGAAGTACGGGCTCGATTTCAGCCCGATTCCAAATCAGCCTTACTTCACGCAGGCGCCGATCAGCGGGCAGATCAATCTGCAGGTCGCCGCCAAGATCGCCGGCATCACCACCAAGGAGATTTACCAGCTCAATCCAGCCTTTCACCGTTGGGCCAGCGATCCTACGGGCCCCTTCTATCTGCTGTTGCCCCTCGATGCGGCGCCGGTGTTCGAGCAGAACGTCGCCGAACTCACGCCCGAGCAGCGGATGGGAGTGGAGCACTACGTGGTCCGCCGGGGCGACTCGGTCTACTCGATCGCCAAACGCTTCAACACCAACGCCGCAATTTTGCGCCGGATCAACGCCCTGGCCCACAAGCCGCTATCGATGGGCGATGATATCGAAGTGCCGGCGACCAGGTATGTTCTGCCGGAGAAAGTAAGGCTCGCCGCCGCACGAGTCGACAGGCTCGCGCGCTGGCGAGGTAACGTACAATTCCAGATCGTCCGGCGGGGCGATTCCCTGTGGCGCATCGCACATCGCTATGGGACGACAGTGCGCGCCCTCGCCCGCATGAATGGGATCTCCCCACACGAAGTCCTGCGGCCCGGCGAGAAGCTCAGGCTCTATGCGAGAGCGCCCGTCGCGCGACACGGAGAGTTGCGATTCGAAGTGGTGCGGAGGGGAGATACCTTGTGGACGATCGCACGCCGACACGGCATGAGCGTCAGGAAACTGGCCGCCCTGAATGGCCTGTCGCACGACGATGTGCTGCATCCCGGGCAGCGGCTCAGGCTCTACACCCGCGTGCGTCATGTAAATCACGGCAGGGTAGCGACAGGCGACCACGCCGGCACGCGCCAAATCAGCTATACGGTCCGCGCGGGCGATACGCTGTGGCAAATCGCGCGCCACTTCCACGTGAGCGTCGAGGAGGTTCGCACCTGGAACGCGATCAATCTGCATACGCAAATCATCGCTGGACAAAAGCTCACCATCCGGGCCGCCGACGGCAGCTGAGCTTGAAGCTGCCGGCCCTCGGGGTGACATGGCGAGCGGTGATCATGGGCGATGTTGCTTGCTGCAACCCGGGCCGCCGCCCGGTGTGGTTGAACCCCGGCAAGTAGCCCATAATCGCGACTCGAAGGCCACGGAATCCGCTGAATGAACAAGCACGCTCTGCTCGCGATCATTCTTGCCTTTTGCACCTGCGCCGCCGCAGCGGCCGATGCGCCCCAGGCACCGAATTTCAAGCCGACCGAAGTCACCTCCACGGGCTCGCTCACCGTGAGCGGATCGCGCATCGATTATCAGGCGATGGCGGGCACTCTGGTGGTTCGCGCCGATGGCTCGGACCCGAGCACTCCGCCGCAGGACAGCAAGAGCCCGCCCGCCGAAGCCTCGATGTTTTATGCCGCGTATTTCAAGCGCGGTGTTGCGCCCGCAGACCGCCCCATCACATTCCTGTTCAACGGCGGACCCGGCTCCTCATCGCTCTGGCTGCACATGGGCGCATTCGGTCCCGTGCGGGTCGTCACCGGCGATCATACCCACACCCCCGCGGCGCCCTACCGGACCGTGAGCAATGGCGAGAGTCTCCTGGATGCCAGCGACCTCGTCTTCGTCGATGCGCCCGGTACCGGGTTCAGCCGCATTCGCGGAAAGGACGCCGACAAGGCTTTTTATGGTGTCGATCAGGACATCAACGCCTTTGCGGTCTTCGTGCGCGAGTTCCTCTCCAGATACAACCGCTGGAACTCGCCCAAATACGTCTTCGGCGAGAGCTACGGCACGATGCGCGCAGCCGGCCTGTCGCTCGCGCTGCAGAAGGAGGACATCGACCTGAACGGCGTGGTGCTGCTGTCGTGCATCCTCGATTGGGACCTGATGCCGGACGATCCGCAGCTGAACCCCTCCGTCGATCTGCCCTACGTTGTCGCCCTCCCCAGCTACGCCGCCACCGCCTGGTACCACCATAAGCTTCCGAGCCAGCCGCAGGATCTGCTCGCATTTCTCGGCCAGGTCGAGCATTTCGCCACCACGGAATACGCGCTGGCGCTGATGCAGGGCAACGAGCTGCCGCCCGATCGGCGCCAGGCGATCGCGGAAAAACTCAACGCCTACACCGGCCTGCCGCTCGCCTATCTGCTCAAATCCAATCTGCGCATCGAGTACGGCGCCTTTCAGAAGGAGCTGCTGGGCGATCAGGATCTGACCGCCGGCACACTGGATACCCGCTTCACCGGCCCGACCCTGGATCCCCTCAGCAAGATCGCCGAGTACGATCCGCAGAGCGCCGCGATCGGCTCGGCCTACGTCTCGGCTTTCAACTCCTATGTTCGCGGCAGGCTGCACTACGGACAAGGCCGGCACTACAAGCCCGGCATCCCGGTGTACGGCAGCTGGGACTACCGACACCAGCCGCCGGGCGCCCACAGGCCGCTGATCGCCCTGCCCAATGTCCTGCCCGACCTCGCCGCCGCCATGAAGCGCAACCCCGACCTGAAAGTGCTGGTGAATGGCGGCTACTTCGACATCTCGACACCCTTCTTCGAGGGCTGGTTCGAGCTGCACCACCTGCCGATCCCGGCGAGCCTGCAATCCAACATCGAATACCGCTACTATCAGTCCGGCCACATGGTCTACGTCCGCCTGTCCGCGCTGAAGCAGCTGCACGACAACGTCGCGGCCTTCATTCGCAGCACCTACAACCTGAGGTAAGGCCGGGCCGTCACGGCGGAACGCCCTTTGCTTCGCCTTGGTCAAGCGACCGATCCGAAACCCCAGGAGGGCATTCATGCGCAAGCCAAGCTCATCTTCGAAGAACGTTATAGCCGCGCTGGTGGCCGCGGCCTTCGGCCTTACGGCCGGCACGGCACTGGCTCAGACGACCTCACGGAGTGATCAGGGCAACACCACCGCGAGTCATCGGCATGCGAGCAAGAAGAGCGTGCGGCAGCTCACTTCCCAGGTGAAACAGGAGAACGAGCAGATGCGCGCGACGACGGGCAAGCTCAATCGCGCCACCGCCCAGCTCAACAAGACGACACACAAGATGAAGCAGGCGCAAGCCAAGGAGATGCGCGTCGCGAGTGCGGAGCACCGAGTGCGCAAAGGCGAGCACGCGCAGCGAAGCCGCGTGCATCCGCGCAACACCCAGCCCGCAAACACGAATCCCCCGCCCCGCTAACCAAGCACGGCGGCCGGCCCCGCTGCGCCGGCCGCCGACTCTACGCCCTCGCAAGCTCCTTCGGGTCTATCGGCAGCCTGCGGATCCGCTTGCCCGTCGCCGCGAAGAGCGCGTTGCACAGCGCCGGCAGCACGGGCGGCAGCGCCGGCTCGCCCAGTCCCGTGGGCGAATGGTCGGTGATGCGGAAATGCACCTCGACCGGCGGCGCCTCGCGCATCCGCAGCAGCCCGAAGGTGTTGAAATTCTCCTGCACCACCCTGCCCCCCTCGATGGTGATCGCCTGGTGCAGCGCGGCACCGAGGCCATCGAGGACCGCGCCCTGGACCTGGTTGTAGGCACCTGCCGGATTGATGATCTGCCGCCCGACGTCGCCCGCGGCCCAGATCTTATGCACTTTCGGCGTGCCATCCGGCGCGACACTCGCCTTGACGACCTCGGCGAAGTAGCCGAGATGACTGTAGTAGAAGGCGAGTCCCATGCCCGTGCCCCGCGGCAATTCCCGGCGTGTGGACCAGCCGGCTTTCTCGGCCACCAGCCGCAGGACCCCGCTCGCACGCCCCGTATCGAACGGCGGCGGCTGAAACCCGAAGCGCGGCGGCGGGGGCGGCAACAGCCGCGGCGGACCGTAGAGCTCGAGACGTAAGTCCAGCGGATCGCGGCCCGCGGCGTGCGCCAGCTCGTCGATGAACGACTCGAACGCGAATGCGAGGGCATTGCCACCCGGATTGCGCAACGGACCGGTTGGCACTCCGAGCTCGATCAGCGAGCGGCCGTATTCCAGGTTGGGCACGAAGCCGGCCGGGAATTCACTCCTGGGAAGGTCCGCCGTCGAGGCGGCATGCCCTCCCTGACCGAAGGTCACGAAGTGATCGCGGAAGGCGTCGATGCGGCCATCGGCCGTCAGCCCCGCCTTGAAGTAGTGAAAGCCCGCGGGCCGGTAGGCATCGTGCTGGATGTCCTGGCGGCGGTTCCAGAGCAGCTTCACCGGCCGGCCGGCCAGCTTCGAGATCATCGCCGCCTCGGCCATGTAGTCGTTGTGCAGCCGCCGCCCGAACCCGCCGCCCACGCGTGTGATGTGTACCGTCACCCTGCTCTCATCGATTCCGAGAGTGCCCGCGACCAGCTTGCGGCCGGCAGCGGGATTTTGCGTCGGCGCCCAGACCTCGACGCTACCGTCGCGCTTGACGTGTGCGGTGCAATTCTGCGGCTCGAGATCCACGTGCGCCAGGAAGGGATAGGCGTACCCGGCCTCCAATACCTTATGGGCCCGAGCCAACGCGGAGCCCGCATCGCCGTCGCTGCGGATGATCTTCTGCGGCTTCTCGCGCCCGAGCCGGCGCGCCTCGCGCTCGAATCCTGCGGTGCTCTGCCGGGAGGTGGCGACATCCTCCTGCCACTGGACCTCCAATCTCTCGAGCGCCTTCTGCGTCTGCCACCAGCTGTCGGCGACGATTGCCACCCCGTCCACCAGGCCAATCTCGAACACCGCGCCGGCGCCCGATCCGCGCACGATGAAGGCATCGCGCACGCCCGGCATTCTCTTCACCGCGTCGAGGTTGGCACTCACGACACGGCTGCCAAACACCGGCGCCTTCTGATACGTGGCGTAGAGCATGTCCGGCAGCACGGTGTCGATCCCGAAGAGCGGCCGGCCCTCGAGCACGAGCGCACTATCCACGCCACCGGTGAACCTGCCGATGATCCGGTAGTCCTTCGGATCCTTCAGCGCGACCGACTGCAGGTCCGGCGCCGCAAGCGCCGCGGCCTTCTCAGCGAGAGCGCCATAGCCGAGCGTCCTGCCGCTCCGCCGATGCCGGACCATCCCCGCCGCTGCGTCGCATTCGCCCGCCGGCACTTCCCAGGTCTGCGCCGCCGCGAGGATGAGCATTTGCCGGCCTGCCGCCCCGACCCGCCGCATCGGCTCCCAGTTGAGCGGGGTCGACATGCTGCCGCCGGCGGTCTGCGGGCCATAGACGGGGTTCAACAGCGCCTGCTCGGTGCGGACCTGCGCCCAGTCGGCGTCGAGCTCCTCGGCGACCAGCATCGGCAGCGTCGTCTTCACGCCCTGCCCGATCTCCGGATTCTTGGCGACGATGGTGACGATGCCATCGGGCGCAATGCTGATGAAGGGGTTGAGCGGCGCGCCGGCGCCCGGCTCCATAGCCACCGGCTCGCTGGCATCCGCGATCTGCGGCAGGTTCAGCGTGAGCAGCAGGCCACCGCCGGCCGCGAGGCCTACCGTCAGAAAGGCACGCCGCGACAGGTGAGTCGCTGCGGCTGGCTCGTCATTCGAAGGAGCGCGCGCGCTGCGCTCAGAAGCGTTCACGCCACCCATGTCACACCTCCCTCGTATCGTCCGTCGGGAGCCCCGCCGCCCTCTTGATGGCGGCACGGATACGGGTGTAGGTAGCGCAACGGCAGAGATTACCGCTCATGGCCTCGTCGATGTCCCGATCGCCCGGCTTGGGGTTTCGGGTGAGCAGCGCGGTGGCAGCCATCACCTGACCCGATTGACAGTAGCCGCACTGCATCACATCCAGCGCGAGCCACGCCGCCTTCACCCGCTTACCAACCTCACTGTCACTGACGCCTTCGATGGTCACCACTGAAGCATCGCCGACTCTTGATACCGGCGTAATGCAGGACCGGGTGGGCACACCGTCGAGGTGTACCGTGCATGCGCCGCAGAAAGACATGCCGCAACCGAACTTCGTCCCCTTAAGATGGAGTTCATCCCGCAGCACCCAGAGAAGTGGGGTATCTCCATCCGCCTCGACGGCACGTTTGCTGCCGTTCACCGTGATCGTAAAGGCCATGTGGGGCTCCCTCTTCGGTGGCGTTTCTGGTACGAAGGAGCCTGATTCTACCTGCGAGGAACCGCTAGGGCACCCGACATTGCCCTCCCAGGATCACCTCTCGCCCTGGCTCAGGCAGGGCGAAGCGGCCGCTCGCCCGACGGGGGTCACGGCTGGACCACCGCAATGTCGTAGGGGCGCGCGCCCACGGAGAACGGACTTCCGGACTGATCGGTCAGCGCGCCGGTGGTGGAGTCGATGGCAGCCACCCCGATCGTAAGATTCAAGGCATTCGACACGAAAGCTCTCGATCCGGAGCTGCCGATCACGGCGTAGTCGACTCCGCCCTGGCCATACGACTCACTGGTTAGCAGCGTAAGCGCGCCGGTAACGGAATCGATGCTGAATGTCACCAATGGGCCTCCATTGCCGCTTCCCACGTAGGCGAACGTGCCCGCAGGATTGACGGTGACCGACTGCGCGCCCCAGCCGGTAACTCCTGTAGCGCCTGTGGTCGAAAAAGGGCTGCCCGCCACGGCCGTGAGAGACCCAGTACCGGGGTCGATGGTGAAAGCCGAGACGCTGGCCTGCCAGTTCGCCACATAGAGGACGGTTCCCGCGGGGTTTACGGTGATGCCATAGGGGCTTTCGCTACCGAGAGAAAACGGGCTGCCGGAAATCTCCGTGAGAGCGCCCGTAGTCTGATCGATGCTGTAGGCACTCACGTCACTGCCGTTCTGGTTGGCAACGTAAGCAAGAGTTCCCGCAGGATTGATGGCAATCTTCGTGGGAATGGTTCCAGCGGGGAATGGGCTTCCCGGCACGGGAGTGAGTGCGCCGGAGGACTGGTCGATACTGAAAGCTGAAACCGACGCGCCTTGGGAATTGGCGACGTAAGCAAACGTTCCCGCCGGATTCAACGTGACGGAACTCGGCTGCGAGCCGGTCGGATACGGGCTCCCGGCCACCGGCGTCAGCGCCCCACTGGTGCGATCGATGGTGTATGCCGAAATGGTATTGCTGCCTTCGTTCGTCACATAGAGGAAAGTACCTGCTGCATTCGCCGTCAACCAGCGATCCTGCGTGCCCGCGGTGAAAGGACTCCCCGGGATGCTCGTCGAGGCGCCGGTCGCAAAATTGTACTCATACCCCAATACGTTGCCGGACCCATAATTCGGGACGTAGATGTAGGCAACTCCCGCAATCGCACAAGCTATCTGCACGTTGCTTACATCCCCTGCTAGATTCGTTCCCGTGCCATCGGTGACGCTGCAAGTCGCGCCAGCCGGCTGTGTTCCGACTGTCACGGAGTAGTTGCCACCGAATGCCACAGGAGTCGCAAACGTGAACGCGCCGTTGGCGGTCACGGTGAGTGCATCGCCACCGTTGTCGTCAAGCGTAACCGTGGCCCCGCCGGTCAGACCGCTTACGGTCCCACCGATCGTGTAAGTCTCGGCGGAGCACACTATGCTCACATTCGACACATCGTCGGTGACCTGCGTCCCGGACCCATTGGATGCCGTGCAAATCTGCCCGGTGGGTTGCGCAGTCACCGTGACGGAATAGCTGCCGCCGTAAGCCACCGGCGTGGAGAAGGAGAAGGCGCCATCGGCGGTGACGGTAGTCGGATCGGCGCCATTATTGCTCAAAACAACCTGGCCGCCGCTCGCGAGCCCCGAAACCGTCCCCGCGATGCCGTAGCTGTCCACGGAGCAGGTCACGGCAACATTGGAAACATTGCCACTTAGGCCCGCACCAGAGCCGTTGGATACGGTACAGGTCTCTCCCGCCGGCTGCGAGCCGACCGTGACGGCATAAGTTGCGCTGACGCGATTAGGGAAGGTAAACACGCCGCCCGATGTGACCGTCAACGGATTCGCGCCGTTCAGCAGTAGCGTCAACGAGCCACCCGAAAGGCCAGAGATGCTGCCGCCCACGGCATAGGACACGCTGGACGTAACGGTGGCCGGACTTGTCGCAGCCGCCGGCAGGGACACACTGACGGTCAACCCACTCATGGCTGAGGTAATCTGCACGCTGCCGGCTGAAGGCGCAGTCAGGGTATATGCATCGAAGAATGCGTCGAGGCCCCGTCCGTCGGCAGTGAACGGGGTCGAGGTCAGAGAAATTCCAGTCGTTGCGACACCATATTTGACCTGCAGGTTTGTCAACAGCGATGCCGTCAATATATTGGTGGTCGCCTGCTGCACCTGCGCCGCAGTCGCTTGCGGAAGCAGCGCCAGAACATCTGCGCTGCTGGCAGGCGGCGTCGGCGATGCGATCATTCCGGCAACGTCATATGCCAGCAGGGTGGTCAAGGGATCTATATTGACCACGCCATCGATGACCGGCTTCCCGGTAGGAGGCACCGCCACGGACAGCAGCGTCGCGCCGGCGGGTGTCGCGTATCCCTCAACCGACAGGGCGGCTGAGCCCGGCGCGCACCCATTCGTATACATGGAATAACTGCCATCGTCCGCCGTAGTGGCCATCGCGCACGTCCTCCCGGTGGAATCCACAGCCCGGACGGCCTGCCCGGCGACCGGATGCCCGTACGCCACCGTCCCGGTGACTTGATACGACGCAGGCGCCGACGGCGTTGGGACCGGTACCGAGGTCGGATCATCGTGACATGCGGTCAGAGCGGCAGCGAGCGCGACAGCCACAGAAAGGCGCAGCCCGATGCGTGAGCTCGAGCACGGATTCTTCATTGGAGTTCTTTCGCGGATGCGAGGCAAGCATCGTGAGTGATGCTGACCGTTAACTTATTCTTCACGGCGACGTTATTCCGTTAATCGCTTCACGTACTCAGGGGCGTACGGGACATGCGATTCCCCATTCGTGCGGGCGCGCACAGTTCGTCTGCCGCTTCGGCCCGCCGCTCAGCCCGTAAAGCCTCGGCTGCGGATGTAGAGATGCAGGTACTTGCGGCGCACGTAGTCCGATTCCACGAGCGCGAACACCAGCCCGCGCCAGCCGTCGAGAAAGCCGAGCCTGAGCACGTAGCCGCGCAAGAAGCGCCACTGCGGGTTGAGCAGCACCTTGCCGAGGCCGCACCGCTTGCCGCTCTCATGGAGCGACTCTCCCATCAGCTCCGCGTAGCGCTGCATGCGGCGCTGGTGATCCGCGAGGCTGCGATAGGAGTAGTGCTCGAGGTGGCCTGCGAGCCTGCCGACACGCCCCGCGACTCGCGTGTTCTCGTGAATCTCCCGCCCCACCCAGCCGCCGCGGCGGCGGTCGAAGAGGCGCACCAGCCGGTCCGGGTAAGCGTTGCCGTGGCGCAGAAACCGGCCGAAATAGTCGGTGATGCGCGGCACCGACCAGCCCGCATGGCCGGCGAAGCCGCGCTCGCGCAGGCTCGCCACTTCCCGCCGCAACTCATCGCTCACCCGCTCGTCGGCATCGAGGCAGAGCACCCAGTCGTGGCGCGCAGCCTCCACGGCGAACTGCTTCTGCGAGCGATAGCCCGGCCAGTCCCGCTCTATGACTCGCGCCCCCAGGGCGGCCGCGCGCTCGCGGGTGTCGTCCGAGGAGTGGGAGTCGACGACGATCACTTCGTCGCAGAAGCTCACCGAGCGGACGCAGGACTCGATGCGGTCGGCCTCGTTGAAGGTGATGATGCAGGCCGAGAGGCCCGTGCGACTGGCCACGCCGAGCGCTCCTCCGTCTCGATGGGCGGGATTGCCCGGAGGCAGAGTGTATAGCAGCTGAGCGATGAGCCGGCTCGGCCGCGCCTCGCGTCCCAGCTGCTCGTCGGTGCACTGCCGCGGCGCCTTGTCCGGCCGCCAGCGCAGCAGGCGCGTGCCATGCCGGAAGCGCCCGCCCGTCGCCTGGTCGTAGGACACCCCCGCCACCAGCTCCGGCCGGATGGGGCACCACTGCCCGGAGCGCTCCCTGCTCGAGCGACTGGGTTCTCCCGGCGCCTTGCCCGTGAGCCCCGGGCCGCCCTGCAGCTGCCGCTCGCGCAGCGACTGGCGCGTCAGATTGGTGCCGCCGGCAGCGAACGGCATATCGAAGAGCACCAGGCGCGGCGGCGGCATCCCTGCTCCCCGGATTCCGGCCTGGAGGGAGGATCAGCCGGAACCCGGGGTGCGCCTTGCACTCGTCAGTCGAAGTTCGCCTTGACGCCCACGTAGTAGGCCCTGCCCATCACATCGTAGGTCGCCGCATCGGTCAGCAGCGGCGCCCCCGCCACGCGCGGCGGCTGCTTGTTGAACAGGTTCGTGAGCCCGACCGTGAGCTGTATCTGCGAGGTCACCTGGTAATTC
This sequence comes from Steroidobacteraceae bacterium, assembly GCA_036393055.1. Lineage (GTDB taxonomy): Bacteria > Pseudomonadota > Gammaproteobacteria > Steroidobacterales > Steroidobacteraceae > 13-2-20CM-66-19. Next base: position 23,796 of record DASVWT010000021.1, read on the forward strand.
ACGTCCAGGTCGAAGTAGCTGTAGGCCGGAACGCCCGGATCGCCGCTACCCGGCCCATCCATGAGGTCCTGCATGGCCGCGATGTACCGCCAGTGCAGCGCCGCACCGACCGGTCCCACGGTGTAGCCGAGCATGGTGTTCGCCTTGTACTTCGGGTGCGACAGGTCCGAAACGCTGGTGCCGTCCGCCTGCATGGCCGTCTGCGTATCGCCGATGGAGCCCGCAAAGTCGATGTTCGGCACCCCCGGCACGCCCGAGATCTGCAGCGAGCGCAGGTACGAGACGTAGGTCTGCAGCTTCAGCTGTCCGCTATGCTCCGGCAGTCCGAGGTCGTGCAGGTCGAGGCCCCAGTGCGCCTCGACATCCACGCCATCGGTGAGGTACGAGCCGACGTTCTGCGAGAACTCCTGCGCCAGCACGATCGCACCGGATCCCGGATCGCGCGTGATCTGCTGGCAGTAGAAGTTGCTCTCCGAGTAGCTCGGGTTGCTGCCGTTGACGTTGAAGCAGTTCTGTACGATGGAGTTGAGCGTCACACCGGCGATCGCTCCGTTGATCTTGATGTGATAGTAGTCCACGGACGCGCCGAGCTGCCGGGCCAGCGGCGCATCGAAGCGCGGCGTCAGCACGAAGCCGAACGAATACGTGTCGGCCACCTCGGGCTTCAGGTGCGGATTACCCCTGATGATTCCGTTCGCCGACTGCAACCCGTAATCGAATGACGGAGATCCCGCGGCCGGCGACTGCGCCGCGCACAGGGCCGTCACTTGCGCCGCATTGGCTCCGGTACGGTAGCTGCTGTTGTAGTTGCACGGATCGACGCTCAGGGCATCCTGCGCCTGAACGGTCGGATTGTAGAGATCCTGGAGGCTCGGCGCCCGGAACGCCCGCTCGAATCCGCCGCGGAACGCCACCGCATCGGTCGCCTGCCAGTGGAGGTCCGCCTTCCAGGTATTGGCGCCGCCGAAGAGGTCGTACTGCGAATGGCGACCGGCCACATCCACCGAGACATCCTTGGCGAATGGCTTGTCCGTCAGCAGCGGCGCGCGCAGCTCGACGTACACCTCACGTACGTTCTGCGTACCGCCCGTCGAGCTGATGAGATCATAGGACGGCGAGATGATATTGGCAGGGAAGGTCGAGGGCATTACGTTGAAAGCGGGATCCAGTGCCGGGTCGGCCTGGTAGTCGAACCTGTTGCCGCGGTAGTCCGCGCCCAGGGCGAACTTCAGGGGCCCCGCCGGCAGCTGCCAGAGGTTTCCGCTCAAATCGGCTTCGAGGTACTTCTGGGTGAGCAGGTTGGTGTTCTTGGCCGTGCCGGTGGCATATTCCAGGCAACCTTTGCTCAGCGGCTGAGCGCCGAGCGGATTCCAGGCGTACCCCTGGCAGGTGTTGCCGTCGGCGCCGATGTAGCCGGCAGTGCCGTAAAGAATGCTCTCGAGCGCCGGCAGATTGATGTTGTTGTGCTCGTCGTTTTCCATGTGGGTCTGGCCATAGGACCCGAACACATTCCACGCGAGGGACGTATTGCCGACCCCGCCCTTCAGCCCCGTGGTGAGCTGGAAATCATTGTAGAGGAAGGTCTCGATGCGCGGCCCCATGGGGGTGGCCCAGTCTTCCATGTTGATCGTATTGCCGGTCCCTGCTCCGGCGCCGACGGGGACTCCGGCGGCGGTGAGGATCGAGCTCAGAGCCGGATTGCCGTAGACATAGGGATTGTTCGTGGGCACGTACATGAACTTCCCTGGACCCATGTACGAGGCCGCATTGACGTCGCCGGACGTCGAGTGCATGAAGTTGATCTGTCCGTACGCCTGGATATTGTCATTGACGTTGTAGGTGGCGCGCGAGAACAGGTTGTATCGCTGCAGCGGCGTCTGCACGTAAAAATAAGGCCCGAGGTACGACTCCACCGTGGTGCAGTTCGGCGTGATCGCGAGACCCGGGATCTTGCCCACCGCGCCGCGATAGTTCTGCACGCAGCTGCCGGGGTCCTTGCTCGTGAACAGGGTGCCGTCGCCGTTGATACCGAGATAGCCCGGGTAATTACCCGAGGCGTCGCCCGCGACCGGGCTCGTGCCCGGATACCCTGCCAGGACTCCATTGACCGCCGAGACCGGGATGGGGGCGCCGATCTCGCCCGACTTGAAGATGGCCTCCGGCGGACGCGCGACGCCACGGCTGAAAATGACCGGATTGGAGAAGAACGAGCTATCGGCGCCGGTGATCGCGCCGCGCTCGCTGTACTCGAGGTCGACCACCGCATTGCCTTTGTCATGGTCGAAGTTGCCGCCCATCAGCACGCTGACGCTGTTCTCCGGCCCGAAGCCGCTGGTGGTCGCGCCATGCTGGTAGGAGAGCTGGATGCCCTGGAAGTGCTGGCGCAGTCTGAAATTGACCACACCCGCCATGGCGTCGGAGCCGTACACAGCGGAAGCGCCGCCGGTGATCACGTCGACACCCTCGATCATCGCCATCGGGATGACATTGAGATCGACCGCTCCGGTGGGGTTGGTCGGCACCAGGCGCTGCCCATCGAGCAGCACCAGGGTACGCTCCGGACCCAGGCCCCGCAGGTCGGAGTAGGACTGCCCCCCCTGGAAGCCGGTCGCGCCCTGGGCGTCGCCGACCTCGGTCTGCCCCTGGGCGGCGGCGAACTGCGGCATCTGGCCGAGCGCCGAATCGAGCGATACCTGGCCGGTTGAGGCGATCTGCGCGGCGCTCACGCCGACCAGCGGACTGTCGGAGGTGTAGCTGCGGCTCGCAATACGGCTACCGGTCACCACGACCTCGGTCAGTTGCGCAGCGGCGGCGGTCGAGGCAGCGGCCTGAGGCGCTGGAGGATCGGACGTCGGATCGGCAACAACCGGCGGATCGGCTGCCGGCGGCGGATCCGCGGCAGCGGCACCCGCCTGCGCGACACGCATCAGCGGCTGGCCAGGCGCCATCGCATCGCTGCTCACCTGCTGGCGGCGGCGGATCATCAGCGCGCCGGAAGGCGAGCGCTCCACGGTGAGCTGTGTGCCCGCCAGCAGCCGGCTCAGGGCGGCATCGGCGGTGAAATCTCCCACGAGCGAAGTCGTGCCCGCACCGGCGACCACCGACTCCGTGAAAATGACGTCCTGACCGCAGATCTGCGCGTAAGTGCGCAGCGCCTGCGACAGCGGCTCCGGCGTGATGTCGAAATGGAAGAGACGCCCTCGAGCCGACGCAGCGGAAGCGCCGAGCGCAGCGGTCGAGGCGAGTATCGCGGTGACGGCAATCGAGACCCGGGAAGCGCTGCGGTGCGCGCGGCGCCTGGTGGAATCAGACATTCTCAGCCCCCTCTTGAGCCATGCTCGCTTCGCCCCGTCAGGTGCGGGGCGTTCGGGGGTACAGACGCCGGCTGTCGTGAAATCCTCCTGCTTTGGCGAAAATACAACGCCGAAGCTGAATTTCGATTCAGGGGCCGGCTACTCGAGTCGCGGATGGGGCGTGGTACGTCAGCACCACGTCGCCATCCGGACGTTCGTGCGCTGTGACGGAAAGATACGCTGCGATGGTGCTGACGAAGCCATCGACGTCGCCTTCATGGAACACGCCGCTGATGCGCAGGCTGCCGGCGCGATCATCACCAATGATGATATGCCTCGGCCCGTACCGGTTCATTCGCTGCACGACGCTCACGAGCGGCTCGTTGTCGAACTCGATCTCGCCCCTTTCCCAGGCCGTGACGCGGCCGATGTCGACCCGGCTGATTCGCGGCGCTTCGCTCGAGGACATGACGAGCTGCTCCCCCGGGTCGAGATAGATGCGGTCCATCGCTCCGCCGGCGGCGCTCGAGGCGAGCGACTCGGCGCCGGCGGCCGTGGCGGAGCCGGCACCCGTGGAAGGCGCGTCAGGGACCCACGGGATCGTCGGCTCACTCTGTGGCAACACCACCACGTGGCCTTTGAGCAAGGTCACCATGAGCCTCGGCCCCAGCAGATCCACGTCGAACGCTGTCCCCGTCGCAATCACTTTGTGACCATCGGCGGTGACGGAGAACGGCCGTGCGACATCATGGGCGACGTCGAATCGCGCTTGCCCGCTGGCCAAGGTGAGCGCGCGCGCATCGGCCGTGTAGCGGACGATCACCTCGCTGCGCGCATCGAGCGTGATCTGCGAGCCGTCCGAAAGCGTGACGACCCGCCGCTCTCCCGATCCGGTGCGAAAAATGCTCGCCTGGTACTGCTGCCAGAAGAGAAATGCACCAGCCGCGAGCACGCAGGCCGCGGCTGCGATCATCGCCGGGCGGCGGAACCGCTTTGGCCAGAAGAGATTGCCCCGCATGACATTGTGCGCATGCGCCAGGGCGGCGCGGCGCAGGCGTATGACACCGGGCGCCGTCGCCTGCTGGCCGAGCACATCCCAGGGCGCCTGCACGAGGCGCCACGCCTCGCGGTTGCGCGGGTCCTCTCCCAGCCAGGCGGAGAACCCGTCGGCATGCCGCTCGGCTGACTCCGCCAGCCGGGCACGCCAGGCGGCCGCCTGCTCGAGGCGCTGCGGATCGATCTGGCGCATCATGACTGGCTGCACCTCCTGGCAAGATGCACGACAGCGCGCATGACGTGCTTCTCGACGGTGCTCTGTCCGATCCCGTAGAGCGCGGCGATGTCCTTCTGCTTCATGTGCTCGAGGCGAAAGAGCACGAACACGTTGCGGGTCATCTCGCTGAGCTCATCCAACGCCTGCAGCACTTGCGCGAGCGAGATCTCCCCGTCGAGAACCCGCTCGGGCGAGCGCTCGTCGATGAGCGACTCCTCGGCCCCGCCGCCGAAGTCCTCCTCCATCGAGGCGGTCGCGACGGTCGGATGCCGCACCGCATGCCGCCTGGAATCCTTGAGGAGATTGGCGGCCACCTTGAAGACATAACTCTCCGGGTGTGCGATCACCTCGCATTCGGAGGCCCGGATGACCCGCAGGAGCGCATCCTGCACCAGGTCCTCCGCCTGCGCCCGGTCCCTGACACGGCGCAGGAAGTAGCTGAGCAGCGGCGCGGAGAAACGCGCGGCGAGCTCATCCCCGGCGGGAAGCGTTGTGACTTTGTCGGTGAGTGGGCTCATGCGGGCGGGGCCGGCTCTCGTGGTAACCCTATCACGACCGCCGCATGAAATCGAACGCCGCGCGTCACGAGCGCGCTACGGCACGCCGGCTGGAGGATTGCTGGAGGATTTTGGCGCCTGCGGCGTCTTACTCTCGAACGCCGGCCAGTTCCTCGACCAGCACACGCATGTTCTCGGAGTAATCCACCGGCACTGCGACCAGATGCATCCCGCCGGCTGCGAAAGCGGCCTCGAGCGCCGGAGCGAGCCCATCGGCGCCGTCCACGCGCGTCCCCTTCATCCCGTACGCCTCGGCATAGATGACGAAGTCCGGGTTGCCGAAACTCATGCCGAAATCGGCGAATCCGTCGGCCGCCTGCTTCCAGCGGATCATGCCGTAGGCGTCGTCCTGCAGGATGAGCACCACGAGGTTCAGCCGCAGGCGCACCGCCGTCTCGAGCTCCTGCGAGCTCATCATGAATCCGCCGTCGCCGCACACGGCGAGCACCCGCCGGTCCGGGTGCAGCATCGAGGCCATCATCGCCGAGGGCAGGCCCGCGCCCATCGTGGCGAGCGCGTTGTCGAGGAGGAGTGTGTTGGCGACGCGCGTGCGGTAGTTGCGCGCGAACCAGATCTTGTACATGCCGTTGTCGAGGCACACGATCCCGTCCTCCGGCATCACCTGCCGGACGTCGTGTACGATGCGTTGCGGTGTCAGCGGAAAACGGCTCTCGGTCGCCCGCTCACCGATGCGCTCGAGAATGCGCTCGCGCAGCGGCAGCAGCGCGCCCGCCCGCGGCAGCTTGCCTTGCAGCCGGTCCGCGAGCAGCGCGAGGCTCGGACCGATGTCGCCGATCAGCTCCGCGTGCGGAAAGTACACCTCCTCGACGGTCGCGGGCAGATACCCCACGTGAAGAACGGTCGGCCCGCCCGCTCCCATGAGGAACGGGGGTTTCTCCACCGTGTCGTGACCGATCGAGATGATGAGGTCGGCGCGGTCGATGGCCTGGTGGATGTAGTCGCGCGCAGAGAGCGCCGCCGTGCCCATGTAGAGCCCCGAACCGCCCGCGACCGAGCCCTTGCCCATCTGCGTGTTGAAGAACGGGATCTGCACCCGGCGCACGAAATCCGAGAGCGCATCGGCCAGCCGCGGACGGCTCGCGGCTGCGCCGAGCATCACCAGCGGGCTCTGCGCGGCGCGAATGAGCTCCGCCGCCCGATCGAGCGCTGCCGGTTGAGCGACCGGTAAGGCCGTCGGATGCGGCGCTACCAGAGGCAAGTCGGGAGCCGCCTCCGCGGCGACGTCCTCCGGCAACTCCAGGTGTACCGGACCCGGGCGCTCCTGCTGAGCGACCCGGAATGCTTCCCGCACCGTCGAGGGGATGGTGGCCGTGCCGACGATACGGTGCGCCATCTTGGTGAGCGGCGTCATCGTCGAGACGATGTCGACGATCTGGAATCGCGCCTGCTTGCGGCTGAGGATGCCCTTCTGCCCGGTGATCATCACCATAGGCATGGCGCCGAGCTGCGCATAGGCGGCACCGGTCGTCAGGTTCAATGCCCCTGGCCCCAGCGTCGCAAGGCATACGCCGGCCTGCCCGGTCAGCCGGCCATGAGTCGCCGCCATGAATGCGGCCGCCTGCTCGTGCCGTGTCAACACCAACTCGATGCTGGAGCGGCGCAGCGCCTCGACGACATCGAGGTTCTCCTCCCCGGGAACGCCGAAGATCCGCCGCACCCCCTCTTTCTCCAGAGCTGCCACCAGCAGCTGCGCACCGTTCATCTGCTTATCACCTCAACTTGTTGCGAACAGGCGGTCCGCGACATAGGGGTTGTCCCTGCGCTCCGCCCCGAAGGTCGACATCGGCCCGTGCCCCGGCACGAAGCGCACGTCATCGCCGAGCGGAAAGAGCCGCTCGCGAATCGAATGAATCAGAGTCTCGTGGTCGCCGCGGGGAAAATCCGTGCGGCCGATGGAGCCGGCGAAGAGCACATCGCCCACCCACGCACAGCGCTCCCCGCAGTGAAAGAACACGACGTGTCCCGGCGTATGCCCCGGGCAGTGCAGCACCTCGAGCGTCTGCCCGCCCACCGTGACCCGATCGCCGTGCTCGAGCCACCTGTCGGGCTCGAAGACCTTTGCCGGCGGAAAGCCGAACTGCGCGGCCATCTGCGGCAGGGCCTCGATCCAGAACCGGTCTTCCCTCTGCGGACCCTCGATCGGCAGCGCCCGCTCCCGCGCGAGATCCGCGGTCGCCGCGCAGTGATCGAGATGCGCATGGGTGAGCAGGATCTTCTCGAGCGTCACGCCGTGCCGATCCGCCTCGGCGAGCACGCGCCCGACCTCGCCCCCGGGATCGACCACTGCGCCCCGCCGGCTGACCTCGTCCCAGATGAGCGAGCAATTCTGCTGGAAGGGCGTGACCGGGATGATGGTGGCCCGCATCATCCTGCAACGATGCCCCAGCGGAAGGGATCGTCGGGATCGATGCGCAGGACCGACTCCGCGGTCACGTGCGCGCGCCCGGTGATCGTGGGCAGGATCTCGCCCTTGCCGCGGTCGTGCCAGCGATAGCGGCCGGTGAAGGCGCTGCCGATCAGGCTCTCCTGCACCCAGGGCTCGCCCTCCTCGAGCTTGCCGTCGGCCGCCAGGCACGCAAGCTTGGCGCTGGTCCCGGTGCCGCAGGGGGAGCGATCGTAGGCGCCACCGGGACAGAGCACGAAGTTGCGGCTGCTCGCGCCGGAACGGACCGGCGGCCCGAAGAGCTCCACGTGATCGACCTCCGGGAAGCCCTGCTCGTTCACGGCGCGGCGCAGGCGCGCGGCGAGACTCGTGAGCTCCGCGACATTGCCGAGTGCGATCGGCGCCTCGGGCGCTTCCGCCAGAAAGAACCAGTTGCCGCCCCAGGCGACATCGCCGCGGATCTCGCCAATCCCGGGCAGGGAGACAGGGACCCCGTGCGCCTTGCGAAAGCTCCTGACGTTGGCCACATCGACCCGTCCATCCTCGTGCAGCCTTGCATCGACCGCACCCACCGGCGTGTCGATGCGGATCGCCCCGGGCTCGCAGCGGCCGAGGGCGGCGAGCGAGGCTATCAGGCCGATCGTGCCGTGCCCGCACATTCCGAGGTAGCCGACGTTGTTGAAAAAGATCACTCCCGCCTGACAATCCGGGCGGTGAGGCCGGCAAAGCAGCGCGCCGACCACGGTATCGGAGCCGCGCGGCTCGTTGACGATCGCACGGCGATAGTGGTCGTGCTCCTCGCGGAAGCGCCGCAGCTGCTCCTCGAGCGGTCCCTCGCCGAGCGGCGGCCCGCCCTCGATGACGAGCCGCGTCGGCTCCCCCGCGGTGTGCGAGTCGATGACCGAAATGGTGGCGGGAGAGATGGCCGGCATACGCCCATCTTAGCGTATCCCGGCCTCGAGCCCGTCAGCCCGGTCCGCGGTCCTCGTCCTCCTCCGAATAGCGGCTCGGCGCCTGCGCACCGCCCATTTCGTCCTCGACGTCCAGGTAAGCCTGCGTCACGGGCTGCAGATCGTGCCTCGCATCCCGGTCGCCCGAGCGCTCGACGTCATCCCGCAGTGCGTGGTAGCTGCGCGAGAGATCATCGAAGGAGGCCCTGACATTCCTGTTGTCTCCGCCCTCGTCCTCCACTGTGCGGCGAAACTCGTGCGCGCGGTCGGCAAAGTCCCGCGCCTCCTCGCTGTAGCCCGTATTCTCGGAGTAGCCGCGCGGCGCCGCTTGCGCATCCTGCGCAAACGCCTGCGCGTTACGATCCAACCTGTCGGCGGAGCTGTTGAGGCCGCCGTGCGTCGTTGCGCAGCCGGCCAGCGCCACCACCATGAGCGAGGCCGTGAGCCAGCCCGCCCTGCCCGCCCTGCCCGCCCTGCCCGCAGTCATCATAAGCTTCTCCTCGGCCCTTCAGGCCGCGACATCACCTGTCCAGGCCAACGCCCGGCCGCACCGCAGGGTTCCTTGTTAGTGCCCGGCGACAGGCCGCGGTGGCGTCGGCGGCTGCTCGGTGATGGGCAGCTCCAGGTAGCTGCCTCGCAGCAGGGCGAGCTTGACGGGCGTGTGCCCGGAGGCGATCGAGTCGGCGCTCACCGCCCTGCCCGACCCGTAATTGACCTCCCGGTCGGCACGCTTGATGACCCGCAACACCATCACCAGGCGCGCGCCCGACTCGATGCGCACCGCGGTGATCCGCGCGCTGGTGAAGGCGAGCCACTCCGCCGCGCCGGGCCTGAGCAGCCGGCGGCGGGCCGGGTCGTGCAGCAGGCTCGCGCGAAACTCCTCCGCGGGCGCGAAAAGATGGAAGTAGTTACCATCGGGCAACAGCTCGTAGAGCGCAACGGTGAGGTCCAGGTCGCGCTTGTTGGTCCGCACCCGCAACCGCCCGGTGAACCGGCCGGCGATCTCGAGTCCCCCGGGCAGCGGCCCGCTCACGAAGGCGAAGCCGTTCTCCACCGGCACGCTGCCGGTCATCAGGCTGCCCGGTGCAGGCTCACCGCCATCCTCGCGGCGCGCCAGATTGACCGTGATATGGATGGCCGCATGGCCCGGGGGCGCGCGCGGCGTCAGCAGTCCCGAGCCGCCACCTGGCTCGGGGGCGAGGTAGAGCCGCGCACGATCCCGGGCGAGATCCTCGAGCGCGCCCGCGTGTTGCCACGCATTGGCGCCCATGACCTGCACGTTGACACGGTCCGTGAGCAGCGCGGGCTTCGTGTCGTTGAGAAAGAGATACGCGAACCACTGCAGCTCGATTTGCCGCAGATCGATGACTGCCGCGCTATCGGTGCGGTAGCCCCGCACGACCTGCTGCGCCATGCCCTCGCGCATCTCGGCTCTGTCGTAGGGCCCGGCGAGCAGTATCTGGTCGGCGTGGCTGTCGTGTCCGTAGTGTTGGCTGAAGTAGAAGAGCGTTCCCGCCTCTCCCGGCGTGTAGTAGCCGGTCATGGAGAGCACGGGGATATCGAGATTCGCGAGTTCCCGCGCCGAGGGCACCAGGCGCCTCCAGTACTCATCGTAGCGGGGATGCTCCAGCCAGCGGCGGAAGATCGGACTCGGCCGGCCGGCGAGCCGCGGCAGGTCGCGGAAGGACTTGCCGCTCGCATACCACTTCGCCTCGAGCGCGCGGCACCACTCCGTGCTGCCCGGCAACGCCGCCGCGGTGCCGTTTGCCGCATTGGCGCCCGGTTGACCGGCGGCGGCCGCCGCGACCTCGGGCATCGACGCCGCGCCGACATCGGGCGCGAGGGGGCTCGCGGCGCTGTCGTCGCGCTCGCTCTCGATGCGCTGCAACCAACAATACGCCGAAGTCAGGCCGATGCCGCGATCCATCGGGAAGTTGACCCCTGGCGCCATGGCATCGGAGGTTGCGATGGCCTTGAGCTGCGGCGGCAGCCGCTTGGTCGCCGCCCAGGCGGCGAAGCCGCTGTAGCCATCCCCATACATCCCGACCTGCGCATCGCTCCAGGGCTGCTTGGCAATCCAGCCGATCACCGCGCCGGCGCGCTCCCCCTCACCCTCGAACGGCACCACCTGCCAGGCATGGCGTCCGGCGCGCACGCGCGGCGTGAAGGCGACCATGCTTGCGAAGCCGTACGCAGCCGCCTCGATCGCCTCGTCGTGACCGCCTGGAGCGATCCGGTACTGCAGCAGGGTCGTCAGCAGTCCGCTCGAGCTGCGCGGGCGCACCAGCAGCGCGACCACCTTGCCGCGTCCGGGCGTATCGATCACGACATCGTCCTGAATGATGTAGCGCCGATCCTCATCGAGGGAGATGAGCCCGGGAGCGATCGGGCCGAAGCTGCGGTAGGCATCGAAGGCGAGATACTGCCAGATGAGCCCGAGCGCCTCGCGCTGGCTGATCCGCGGGTGGCCACGCACGCGATCGAAGCTCGCCTGCAGCGCCGCGGCGTAGGCTGCGGGCGGC
>DASVWT010000022.1:0-7102 GCA_036393055.1 Steroidobacteraceae bacterium
GGCAGTTACGGCAGGCGCACGGCGGGCAATCGAGAGAATTGCGGAGCTGAGCTTGCGGGCGGGCGACCGTGTCGCAGTGGAGGAGCCCGGGTACCCCGGAGCCGCCGACGCGTTTCGACGGCGCGGCGCGCGGCTGGTTCCGGTCCCGGTCGACGAAGATGGTCTCAGGACAGACCGGCTCACGACCGAAAAGCGGGCCATCAGGCTGATACATGTGACCCCTTCTCATCAGTATCCCTTGGGCGCCCGCCTGAGCGCCGCTCGCCGTCATGCCTTGATTCGCTGGTGCCGAGAGCATCGCGCCTTGATCATAGAGAACGACTATGACGGCGAATTTCGATACGGGACCGCGCCTCTCCCGGCGCTGGGGTCCATTACCGGATTCGAACAGATTGCCTATGTGGGAACCTTCTCGAAAGTGCTCAGTCCGGCTATCCGGCTCGGCTTTGTCGTCGCCCATGCAGACCTGATTGGTGCGATGGCGGCGCTCATCGGGCAGGAGCGCGACTCCGTCTCGATCGTTACGCAGCGAATCGTTGCCTGGCTGATCAAGTCGGGAGAGTTGGAGAGGCACGTACGCCGCGCCCGGAAGACCTATTCAATACGACGCGCCGCCATGTTGCAGGCTCTGAGCCAAATACCACAAATTACATCCATGAGCGGGCAGGCCTCAGGTCTCCACGTGGTGATCAAGTTGCGCCGGGAAATTCCAAACGAAGAACTCCTTCCTCAACTGGAAACTCTGGGTATCGCCGTCGATCGTGTAGCGGACTTCGAGTCCCGGCGCCGCACCGACGATCGACTCTTGATGGCGTACGGACACTTGACGGAGGCCGATATCGTCGAGGGGGTCCGACGATTCGGCGCGGCAATCCGCATGGCCGCCCCTCACAGCTGATTCACCAGGGCCAGGGCACCATCTGCCCCGCTCCCCCGGCCGCGGCCTGTTGCCAGAGCATTTCCGCCACGGTCAGGTCCTGGAGAGCCAATCCGGTCATGTCGAAGACGGTGATGTCATCTGGCTGTCGCGCCAGCTTGACCGTGCCGGTCAGGATGTCGCCGAGCTCGATCGATGGGCACTCGGCATCCCATTGGCCTTCGCCGATCGAGCGTGACTGCTCACGATCGTCGCAGATGAGACGCGATCGGCGCAGCAGTCCCTCAGGAAGCTCACGCTTGCCTCGGGTGTCAGCGCCAACGCAGTTGAAGTGCGTACCGGCTCGCGCCGCCCCGAGTGAGAACAAGGGACCGCCGCCGGGCGTCGCAGTCACGACGATGTCACTGCTGCTGACGGCCGTATCGGCGTCCCGAGCGTGAGCGAGCGCGCACAGATGCCCAAATGTATTTTCGAATGCCGCATCCGGTTGTCCGTTGGCTGTCAGGTACAGGACCCGTTGAATCCCGGTCATGCGGCACAAGGCCAGGCTGAGCTGAATGCGAGCCTGAGTGCCTGTACCGAATATGCATAAGGACGCACTCTCGGGCCGCGCGAGCAGCGTCAAACCGAGCGCGCCCGCGGCGCCGGTACGGGCCGTGGTCACGGCGTTCCCGTCGATCAGGCACAGAGGCCTGCCTGTTCCGGGGTTGAACAGAAGTATGGTCGCCTGATGAGGCTCTTTTCCGGCCTGTCGGTTGCTCGGCCAAAAGCCCGCCGCTTTGAACCCGAGCAGATTCGCCGACGGCACGTCGCCTGACTTGATGCCAAACACGCCGCCCGTATGGAGTTTCTCCCGCACGACCGGAAAGACGCGTCCCTCGCGCAGGCTATGGAGCGCGAAAGCTCGTCTCACGGCATCAAACACCGTGGCTGGCTCCAGGAGCCGCTCGACGCTGCCGGCATCGAGCAGAACGAGCCGAGCATCGCTCGGCAATGGAGTGTCCCTCAACGCTGGCTCAGGCAAGATCGTCTCTGGTGTCGCGGAATCAGCTCAACGCGTGACCTGCCAATCCATAGACCCGCGGCTCTTGGCTCTTTCGGTTGAGGAACCGGTGCCCTTTCGACATGGTCGTAACAGTTTCAGCCACGCCGAGGCCGCTCTGCTGAAGGAATTCCACGAAGATTCCTTGCTTCTCGCGTGTATCCACGCGGGCGAACTGCCCTGTCAGGTTTTTCAGATGTACCGCTGTGAGATGGATCGCGTCCTGATCGTTCTGCGCGACCAGGGGGCCGACCACTTGGCCACGACCGAATTCGCGACACATGGAGTAGCCGACGACCCCGCCACCACGGCTCAAAGTGCAGATCGAGGCATTTTCTGCGAGCAGGGCGAGCACTTTCTCGCGATTGTGTCCAAACGCGCGCGTATCCAGATCTGATACCGATGCAACGTCGCCGCTCGATAGCGCAATCAACTTACCGTCCAAAGCCGGCATTGCCGGAAGCGCCGGCAGGACCGTTCCCTGGCGCATATACACGATCGCTTCTTTCGTGAAGCCGAGAGAAACGTAGAGACGTTCAGCGGCACGGGTCGCATTGAGGGCCAAATTGCGGTCGCCGCACTGCTCGAGCACCTGGTTCATGAGCCATCGGCCGCCTCCCTGCGCTTGAATGCGGGGTGTCGTGATCACCAGGCCGATGGTGGCGAAGTCGTCCCCTTGGGGAAACCACATCGCGCTTCCGAAGACGCGTCCGATACCATCGACGGCGACAATGCCACGGCCGATGCGGCGCATGAGATCCCAGTCCTTGGCCCGATACGACCAGCCAACCGCGAGCGATAGCGCGTGAAGGAGCTTCACGTCGGCATCCGCAACGTCTTGCGCGAGCAGCTCGAAGAAAGGCAAGCGGACCGATCTCTTCATTTCCGCCTTAGAATTGCACGGAAAAACCGGCAGATTCCCTCGCTTTGGGGCCGTGATACGAAATCTTCGGCCGAACTATAGCGCCAATCGGCAAGGAAAACCGCGTCCGGCGGTTAACCTACCAATGGCCACCAAACGGGTACGTGAAAGCATCAGCGGGGATGGCGCCAGTGTCATCGGATCCGGTTGAGCGGGCCGCGGAGTCGGGGGCGAAAATGACCGAGATGCGCTTCAGAAGCACGCGTGAAGCGAAGCTGACCGCTGCATTCGGCGAGGCGCTGGCGCAGGGCCTTGCGCCGGACGGCGGCCTCTATGTGCCTATCGAGTGGCCGCGCTTCGCGGCCGGCTCCTGGGAGCCCTGGGGGAGTCTGGCGGACACGGGAGCGCATCTGCTCGCGCCATTCGTGGCGGGCGATCCGCTCGCGCCCTCGCTTTCTGCCATCCTCTCGGAGGCGTTCGATTTCCCCGCGCCGCTCGTCCCTCTGGGCACCGGCGGACGCCTCGCGGTGCTGGAGCTCTTCCACGGTCCGACCGCCGCCTTCAAGGATTTCGGCGCCCGCTTTCTCGCCGGGTGTCTCGCCCGTATGCGCGGGCCCTCGTCCCGTCCGCTGACGGTCCTGGTGGCCACCTCGGGGGACACCGGCGCGGCCGTCGCGGCGGCTTTCCATGGCCGGCCGGGCATCCGGGTCGCGGTGCTCTTTCCGAAGGGGCTCGTCTCCCCGACACAGGAGCGTCAGCTCACCTGTTGGGGGGGCAACGTGCGATCGTTCTCCGTGCACGGCACTTTCGACGACTGCCAGCGGCTCGTAAAGCAGGCGTTCCTCGATCGCCAATGGCAGGAAATGCGCGCGCTGTCGTCTGCCAACAGCATCAACCTGGGACGACTGCTCCCGCAGGCGGCGTACTACGCCGCCGCGAGCATCGCGATCTGGAAGCGTCATGGCGAACCCGCCTCCTTCGTCGTGCCGAGCGGCAACCTCGGTAACGCGATGGCCTGCATATGGGCTCGCAAGTTGGGACTGCCGATCGCGGAGGTCGTATTGGCACATAACGCCAACCGCGCGGTGCCGGACTTCCTCGAGACGGGTGACTGGCATCCGCGGCCGAGTGTTGCCACACTTGCCTCCGCCATGGATGTTGGCAATCCCAGTAACATGGAGCGTCTGCGCGCACTCTATCCGGACCTCACCGAGATACGCAGTGCCGTCAGCGCCTGCACCGTCGGCGATGAGGCGATCCGGGCGCGCATTCGCGCGGGCTACGAGCGGCTTGGACAGATCTGGTGCCCGCACACCGCGACCGGCGCCGAGGCGTACGCCCGCCTGCCGAGCGAGCGGCGCGAGAGCGGCCGCTGGGTGTTGGTGTCTACGGCGCATCCGGCGAAATTTCGCGAGATCGTCGAGCCGCTGATCGGGCGGAAGGTGCCCATGCCGCAATCCCTGGCAAGTCTGTTCGCCCGGCCGACCGCAAGTACGGAGATCGAGGCCGACCTCGACTCGCTGCGCGATGCGCTGCGGGAGGACGGGACGGCATGACACAGGTGTTCGTGCGCCGAATGCAGGCCGAGGACCTCGCCGAGGGCTTGCGCCTCACCCAGGCGGAATCCTGGTCCTACCGGCTCGAGGACTGGAGCCTGCATTCCCGTCTGGGGCAGGGTTGGGTCGCCTGTGATGCCGGCGGTCGCGTGCTCGGCACCGCCATCTGGTGGCGCTACGGGGAGCAATTCGCGGCCGCTGGACTGGTGGTCGTCGATCGGCACCAACAGGGCAAGGGCATCGGTCGCAAGTTGATGAATGCCGTGATGGAAGATGCCGGCGCACGCTCACTGCAGCTGATATCCACCCGCGCCGGGAGGCGGCTGTACGAGCAGTGCGGCTTTCGCGAGCAGGGGGCCATCGATCAGCATCAGGGCGTGACGACTGGCCCCGTCCTCCCACTCGAGAGCGGCTCCGCGAGCCTTCGCCCCATCGCGAGGGACGATCTCTCCACGATCACGCAATGGGATGCCGAGGCATTCGGCGCCAACCGTGCTCATGTCATCGCGGCGGTGCTCGAGAGCGGTGAGGGCGTTCTTGCCGTGCGGCACGGCCGTCTCGCCGGCTATGCGCTGGCGAGGCCGGCCGGTCGCGGCACGACCATTGGCCCCGTGGTGGCGGAAGATGAGACTCTGGCCATTGAGATGATCGCGCGTATGCTACAGCGCAGGACCGAAATCATGCGGCTCGACATTCAAGCGGATGCGACAGTGCTCGGCGGATGGCTCGAGTCGGCCGGCATCGCGCGGGTCGATCGCGCCGCCGTGATGGTCCGCGGAACGCCGATGCCACGCGGTAGCGCAGCACGCGTGTTCGGACTCGTCTCGCAGGCGCTCACCTGACCATGAGCATCCTCTACCGCTCGGATGCCGTCCGCGGCCGGATCTGGGCCGAGATATTCGCCGCCGAAGCGCCTGAGCTTCCGTTTCACATCTGGCCCGACAGCGGCGATACCGCGGCTGTCGAATACCTCATCGCCTGGCAGCCGCCGGGGGAGCTCCTGCGATCGCTGCCGAGCCTGCAAGTGCTCTTCTCGATAGGCGCGGGCGTGGATCAGATCGGTCTGGAGCAGGTGCCGGACAAAGTCTCCATCGTCCGCATGGTCGAGCCCGGACTCGTGAGTGGTATGGTCGAGTTTGCCACGATGGCGGTGCTGGCGCTGCATCGGAACGTGCTCGACTATCAGCGTTCCCAGCGAGCGGGCATATGGCGACAGATGGAGGTGATCCCGGCCGCGGAACGCCGTGTCGGTGTCATGGGCCTTGGCGTGCTCGGCCAGGCGGTGCTGCGGGCGCTCGCTCCCTTTGGGTTTGCGCTCCGCGGCTGGAGCCGCACGCCGAGGCAATTGCCAGGCGTCACGGGCTACTCGGGTTCCGGTGGTCTGAATGCCTTCCTTGCTGGATGCGACATCCTGGTCTGCCTCTTGCCGCTGACGGACGCCACACGTCACATGCTCGATTCGCGGCTGTTCAGCCGCCTGCCACAGGGGGCCTCGCTCGTCAATGCAGGCAGAGGCGGCCATCTCGATCAGAGCGCCCTGCTCGATGCCCTCGATTCGGGCCGATTGTCGGCCGCCGTTCTGGATGTTTGCGACCCGGAGCCATTGCCGGCTGGACATCCGTTTTGGCAACACCCGAGCATTCTGCTGACGCCACACATCGCTGGAGTCACGCAGCCCGAGACAGCCGCTCGCATCGTCCTCGAGAACATCCGCAGACACCGCCGGGGAGAGCCGTTGCGGCATGTCGTGAATCGGGCGACGGGGTATTGAGCACGGGCGGCCTCATGCTTCTCACCGGCTTCAAGGTACTCAGCTTCGGCTGCTATGGAACCCTGATCGATCGGGACGTGGGTATCTTGACCGCTCTGCGGCCCTTGCTGGCGAGCGGCCGCATCGGGCTGTCACGGAAAGAGGTGCTCGCGGCGTTCGATCGGCAGGAGTCCGCTCTCCAGGCGAGCAACCCCGAGCTGCCCTATTCCGAGATGCTGGCGCAGGCTCACCGGGCTCTCGCCAGAGAATGGGCCGTGCTCTGCCCGGACGCCGAGCACACCGTGTTCGGCCGGTCGGCGCCGAAATGGCCGGCGTTCGCCGATGCTCCCGCGGCATTGCAGTATTTCAGGCGCTATTTCAAGATCGCGGCTCTGACGAATGGGGATCGCGACAGCTTCGCCGGCAGCGCCCACCGCCTCGAGGCGAAATTCGATCTGGTCTGCACGGCCGAGGAGATCGGCTCGTACATGCCCGATCCGCGCAATATTCATCATGTCGTCCACAAGCTCGCCAAGCTGGGCTACGTTGCGGGACAGATCCTGCACATCGGCGGCAGCCCGCGACGCGACCTGGCGCCCGCCGCGGCCGTGGGGCTCGCGACTGTGTGGATCGATCGTCCCCCGGGAGGTGGAGATGCTGATAAAGTGCCCCTTCGCGAAGGCGCGTCCTTCGGCCCGCGCTTCTCCAGCATCGCGGACCTGGTCAAGGCGCATCAGGAAGAGCTGCGGGCCTGATAGGCGACCTGAACGATGGTTCGAGCCTCCGAGGTGAGCTCCCACATGACCGCGGTCAAATTGGATCGCATCGACATCAACATCCTGGCCCAACTGCAGCGCAACGGCCGGATCACCAACATCGAGCTCGCCAAGAACGTGGCGCTCTCGCCGAGTCCCTGCCTCTTGCGCGTCAAGCGCCTCGAGGAAGCCGGCTACATCACCAGTTACAACGCGAGGATCGACCTCAGTAAGCTCGGCGAGACGATCACGGTCTTCAC
>DASVWT010000023.1:0-9126 GCA_036393055.1 Steroidobacteraceae bacterium
GTGCCGATGCTCCTGCGGCCCATCCAGTAGGGGCGGTAGTGCCACACCGGACCGCCGTGCACCATCATGACCAGCGGATAGGGCGCCTTGCCCGATGAGGGCTTGAGCAGCATCCCCTGGATCTTCAGCCCATCGGGCGCCTGCCACTCCACCGTCTCGACCGCGGCGAGCGCCGCGAGCGCCTCCCCGGCGCCGGGATCGAAAGACTTGATGGCCTGGTACTTGCCGCGGCGGATGACGGCGATCTCCGGGGCCCGCCTGAAGCCCTCGCCCACCAGGGCGCAATCCCCCGGCTCTGCGAACCCGGCAATGGTGGTGTAGAAGCCGCCGGTCGTGATCTCCTCGCTGCGCCAGACGATCTCGACCTCCCCGCTCTGCACGTCGTAGAGCGCTACGAGGGTCTCGAAGTCGCGATGGCCGGCGAGCAGCAGATGCCGGTCGGAGCGCCACTCCGTGTGAGTGACGTCGATCCCGTGCGTCGGGACCTTGCGGACTTCCCGGGTGTGGGTGTCGATGACCCGCAGGTCACCTGCCACCAGCCAGCGATCGCTGCAAAGCGCTTCCACCACGGCGATGTGGCGGCCCGAGGGCGAGCCGCTCGGCCAGCCGAGCTGATTCGGCACCTGCGGAGCGTAGACCTCCCGGCTCGCACCCCCCTCCGTCTGGAGCAACGCCAGGCGCGCGGTGTACCAGAGGCCCTCCCCGGGACCCGGCGAGACGACGGCCACGACGGCCTGATCGCCGCACCAGGCTGCCTCCCAGATGTTGCTGCCCGCGGGGCTGACCTGGGCAACGCGGCTCTCCTCCAGGTCATAGACCCAGGCGCGCCGCCAGCGGTAGGCCTCCTCCCCCGTGTCCACGGTGGGCAGCCAGGCCGGAAGATCCTGCGCGGCCGTCTTGGTGGTTGCCGCGCCATGGGCGCCGGCGACATCCGCCCCGTGGCCGGCCGTGCCGAGGAGGATCCGCCTGCCATTGGGCGACCAGTGCAGGTACTCCACCCAGCCGTCCACGGGCGGGGTGGCGCGGCACTCGCCGCTCTTGAGGTCGAGCAGGAAGAGCTGCGAGTCGCCCGCCTTGCGCCGGTCGGAGAGGAATGCGACCTGCCGGCCGTCGGGGGAGAGCTTGGGGCACCGGTCGGTGTTGGGGCCAAAGGTCAGCACCCGGGTATCGCCGCTCGCCAGATCCGTCAGGCAGATCCGGGAGACCGCTTCGTTGCCGGAGTCGATCAGCGTGCCGGTGAAGACGGCCCGATTGCCATTGGCGGAGATCTCCGCGGCGTCGGCGATCAGCCCGCTCCCGGGGCGGCGAAAGAGGCGGTACAGGGACTCACTCTCGCGATACAGCGCGGTTTCACGAATGTCTCTCTGCACGGCCTATCCCCTCATGGTTCGCGAGACAGCCGGTAGTATAATCAATCCAACACGATCTCACCCGGCGCCGTTGAATCTCGCCAGCGAGTAATCGTCGGGATTCACGCCCGGGGATCCTCCCGTCAACAGATCCGACAGCAGTTGCCCCGAGCCCGCCGCCATGGTCCACCCCAGGTGGCCGTGGCCCGTGTTGAGCCAGAGGTTGCCGAGCGGCGTCGGCCCGATGATCGGCACCCCGTCAACCGACATCGGCCGCAGGCCGCACCAGGGCCGCGCCTGCGCCCGCTCGAATCCGCCGGCCGGCAGCACCTGCCGCACCAGATTCAGCAGGTTCTGGATCCTGCTCTCCGTCAGCGAGAGGTCGTAGCCGGTGAACTCCGCGGTCCCTGCCACCCGGATGGCGCTCTCCAGCGGCACCACCACCGCATGAAAGTCATCGTCGGCGATCGGCTGGCGAAATGGCGGATCGAGCCGCGGAGGACTGTCGAAAGTGATCGAGTAGCCCTTCGCCGGCCTTACCGGCATCTTCAGGCCCAGCTTCCCGAGAAGCAGCGGGCTGTAGCTGCCGGCCGAGACGATGTAGCGGTCGGCGGTGAACCGGCTCGCCCCGCTGAGCACCGCCGCCACGTTGCCCTGACGGACCTCGATGCCGGTCACCGGCGTGCCAAAGCGGAACTCCACCCCTCCCCGGCGGGCCTGCTCGGCGAGAGTCACACAGAACTTGTAGGCGTTGCCGGTCTCATCCAGCGGATAGTGGATGCCGCCGGCGAGCTGCCGGCCGATCGGCGCCAGGGCCGGCTCCAGGGCCACGACCTCATCGGCGCTCAGGCGCTGCCAGGTCAGTCCCTCGGGTCGCAGCTTCTCCGCCCACTGCAGCGCCCGCTCGAGCGCCGCGGGATTGCGGATGAGCCGCAGCGAGCCGCGCAGGGCGCAGCCGTACTCGATGCCGGTCTCCTGGCGCAGCTTGCTCAGAGCCTCGATCGAATGCAGCGCCAGCCTCAGGTTCTTGACCGTGTTGCGGTGGTAGCGCTCCGCGGTCGAGTTGCGCAGGAAGTCCGTCCCCCAGCCCCCGAGGTGCGGCAGGGCCTTCAGGCGCAGCTTCAGCGGCGAGTCGGAGCGGCCGAGGGAGGCGAGCAGCACCCGCCAGCTTCCCGGCGCGTTCCAGGGCTCCGGCATGCTGGGCGTCAGCAGCGAGCCGTTGGCGAAGCTCGTCTCCTGGCCGGGACCGTCGCGGCGCTCGAGCACCGTGACCTCCCAACCGCGGCGCGAGAGAAAGTAGGCGGAGGTGATGCCGAGCAGGCCGCCGCCGATGATGAGTGCTTTCACCCGCGAAGCCTACCTCGGCGGCCGCGGCTCGGCCACAGTGGGTGAGCGCGGTGCCTTTCATCGAGCACACTTAACGTGTGCTCGATCCGCGCGAACGACCGCGCGGGATGGCGCGGGCTGGGTGCCCTGCCGCCATGGATGGCCGACACGACGTGCCTGCCACTAAAGACGGTGCCAGTAGGCGTTCCCGACGCAGGGTACCTGCCCCACCTTGGCCGCGATCAGCGAGAGATGTCGTTCCGTCAGTCCGGTGACGTCGATCCTGATGTACAGCATCCCCGTCGTCCCCAGCTCCGCGACGACACGGCGCGGGACGACGTTGAGGGTCTGGAAACAGCCCAGGACGCGCGCGAGCGCGCCCGGATCGGCATCAGCGCTGACCCGCAGGCAGAGCGTCTGCGTGACGGTCTCTTGTAGTACTGCTTGTTCCAAAGTCATGGAGGGAGATCCTCATCGCACGTTCACCTATATCTCGCGCAACACAGCCCCGGCTTTCAGCGAAAGCCGGGCAGCTAATCGACCCGATCCGGTGGATGAGGCAAGCCATGACCGGGCCAGTATGCCCGAATTTCTGCGCGGAAAACACATAAACGCAACGTATCCGCGCGCAGACGCAAGCATAACGCGTGGCTCCCGCTTCATTTCCGGCGGATGCTGCCACCCTGCAATTGTGAAGTGCCCTGTATATTCAAACATTCCGTTGCGATAAGCTCGCCATGAGCTCACTGCTTCATGACCGGACGGTGAAGGTGCCGTTGTATGCACGGCACGATGTTCCGGAGGTGTGGATATTGGATGTCCAGCACAGGGACCTGCACTTCTTCCACACCGTGGAGGCGGGGCATTACACCCACTCCTCCTCGACGGCAGCTCCTGGCCTAATCTCCCTTCATGCTCTCCCCGGTGCCAAGCCAGATCTGACGGGATTGTTTGAGACCGACCTGATCTTTGAGTCAATATCGGCGGAGGCGATATGGACGACATTGTCTGATTTATCCGGAATCAAAGCTCAGCTACCGTACCTGGCAGCGAAATCCGACGTCAGCGACATGAAGGCGTCGATGATTCAATGGATGGTCGGCACCATGATCACCGTCACCGCGCTGGCATTCACGATTGCAAAGCTCATCCATTGACCGGCGTCACACCCACCCGCCGTCGACGACGTAGTGCTGATTGGTGCACGCGCTCGCCTCCTCGGAGGCGAGGAATACGATGAATTTCGCCACTTCGGCGGGCTCCAATTTCCGCTTCAGGCATTGGCGGGCGTAGATTTCCTTCTCCGTCTCCGGCGTGACCCACTTATCCAGCTGGCGCTTCGTCATGATCCAACCGGGGGCGACGGCGTTGACGCGTATGCCGTAGGCGCCAAAGTCGCGAGCGAGAGAGCGCGTCAGACCCAACACGGCGGATTTGCACGCCGTATAGCCAGCCATCCCGCCCTGACCGATCATCCAGGAGGTGGAGCCGAGATTGATGATCGAGCCTCCGCCCGCTGACTTCATGTCGGGAATCACAGCCTGGGCACAGAAGAACTGGTGCTTGAGATTCACCGCGAGGCGGCTGTCCCAGATGGCTTCCGTCACCTCTTCCGTGGCGTGACGCTCATCGTGCGCGGCGTTGTTGACCAGGATCTGGATGGGGCCGAGGAGCTTGCGGATCGCCGCAACGGAGCGCTGCAGCGCCGGAATGTCCGTCACGTCGCAAGGCTCGAAGTGCACGGGGGTACCCGCCTCGGCAAGCTCCCGCATCAGCGCACGCGAGTGCTCCACGGCAATGTCGATAAAAGCGACCTTGGCCTGCTGCGCCGCGAACTGGCGCACGATCGCCTCGCCGATGCCGGAGCCGCCGCCGGTGACCAGCACCACCTGGCCCTTCAAGTCAGGATAAATCGCCGCCATCTCTCGCCGCTCTCCCGGATGCCTCAACCTGTCGGACAAACCTGCAATTCCACCGGCCGCAGTCCCGGCACCGGCGCCTCGAAGCTGAAGAGGTCGCCCGCCAGAGGCTGCGCCGCGCGCTGCTCCGGTGTCATGCCCTTCCACGCCGTGGTGACATAGGCCGTGCGCAGGTCGGGACCGCCGAAAGCGATCTTGGTGACGTTGACGCAGGGCAGGCGCACGCTGGCGAGCAGCTCGCCCTCGGGCGAGTAGCGGCGCACGCCCCAGCCGCCCCAGAGGGCGATCCACACGCAGCCTTCCTGATCCACGGTGCTACCGTCGGGCCAGCCCGCCCCCTCCTCGATGCGCACGAAGACGCGCTTGCGCCTCAGCGTGTGCGGCTGCGGCCGATCGAAGGCGTATACCGTCCGATTCGACGAATCCGTGTGATAGAAGACGCGGCCGTCGGGGCTGAAGGCCGGCCCGTTCGTGACGACATAACCCTTATCGAGAGCCACGCATCGGCCTTGCTCATCCAGACGATACAAGGCACCGCTGGCCTCCACCTCCGGATCATGCATCGAGCCGAACCAGAGCGCCCCCTCGGGGCTCACGCAACCGTCATTCAGACGGTTGGCGGGAAGGTGAGGCTCCACGTCGGCGATATGTACGAACTCACCGGCCTGCGGATCGAACCGGTGCAGCCCGGTCTTCAGTCCCACGATGAAGCCGCCGCCGCGCAGCGGCGCCATGAATCCCGGCTGCTCCGGGGCCGCCCAGAAGCGGTGCTCGCGTGTGGCCGGATGCCAGCGGTGGGCGCGCCGCGACTTGATGTCGACGAACCAGAGCGCCGACTCGCGCTCGACCCATACCGGGCCTTCGCCGAGCTCGGCGCCCACCTTGCAGACGTGCGTGGCTTGCATGCTCTTCACGCCGCAAAGCATAGCGCATCCGGCCTATTTGTCTGACTTTACGACGCTCAAGGTCACGCGCGCATCCAGGCGCTCGCCCGGCGCGAGCAGCTTCTGGCCGGTGATCGCGGGCGGTGCGGAGCGGTTGACCGCATTCGGCATGTGGCTCACCGGCTCGATGCAGAAGAAATCCTTGTCCGGCGGGCTGTAGATGTGCAGCCAGCGCAGCGCACGGCTTGCCGTGAGCGCCAGCGCAAGCCCCTCCTCGGGCAGCAGGATCTCCGCCACTCCGGGCCAGCCGGTGTGGCAGTGATCGATCAGCTCCGGCTGCTTGAGCTCATCCCCCCGGTCCCACTGGCCGAAGCGCGTCCCGTGGGCGAGCCGTACCGGCAGGCAGTCCGTATCGGTGAGCCACACCCCTTCCAGATGCGCCGTGAGCCGCGCCCCGGAGCCCTTGTGGAAGTAGGGATGCCAGCCGAGTCCCGCGGGCATGGGACTCGAGTCGCGGTTCTCGAGCGAGAGGGTCACCTCGAGGCTGTCGGCACGCAGTGTCAGGATCTGCCTCACCCGATAGTGCCAGGGCCAGCTGTCGGCCGCATGCTCGAAGGTGAGCGCCGCCTGGTCGCGCGCCGCCGACTCGACACGCCAGGGCTGGCGCCAGGCATGGCCATGCAGAGGATGCGCCTGGCCCGGCGCGTTGCGCTCGATCCTGACCTCGCGCTCGCCCACCCGGAAGCGCCCGTCGGCGATCCGGTTCGCGTACGGTGCGAGCACGAACGCCGCCGTCTCGAACGGCTCGCCGGTGCCCGGCGGTGTCGGCCGCAGCACCTCGATCCCCTGGTAACGCAGCGTCGAGATCGCGGCGCCGAGGCCGGGGAGCAGCTCGAGCGTCAGGTCACCCTCGGCAAGCGCCAGTGTCCCGGTCACTGCCCCGCGACTCGCGGGGCGACGACGCCGGCAGCAGGCCCTGGCCGGTGCCACAGCTCCTGGATGGACTCGAGCGGGCGGCCCTTGGTCTCCGGCACGAAGCGGATCACGAACAGCGCCGCGAGAATCGAGCAGGCGCCGTACACCCAGTACGCAAAGCCATGGTTGAACTGCGCGTTGAGGTAGCTGCTGCCGTCCATCATCGGGAAGGTCGTCGAGACGATGAAGTTCATGATCCATTGCGCCGCGACGGCGATGGACATGGCCTTGCCGCGAATGGAGTTGGGGAAGATCTCCGACAGCATCACCCACACCACCGGTCCCCACGAGAACGAGAACCCGAGGATGTAGACGACCACGGCGCCGAGCGCGATGTAGGAGGAACCCGCCGAGGCGCCCGCCTGTCCGGCGGTCGCGGCGGCGAGGTGCCGGTCGAAGAGGAACCCGAGCAGGATCATGGCCACCGCCATGATCAAAGCGCCGGCGATGAGCAGCGGCTTGCGCCCGATCCGATCCACGGTGAAGGTGGCGATCAGCGTGAAGACGGTCATGGTCACGCCGCTGTAGATCGCCGAATCCCACAGCGCCTGGTTGGTCGAGGCGCCCATGTTCTCGAACATGTGCGGCGCGTAGTAGAGCACCGCGTTGATGCCGACGACCTGCTGGAAGATCGAGAGAAGGATGCCGACGATCAGCACCAGCCAGCCGAAGCTCAGGAGCGGCCGGGTATGCTCCACCAGCGTGGCCTTGATCTGCTGCAGGGTGGACTGGGCTTCCGCCTCACCGACCAGGCGCTTGAGCAGCGCCAGCGCGTCTGTGTCGCGGTCTTTGAGCACCATGAACCGCGGCGTCTCCGGCACCATCAGCATGAAGATGATGAGCAGTGCTGCGGGAATCGCCGCGGAAGCCAGCATGTGCCGCCACGCGGTGGACATCAGGTACTCGCGGGTGTGGCCCGCCTGGATCGCCCAGTTGACGAAGTAGACCAGCGTGATGCCGACCACGATGGCGATCTGCTGGAAGGTCACCAGCATGCCGCGCGAGGCCGGTGGGGCCACCTCCGCGATGTACATGGGCGCCAGCATCGAGGCCATGCCGATGGCCATGCCCGCGACCAGGCGGTAGCCGAGGAAGGCCGGCAGCGCGTGATAACCGGTGGCGCCGAAGATACTCCAGAAGAATTCCGGATAGGCCGCCCCCAGGGAGGAGAAGAAGAACAGAACCCCGGCGATGATCAGCCCGCCCTTGCGGCCGATCCGGGTGGAGATCGGGCCGGCGAGGCCCGCGCCGATGACGCAGCCGAGGAGCGCCATGGAGATCGCGAGGCCCGAGAGGAAGTTCGCGTCCGCCTCCGCCAGGTGGCGCGGCAACACGAAGTTGTGCGTGATCGCATCGGTGACGCCGGAGATCACCGCCGTGTCGTAGCCGAACAGCAGTCCTCCCAAAGTGGCCGCGACCGTGAGCGCCGCCACGAGTCCCGGATTGCCTTTGCCGCTCATTTTGATACCCCCTCGATTCTCGAGTTAAGTCATCTCCAACCCGCATCCACGAAGTACTCGTGGGCGGTGCACATTCTCGCATCGTCGGACGCCAGGAACAGCACGAGCGAAGCGACGTCCTCCGGCTCCACCCGGGCCTTGAGGCACTGCTGCGCAAGTATGCGCGCTTCCTCGTCCGGCGTGTGCCAGAGCCGCGTCTGCCGGGCCGTGCGCACCGCCCCCGGAATCACACAGGTGACGCGGATGCCGTACTCCCCCAGCTCGCGCGCCATCGCGCGGGTCAAGCCCTCAATCCCAGCCTTCGCGGTCTGATAGACGGAGAGCCCCGAGAGCGCCAGGTGCCAGGACACGGAGCCGAAATTGATGATGGCGCCACCGCCCGCCGCCTTCATGCCGGCGGTGACCGCCTGGGCGCAGAAGAACAGATGCCGCAGGTTCACGGCGACGCCATCCTCCCAGTACTTCGGCGTCACTTCCTCGAAGCTGTGGCGATCGTCGCATGCCGCGTTGTTGATCAGCACCTCGATGGCTCCGCCGCTCTGCTCGGCTGCCCTCTCGAGCGTCCGGCGAACACAGTCCAGGTCGCGGAGGTCGCAGGCGTGAAACCGCGGTGGCGAATCGAGCGTCGCGAGCGAGCGCTCGAGCACGCGGGAAGGCTCGACGGAGTTGTCCAGGTAGGAGACCACGGCCCCTTGCCGCGCGAAGCTCTCTACGATCGTTGCACCGATGCCCGAGCCGCCGCCGGTGACGACGACACGCTTGCCGCGCAGGCTGGGGTAGAGAGCGCGACGGATGCGCGAGGCGGCCTGCGAGGGGGTGTCTGGAAGGCTCAGGGCGGTGGCGGCACCTGTCATCGAGCGGGCGCTCCCGGGGTCGATTCGTTGGACCGCAGCAGGCCGCGCGCGGCGAGATTGCGCATCAGCGCGCCGATGCCGAGCGTCCAGGGGGGTGCGTGCTCGCAATGCGTGACGCGATTCTGCAGCGTCCCCAGCCGCTCGCTCGAGATCCGCACCAGATCGCCGCGGCGATGAGTGAAGCCCAGGCCCGGCGTGTCGCGGTCCTCGATCGGGGCGAACATCGTGCCGAGGAAAAGCGCGAACCCGTCCGGATACTGATGATGGCGGCCGATGGTCTGGCCGATGAGCTCGAGCGGATCGCGGCTGATGAGCCGCATGGAGCTCGCGCCCCTGAGGACATAGCCCTCCTCGCCGCG
>DASVWT010000024.1:0-5481 GCA_036393055.1 Steroidobacteraceae bacterium
CACGTAGGCAGGCCTCGAGGAGCGCAGGGCATCGTGCAGGCAGTCGAGGATCTCCATCATGTGCTCGCGGCGCTCGGGCAGGCCGTGGTCGCGGATGGGCTTGCGCAGGTACTCGATGTGGAGGGGAAGGCCCTGGTCGTACGGCTCGATCTCGCTGGGGTGAGTGAGGTCGAGAAAGCACTCGATGCCGGCGGCGAGGAGCTGGCCGAGCCGCTGGCGGGTGGCTTCGGGGCTGAGGCCGGAGGGATGCTCGCCAGCGAGCAGCAGGCCGGGGATGACCCAGTAGGAGTTCGGCAGCGGCGGAGCGAGTGCCATTACCGATTATGAGAGGGTCGCGGCCGCAGCGGCCAGCACGGTGTCCTCTTCGTCCAGAGTCATGGCCGCAAGCGCCGGCGAGCGGATCGGCGCCGGTTGCTTTGGGGACCGCTGCCGGTCGAGGCCGGCGAAGTCGAAGTGGCGCGGATCGGCGAGGTGTGCGACTTCCACGTGGCGCAGGGCGGAGAAGATGCTCTCGGTGCGGCCAGGATGGGCACGCTCCCAGTCGGCGAGCATGCGCTTGATGGCCACGCGCTGCATGTTGTCCTGCGAGCCGCATAGCTTGCAGGGGATGATGGGGAAGCGGCGGCCGCGGGCGTAGCGCTCGATATCGCGCTCCGCGACGTAAGCAAGCGGGCGGATGACGATGTGCCGGCCGTCTTCGGAGAGAAGCTTCGGGGCCATGGCTTTCAGGCGACCGCCGAAGAAGAGGTTGAGAAAGAGTGTCTCGACGATGTCGTCGCGGTGGTGGCCGAGAGCGATCTTGGTGATGCCCTTCTCGGCGGCGAAACGATAAAGGGCACCGCGGCGCAGGCGTGAGCAAAGGCCGCAGAGGGTGCGGCCCTCCGGGATGACGCGCTTGACGACGCTGTAGGTGTCCTGCTGGATGATGTGGAACTGGACGCCGAGGGCTGTCAGGTAATCCGGCAGGACGTGCTCGGGGAACCCGGGCTGCTTCTGGTCGAGATTCACCGCCAGCAGCTCGAAGTCGACCGGGGCGCTGCGCTTGAGCGACAGCAGGATGTCGAGCAGGGTGTAGGAATCCTTGCCTCCCGACAGGCACACCATCACGCGGTCGCCGGGGCCGATCATGCGAAAGTCCTCGATCGCCTTGCCGGCGAGGCCGCGCAGGCGGGCCTGCAGGCGGGCGAGCGTACGCGAGTTGCCTGGAGCGGCGGAGGCGGACACTACGCGGCAGCCTCGCTGGGCGCCGCTTCCAGGTACTTCGCTTCGATGTAGCGGATGAAGGCGGTGGCGGACAGGGGCTTGCCGGTGGCGCCGCGCAGCAGGTCCTGCACCGGCACCTTGGCGCCGAGGCCGTGCACGTTGGTGCGCAGCCAGCCGAGGAGGCCGGAGAATTCACCGCGGGCGAGCTGCTCATCGAGCGCGGGCACCTCGTCGCGCAGGCTCTCGTAGAGCTGGCCGGCGATGACGGCGCCCAGCGCATAAGACGGGAAGTACCCGAAGGAGCCGACGGCCCAGTGCACATCCTGGAGGCAGCCTTCGCTGTCGTTGCCTGGACGGATTCCCAGACGCTCCTCAATGCCTTTGTTCCAGGCTTCCGGCAGATCACGTACCGCGAGATTGCCGCTGAGCAGCTGCTTCTCCAGCTCGTACCGCACCATGATGTGCAGGGGATAGGTCAGCTCGTCAGCATCGACGCGAATCAGGCCGCGCTGCACGCGCGTCAGATGGGCGTAGATGTTCTCGACGTCCCATTCCGGTCCGCTGACGCCGAAATGCTTGATGATGAGCGGCTGCACGTAGCGTACGAATGGACGGCTGCGGCAGATGATCATTTCCGTGAGGAGCGACTGGCTTTCTTCCAGTGCCATGCCGCGATCGCGGCCGACGGGCTGGTCGCGCCAGTCCTGCGGCAGTCCGAGGTCGTACATGGCGTGGCCGGTCTCGTGCAGCGCGCCGAGCAGGCCGGAGAAGAGGTCGTTGGGATCGAGCCGGGTGGTGACCCGGATGTCTCCGGGTACGCCTTCGGTGAAGGGGTGCTCGCTTTCGTCGAGCCGCCCGCGATCGAAGGAGAAGCCGATCTGCTTCATCACTTCCACGATCAGGGCGCGCTGCTTGGCGGCCGGGAATTTGCCGCTGAGCGCAGCGGGCGGGCGGCTCTCCTGGGCGGCGATCGCCTCGCGGATCAGGGAGGGGAGCCGGCGCGACAATCCCTTGAACATGGCGTCAATATCGGCAGTGGTGATGCCGGGGCTGAACTCGTCCACGAGCGCGTCGTAAGGCGCGAGGTTGAGCGCCTGTCCGAGGAGCGCCGCCTTGTCGCGGACCAGGTGCAGAACCTCTTCGAGGTGCGGCGCGAACAGCTCGAACTTGCCTTGCTGGCGGGCCTCGAGCCAGCGAACCTCGGCGCGCGAGGTGGCTCGCGCCAGCCGGGAAATGAGGGATACGGGAGTGGCGATGGCGTGATCGCGCTGGCGGCGCATCTCGCGCAAGTTCGCCACTTGCCAGTCCTGCAGGCCCTGGGTGTTGGCCTGGGCACGGTCCAGCAGGCGGGTGATGCGCGGCGCGGTGAGCAGCGCGTGGTGCTCGGTCTCCAGGGCGGCGAGCTGCTCGCCGCGGACGTCGGCGCTGCCGCGCGGCATCATCACCGCGGCGTCCCAGCGAAGGAGCGACAGGGCTCCGCGAAATGCATGGAGTCGCTTGAACTCCTGCTCCAGTTGTTTGTATGGCGAGGCTGACATGGTTTTTCTCATCCTTTCGCTCCGTGCCGGGCCAATGCGGCCCTCAAAATGACCCCCGGAAACAGCGCGTCGAGGCTCGAGCGGGGGTGGCCGGAAGCGGGAGAATGGGCATAGTCTACC
Organism: Steroidobacteraceae bacterium; assembly: GCA_036393055.1. Lineage (GTDB taxonomy): Bacteria > Pseudomonadota > Gammaproteobacteria > Steroidobacterales > Steroidobacteraceae > 13-2-20CM-66-19. The sequence continues at coordinate 2,862 of DASVWT010000024.1, forward strand.
AGGGGGCGGCGCCCTGGCCGGCCATGGCCAATAAGAAGCGCCGTGAAATCAAGTACTTAGATAGAGGCTCGGCCGATTGACACCCCACAGAGGGGGTCAGCCGCCCCGGAGGGGTCGCCACGGCGGATGAGAAGACTCTAGAAAACGAGGTGCCGCCACTCCGGCCATCGGGCCACGGCGATGCCGATACCGATCGAGACAATGAGCAGCAGAGTGAGCGTGAGTCCTATGAGAAAGCGTTGCATCGACGGACGGCTGAGCCTTGGGTCTGCGGGCGCCATCATAGCCCCGCGGGGGCGGCCGTGAGTTTGGCCGTTGGCCTGCTGTCGGCCGAGGTGGCACCCCTGTCCAAGACGGGCGGCCTGGCCGACGTGGCCGGCGCTCTGGCGAAGTACTTGGCCGCAGCCGGGCACGACGTCCGGCTCTTCACGCCGCTTTATGCGTCGATCGACCGCACGAAATTCCCGATGCGGCCGGTGGATGGCTTGCAGCAGGTGCCGCTGCAGATCGGGCCGCATCATTATGTTTACTCAGTGGTGTCCACGAGGCTTCCGGCGTCGGAGGCCGTGGTGTACCTGGTCGATTGCCCGGTATTGTTCGCGCGGCCGGTGATCTACACGACCGACCCGGATGAGCATCTGCGCTTCCTGGCCTTCACTCGGGCGGTGCTGGACGCGTGCCGGCGGATGCAGTGGTCGCCGGGGATCCTGCATTGCAACGACTGGCACACGGCCTTCGGGCCGCTCTTCCTAAAGACGCTGCTCGAGGGCGACCCGCTCTTCACGCGTACGCGCTCGGTGCTGACGATCCACAACATCGGCTATCAGGGTACGTTCAGCTCGGCGGCCATTGCGGACCTGGAGCTCGGCCCCAGGAGCTATCTGCTGCACCAGGATGACCTGCGCGCGGGCAAGATCAATCCGCTGCGCCACGGCATCATGTACGCGGACGCGATCACTACGGTGAGCCCGACGCACGCGCGCGAGATCTGTACGGACCAGTATGGAATGGGGCTGCAGGACTCGCTGCGCATGCGGGCGGACGCGCTGACGGGCATCCTGAACGGCGTGGACTATGACACGTGGGATCCGCGCAATGACAGGTATCTGCCGGAGCATTACGACCCGGACACGCTGTCGATAAAGGCGGGGCTGAAGAGTGCGCTGCTCGGGCGGCTCGGACTGGGTTTGCCGGTCACGGCTCCGCTGGCGGGGATGGTGAGCCGGCTGGCGGCGCAGAAGGGAATCGAGCTGATGTTCGACTCGCTGCCGCAGGTGCTGCAGTGGCGGGAGCTGGGCTTCGTGGCGCTTGGCAGCGGCGAGCCGCAGTATGAGCGCTTCCTCGCCGAGCTCGAGCGGCGCTTCCCGGGGCGGGTGGTGTTCCGGCAGGGATATGACGATGAGCTGTCGCACTGGATCGAGGCGGGGTGCGACATGTTCCTGATGCCGTCGCTGTATGAGCCCTGCGGGCTCAACCAGATGTACAGCCTGCGGTATGGCACGGTGCCGATCGTGCGGCGCACGGGCGGGCTTGCGGACTCTGTGCAGCAGTACGATCCCGCCGCCGGCGAGGGCACGGGCATCGTCTTCGATGACTTCAATGCCGAGGGGCTGGAGTTGGCGCTGAACATGGCGCTCGACCTGTATGCGCAGCCGGAGCACTGGCGGCGCGTGGTGCGCAATGGGATGGTGCAGGACTTCTCGTGGGAGAAGCAGGGTGGGAAGTACGTCGAGATTTATCGGCGGCTGGCGGGATAGGGAGCCGTCGGCACTGCTGCTCGCGCCGAGGCCTCAGGCGACGAGTCGCTCGTCGAATATGAATGGCCGCTCTGAGACCAGAAGGATTCGCGCGGCATCCGGATGCTCGGCGTTCACCATGTAGTTGGTCTCTTCAGGCAGAACTGCGGAGGAGACCCGCAAGGCGCATGCGCGCCCCGCCTCGAGGAAGCGCTCACCTCGCGAGCGACACGCGCTGAGGTCCCGAAGCGCCACCGGCTCCGCTATCGATTCGACACTCGGCTCGCCCGTGAAGCGCCCCAGGAGGAGATCGTCGGGAAGCGCGTCGGGATCAACGTGGGCAAGCTTCTCCAGCACCACTATCGCGGCGCTCGCACCAAAGTAGACCACGCGGCGGCCGAGCCGGTGCCAGCGGCCGGCGGCGTAAAGCCCTCCCGCGCCATCAAGCCCGGGGCCATGGCGAGCCCGATAGAGTCTCCAGAAGTCCATCACAGAGGAAAGCCGAACTCGATCTGATGCAGCTCTTGCTGTACCCGTTGGGTGCCCATGTCCGTGTCGAGCATGTGCAGCGGAACCTCTCCGCCCAATGCCCTGCTCCTCGAGGTCAGCCAATGGGCGCCCTTGGCCTGCTCACCGAGGACATCCGTCGCGAGGTCGAGAATGCGGCGCACGCGCGCCAGGCGGTCGGAAACTGCAGGGTCGAGACGCTCCCTCTCCCCCGCCTTTCTCTGCAAGGTCCGCAGGGACACTCCCAGCACCCGCGCCAGCTCCGCTCGATCCACCCCCAGCAGTTGCGCCAAGTGGTCCAGCGCGCGAACCGGTAAGCCTCTGCGAACTTGCTCGGGGCTTATCCCAGAGACGCAGCCTGCCGGCACGGACTCGCG
>DASVWT010000025.1:0-2635 GCA_036393055.1 Steroidobacteraceae bacterium
GCGGCCCAGGGCGATAGCCCTGGGCCGCCGCTTGTCTTCAGCGGCTTGATTTCCTGCCGCTCGACCCCGGACAATCCTCGCCGCTCATCCATTGCCGGATGAGCGGTTCCGCCGGCAGCGCCGCCGGTTTCCCGAGGGGTCCATGTCACGTCTCTTTTCCGCCGCCGGGCGGCTGTCCTGTGTGTGCGCCAGCGTACTGTTGCCGTTCGCGGCCCATGCCGCCGCCAATCCCGCAACCAGTCCCATCGCCGTAACGCGCGCCGCGAATCCGGGCGACACCGCCTGGCTGCTCACCGCCACGGCGCTCGTCCTTTCGATGACGTTGCCGGGGCTGGTCGCCTTCTACTCCGGGCTGGTGCGCAGCAAGAATGTCCTTTCCGTGGCGATGCAGTGCTTCGCCATCGCGTGCCTGGTGAGCCTGCTTTGGGTGGTGGGCGGCTATGGAATGGCCTTCGGAAATGGCGGCGCCTGGCAGGCGCTGATCGGCGCGCCTGGCGGGGTGCTGGACATGAGCCGGAATGCGGTGCGTGGCACGACACCCGAGGCGGCCTTCGTCATGTTCCAGCTCACCTTCGCCATCATCACCCCGGCGCTGGTGATCGGCGGATTCGCGGAGCGCATGAAGTTCAGCGCCATGCTGTGGTTCTCGGGACTGTGGCTCGTCGTCGTCTATCTGCCGGTGTGCCACTGGGTGTGGGGAGGGGGCTGGCTGGCGCAGCGCGGGGTGCTGGACTTTGCGGGCGGCATCGTCGTGCACGTGACCGCGGGAGTGGGCGCCCTCGTGAGCGCCCTGGTGCTGCGCGAGCGCAAGGGCTTTCCGCACACCGCCATGCCGCCGCACAACATGCCGCTCACCATTCTCGGCGCCGGCATGCTCTGGGTCGGCTGGTTCGGCTTCAACGGCGGCAGTGCTCTCGCGGCCAACAGCTCCGCGGCGATGGCCATCCTCGTCACGCACCTCGGTGCCGCCACCGGCGCGCTCGCCTGGATGACCGCGGAGTGGCTGCGGTTCGGCAAGCCCAGCGTGCTCGGGATCGTCACCGGCATGGTTGCGGGTCTCGGCACGATCACGCCGGCCTCCGGATTCGTGGGGCCGCTCGGCGCCATCGCGATCGGCGCGGCGGCGGGGTTCGTCTGCTTCTCGGCAACCCAACTCCTGAAGCGCAAGCTCCATGTGGATGATTCGCTCGATGTGTCGCCGGTGCACGGCGTCGGCGGCATCCTCGGCACGACGTTGACCGGCATCTTCGTGGCGGCGCAGCTGGGCGGTGTGGGATACGCGCCGGGGATGACTCTCGTTCGACAAGTCGGCGTCCAGATCCTTGGAGTCGCCGCGGCGGGAATCTGGTGCGTCATCGGCACTTTCGTCATCCTGAAAGCGCTGCAGGCAACCATTGGCCTGCGTGTGAGCGAGGACCAGGAGCGCGAGGGGCTCGATCTCTCCCAGCATGGCGAGCGCGCCTATATCGAATAGCCGCACCCCGCCTTCGCGGCGGCGGGAAGCCCTATACTGCTGCTCCAGGCCTTTTTCGGCGCAATGTCGTCGCCGCGAGGCCAATCCCGTTTCCGCCGCGGTCCATGGGTGCGCAATGAAGGCACGATCTCCGATCCTTGCTCTGCTGATTCTCATCATTGTCGCGCCGGTCCGGCAGGCGCTGGCCGCGCCTCACGTGCCTACCGGCGGGGAGTTCGCGCCGGCGCATGCACGGCATGGCATGGTGGCGAGCAGCAACGGGCTGGCATCGGCCGCCGGTGTAGAGGTCATGAAGGAAGGCGGCAATGCGATCGATGCCGCCGTGGCGACAGGCTTCGCGCTTGCCGTGGTGCATCCGCAGGCAGGCAATCTCGGCGGCGGCGGCTTCATGCTGATCCGGCTGCATGACGGTGCGACTCACTTCATCGATTTTCGCGAGACCGCGCCCGCGAAGGCAACCGCGACGATGTACCAGGATGCCGCCGGAAATGTGATTCCGGGCCTGAGTACCGTCGGCTACAAGGCGATCGGCGTTCCGGGCTCCGTGAAGGGTCTGGTGTATGCCGAGCAGCATTTCGGCAAGCTGGGGCTCGCGCGGGTGATGGCGCCTGCCATCCGGCTGGCACGCCAAGGATATGCGCTGAGCTTCAGCGACGCGCACCTCATGGACCGTGACACCCGCCTCACGGAGTTTCCGGATTCGCGGCGCATCTTCCAAAACGGCGGCAAGGGCTGGCACGAGGGCGATGTCTTCAAGCAGCCTGAGCTCGCGCGCACCCTGGAGCGTATCGAGCGCAACCCCGATGCCTTCTACTCCGGACAGATGGCGCGGCAGCTCGCTGATTTCATCCAGAAGGGGGGCGGCCTCATCACCGCCAAGGACCTCGCCGGCTACCGCGTCATCGACCGCAAGCCCGTCACGGGTACTTATCGCGGGCTCACCATCATCAGCGCGCCGCCACCGTCATCGGGCGGCATCGTCCTGATTGAGCTGTTGAACATCCTGGAGGGGTATGACCTCAAGAGCACAGGACTCGATTCCGCCGCCTCCATCCACCTGATCACCGAGGCCTACCGCCGCGCCTTCTTCGATCGCGCGGTGTTCCTGGGCGATCCGGCATACACCGATTCCCCGATGATGCTGCTTCTCGATAAGCGCTA
>DASVWT010000026.1:0-6809 GCA_036393055.1 Steroidobacteraceae bacterium
GGCCTGCTGCCCGCGGTCGTCCAGCACGCCGACAGCGGCGCCGTCCTGATGCTGGGCTACATGAATCAGGAGGCGTTGCGCGAGACGCTCACGCGCCAGCGCGTCGTCTTCTACAGCCGCAGCCGGCGGTGTCTCTGGGAAAAGGGCGAAACCTCCGGCCACACGCTGCAGCTCCTCGCCGTGTACACCGACTGCGACCGCGACACCCTGTTGGTGACTGCGCTGCCCGCCGGCCCCGTATGCCATCTCGGCAGCGCCACCTGCTTCGGCGACGCCGCAACCGCTCCCGCCGCGCGACTGGCGTTTCTCGCCACCCTCGAAAGCACCATCGCGCGGCGTATCGAACAGCGCCCCGAGGGCAGCTATACGGCACGGCTCTTCGCCGAGGGACCGAAGCGCATTGCGCAGAAGGTCGGCGAGGAAGGGCTGGAAGTCGCTCTCGCGGCCGTGGCGGAAACGGATGACAAGCTGATCGCCGAGTCCGCCGACCTCCTCTATCACCTGCTGCTCGTGCTGCAAAGCCGCGGCCTGCGGCTCGAGCAGGCCGTCGCGGAGCTCGAATCCCGGCATGCCGGCGGCGGCGCCCGCCAACGCACGGTGCGCAGCGCCGCAAGCGAAGTCTGAGCCCGTCCTGACACATACGGCCCCGCCAGCGCCGGCCTGACTATCAGGCTCCCGCTCGAGACCGCCTGTCGCGAGGCGGGAACAATTCTGGCGACCCTGACTGCCACGAACTCAAAGTTGGCAATCGTGCCGGTACCTGACGCGGACATCAACACCATGAAGTACGGTCTCGCTTTCGGATTCCTGCTCCTCATCGCGGGCGGCGCGCTGCACGCGCAGGAGCCGCGTGCCGCCAACACGACCACCTCCGTCGAAGCCCTGGGCGGCAACAGCGTCATTCAGCTGCGCTATCTGTCACCGTCTCCCTGGGCGGCGACCGGGCGCGGGCACAGCGACCTCGATTATGGGTTCCTGCTCTCCGAGAACCGGGACATCATCCTGTCGACGGCCCTGATGTTCCACACCAATCTCGACGTGCTTCCGGGACTCACCATCGATGTCGGCCCGCAGGGCTATCTGGCGCTTCTCTCCGCGGTCAACAAAACGAACGTCTTCGCTGTCGCTTTGGGCGCGGACGCGCGTTATGTGCTTCCGTTCCTCAGTCCGCGCTGGGGATTGGCGGCCTTCGGCAGCGCCTACTACTCGCCCGGCGTACTGACATTCGGCTCCGCTCACAACCTTTACGACTTCACCGCCGGCGCCGAGGTACAGTTCACGCCGCGCCTCGCGGGGCTCGCAGGCTACCGCTGGCTGAAATTCACGACCGTCAACGAGCCCGATGTGCGCGTGCAGAACGAGCTGTTCGCCGGACTGCGCTGGCAGCTGCGCTAGCGCCGGCCGCCACTCCGCCGATCTTGGCCGTCGGCGGCGCGCCAGGCACGGTCCTGGCTAGGAACCAACAGGAGCCGGGCAGCAGCGCCGGGCAGGAGATGCGAATATGCAACACTCGATGCGTTTCCTCGGACTTTGCCTGTGCGTGATGGGCGCCGGAGCAGGCGCGGCCTACGCACAGGATCAGGCACAGGATCAGGGCATGTGGGCGAGCCGGTGGGGCGCGCATGATCCGGCCACGGCCGCCGATACCGGACTCTACATCGGCGCTGGTTATGTCAGGGCACAGATCAACAACGTCTTCGGCACCACCGGATACGGCTTCAAGATCGACGACAACGCATGGAAGGCCATCGTCGGATTCAGGCCCATTCCTCCCTTCGCCGTGGAAGCCAACTATGTCGATCTGGGCCATCAGAGTCAGCGTCTCCTGGGCGGCTCGCCGTCCCGACATGCGGACGCGCGCGCATTCGATATCTTCGGAGTGGGGCTGCTGCCCCTCGGCCCGGTGGACATCTATGGCAAGGCCGGCGGCGCGCGCTGGACGCTGAGCGGCAACCTGCAGGGACCCAACAGCTCGCTGTTCGCTCTCGACCGCAGCGGCACGAGCTTCGTCTGGGGCGCTGGCATCCAGGCACACTGGGGGCCGCTCGGCGCGCGGCTGGAATACGAGCACTTCCAGATGCCGTACACCGATGGCGCAAGGCTCTACACCGCGGCGGTGACTTTCACCTTCTGATTTCGGGCACGATTCTTGGTGGACGTCCGGCAGAGCCTCGCTGCAGGCGCCGTTCGCGGGGAAGCTTCCCGAAGTCATGCGCATTCTCGCCCTGGCGGCTACCGCCGTCGTCGCGCTTTGCTCCTGTGCGCAGCTGCCGACCGTCAACGAGCGCCAACTGCTCCAGGAGACCTCCGGGACCCAGGAGATACGGGTCCACGGCGTGCGCGGACCGCTGTCCGCCCGGCAGGCGAGGAAGGTGCTCGCCCGCGTCTTCGCCCAGGCGCCCGACGCCGATGCCTTCGACCGCCAGCTCGCCATCGAGCAGCTCATTGCCGAGAGCCCGCTCTATACCGGCAACAGCGTTCGCGTTCTGCAGGACGGCACCCAGACTTTCCCGGCGATGTTCACCGCCATGGAGCGAGCGAAGCGGTTCCTGTACCTCGAGTACTACACCCTGCAGGACGTGCACAGCGCGGGGCGCGCGCTGAGTGACGTGCTCGCGGCCAAAGCCCGAGCCGGCGTGCGCGTCAGGGTGATCTACGATGCAGTAGGCTCGCTCGGCACCCCGGCGCAGTTCTTCGCCGGCCTGCGCGCCGCAGGCGTCGAGCTCGTACAGTACAACCCCATCAAGCCCCTGAGGGCGCCCTTCGCCCTGAACCAGCGCGATCACCGCAAGATCCTGATCGCCGACGACCGGATAGCCATCGTCGGCGGCGTGAATCTCAGCACGACCTATGAGAGCGCGCCGAAGCTCGCGCACGCGCTCGGGGGCAAAAAGGAATCCCCGCAATCCCCGCATCCGGTCTGGCACGACGTCGATCTGGAGATTCGCGGCCCCGTGGTAGCTCAGCTCTCACGACTGTTTCGCCAGCATTGGCGCGAGCAGAAAGGGCCGCCTCTGCCCGCGGAGGTGCCGGTGAAAGGCCCGCCGCAAGGCAAGGAAGTCGTGCGGGTGATCGGTAGCAGCCCTACCCGCCTGGCTACGCGCTACTACGTGTCTGTCCTGACAGCCATTCGCACGGCTGAAAGCAGCATCTGGATGACCGCCGCCTATTTCGTACCCACACGCCAGGAGCTGCGCGCGCTGCGAGCCGCAGCGCGCCGCGGCGTCGATGTACGCATACTGCTGCCCTCGCACAGCGACATCGGGGCGGTGCTTGCCGTGCAGCGATCCTATTATCCTCAGCTCCTGGCCGCCGGGATCAAAGTCTATGAGCGCAGCGACGGCATCGTGCATTCGAAGACCATGGTGGTCGATGACGTCTGGTCCCTCGTGGGATCTTCCAACTTCGACCAGCGAAGCGTGCTGTCCAACGACGAGGTGGATGTGGTGGTGCTCGGGAAGACCACCGCGGATCAGCTTCGCGGCACCATCCTCACGGACATCCGCCACGGAAAGCGGATCGACTGGGACACCGTACGCCGGCAGGGCCGGCTGCAGCGGCTGAAGGGCTGGTTCTGGAGGTTGTGGCAGCGGCTGCTGTGAAGCGATGCGCCGCTGCCGAGCGCTTGCTACTGCGGGTTGAGCGCAGCCGCCTTCTCTTCCGCCCCGTAGGCCTCGTCGTTGCGGCCCTGCGCGCGCAGCGATGCGGCGATCAGTTGCCAGGCGCGCGCCTGGGCGCGCGGATCGCCGCTCGCCAGATACAGCGCCTTGCGGCCCATGCCATAGGCCTGGCCCGGCTTGCCTGCGAGGATGTTCTCCCGTCCCAACTCCAGCCACACCAGGGGATTGTGCGGCTCGATGCTCAAAGCCCGCTCGAGCGTCTCCTGCGCGAGTCCGAAGTTGCGGCTCTGCTCCTGCGCATGCGCATCTCCCACCAGCGCCGTCGCGGCGGCGCCAAGCGTGAACTGCCGCTGTTGCGATGCCTGCTGCGCCGGCGGCGGGGGCGAGGGTGCCTCCAACGGCGCCGGCCGCGCAGCAGGTGCCGCGGCCGAGGGCGCTCGCTGCGCCTGGGGCTGCGGATAGCCGCCCATCCCGCCACCGGTATCCGGCTGCGGCGGACCCAGCAGCGCGCAACCGGCCAGCACGCCCCCGAGCACGACCCCACCCAAGATCAACTTCATGGCTCGAAACTACCTCAATGCACCAGCCGGTGCAGCCACTGCCCGGCCTTGTCCAACAGTGTCGTCGTCGTGCCGACTCCACAGCCTGGCATCGGCGGCACCTGCGTGCCCGCGGGCAATGCCACCTGCACCGGCACCGCCCCGGCGCAACCGGGCTGCGCCCCCATGCCGCTCAAAAAGTCGATCCACGTCTGCGTAACGCCCTCCGGCTCCGGCATCTCGAGCGGACGCGTGCCGAGCGATGCCATCAGATGCGCCCACACCGGCAGCGCGCCCTCCGAGCCGGTCAGCCCCGTGGGCTGATAGTGGTCGTATCCGACCCAGACGACGGCGAGCTCGCTGCCCGAGAACCCGGCGAACCAGCTGTCGCGGTCCTGCGAGGAGGTACCCGACTTCCCGGCCGTCACCAGACCGGGCGGCAGGATGCGCAGCGCCGGCACGCCCGTGCCGTGAGTCATCACCTGCTCCATCATGCTCTCGACTTCATAAACGTCCGCTGAAGGGGCGACCTGAGTCACCTGCAGCGGAAAAGCCTTGAGCGGCTTACCGTCGGCACTGACGACGGCCTGCACGGCCCGCAGCGGTGTGCGGAATCCTCCATCCGCGAGGCCGTTATAAAGCTGAGCGACCTCGAGGGGCGAGATGTCGATGGCCCCCAGCAACATGGCCGGCACCTGATCCGGAGCTTTCTGCAGCCCGAAGCGCTGCAGTGTGTCGGATACCTTCCCCAATCCGACGTCCATGCCGACGTTCACGGTCGCATCGTTCAGCGACTCGGCGAGTGCCCGCACGACCGGTACCGGTCCGTAGTTGCGGCGCGTGTAGTTCTCCGGGCGCCAGTAGCGGCCGTTCGCGAGCTTGATGCTCACGGGCTGGTCCTGGATGACCGTGGCCGCGTTGTAACGCCCCGTCTCCAGCGCCGTCAAGTAGATAAAGGGCTTGATGAGCGAGCCTATGGAACGCTGCGCATCGAGGGCGCGGTTGAACCCGTCGAAATCGACCTCCCGCCCGCCAACGATCGCAAGGACATCGCCGCTCTGCGGCGATGTGACCACGACCGCTCCCTCGAGCTTCGCATCACCGCGGTGATGGCGCCGATCGAGCACCCGCAGCTGGGCATCGAGGGATTTCTCGGCCAGCTCCTGCACGCGCGGCTGCAGGCTCGTGTAGATGCGCAGGCCGGCCTCGGTCAGCTCCTTTTCCGGATAGTCTCGCTGCAACGTGCGGCGCACGAGCTCCAGGTAAGCCGGATAATAGGCGCCGGTGGCGCCGATGGTGACACCCAGAGGCTCACGCTGCGCGATGAGCGCCTGCTCTGGCTTCACGACACCCTGCTGCGCCAGGATCTGCAGCACCAGGTTGCGCCGGGCGAGCGTGCGCTGCGGATGCCTGCGGGGATCGTAGTAGGTGGGTCCGCGGACGATCGCCACGAGGGTCGCGATCTGCGGCAGGTCGAGCTCCGCGAGCGGCTTGCCGAAATAGAACTCGCTCGCGAGGCCAAAGCCGTGGATCGAGCGATTGCCGTCCTGGCCAAGGAAGATCTCGTTGATGTAGGCGTTCATGAGATCCGCCTTGCTGAAATGCGAGGCGAGCGAGACGGCCATGATGGCCTCGCGCACCTTGCGCCCGAGCGTCTGGCGATTGGAGAGGAAGTAGCTCTTGACGAGCTGCTGGGTGAGGGTGCTGCCGCCCTCCTCGATCCGGCGCGAGCGCAGATCGACCCAGAGCGCCCGCAGCATCGCCATCGGGTCGACACCCCGGTTGGTATCGAAGCTGCGGTCCTCCACCGCCTTCAAAGCCGCCGGCAGGAGGGGCGGCACCTCCTGCGGGGTCACCACGATCCGGTCGACACCGTCACTCGGAAAGAGGCTGCCGATGAGCAGCGGATCGAGCCGCGTCACCGGAACCTCCCGGCCCGTGCTGTCACGCAGGTCCTGGATTCCCGCCGGCCCGAAGGTGACCGACAGGACCGTCGCCGGCCGGCTGCCGTCGGCGAACTGTACGGCGCGCAGCGCGACGTCCATGCGGCTGCCGCTGACGCGGTAAGTGCCAGCCTCCTCGAGATCCGCCGTCCGATGGTAGGAAAGACGCTGCAATTCGTGCTCGAGCTGCCGCTCGGAGAGGTCCAGCCCGGCATAGAGGTCCATAGGAGCCGCATACACGCGCGCGGGCAGCGTCCAGTGCAACCCTTCGAAGCGGCTGGTGACGAGCCTGTCGAGATACAGCACGTACGCGGCGCAGGCCAGCCCCGCCATCCCCGCGAGAGCGATGAGCACACCGCCGAGCCTCCAGCGGGCCGCCGGGCGCTTTTTCTTTTTCGAGGCCTTGCCTCGCGCAGCGCGCTTCAGAGGACGAGCTCCTCGGCCGGATCGCGCAAGTTGTAATGCGAGCTCATGCAGTGGCCATAGGCACCCGCATTGGCGATGAGAATGACGTCGCCTTCCCGCGTGGGCGGCAGCAGACGGTCGTGTCCGAGGACATCGGCGCTCTCGCAGATGGGACCCACGACGTTGACGAGCTCCGTGGCCGGCTCGGTGAGGCGCGTCAGATTGGCGATCTCATGGTATGCACCATAGAGTGCCGGACGGATCAGGGAGTTCATGCCGGTTGCAACGCCGACGTAGCGGAC
>DASVWT010000027.1:0-50794 GCA_036393055.1 Steroidobacteraceae bacterium
TCCAGCGGAGAAACGAGCCTGGGCTCGAGCGGGAGGCATGAGTTTACCCGTTCATGCACATGGCAAGAGGGTGATCATCCAGACAGCCGGGGCGGTCTGTCAAGACCGGTTCTGCGGCGGGCGCCGAGCCGCTCGCAGCCCGTGCGCCGATACCCCGGAAAATGCGTATAGGCGGCGTCCCTACCCGATGAGATCGTGCCTCTGGTCTCAATCGGCGCTCGAGGCTTTCGGATGGATCACAAGCAACACTTCTCCATCTGGTATTTCCTGATCGTCCTCCTGATCCTGTTGACACTGCAGGACTTCGCTCTCAGCCCTCCCGTCGAGACGCTCGCGTACAGCGACTTCAAGGCATTGCTGAAAACCGGCAAGATTTCAGACGTGCAGATCGGGGAGGATCGCATCACCGGCACGGCCGATCTGCGAGAAGCACGTGCCCTCCTGCCGGATAAGGTCTGGCAGGCGCTCCCCAAGGGCACCCTGGCACACGAATCCTTCGTAACGGCCCGGGTGCCGGACCGTGATCTGATCGCCGATCTCGAGGCGGCAAAGATACGATTTGCGGGGCACATCGAGAATCGCTGGCCCTCGACGATCGTGAGCCTGGTCGCCCCTGCTGTCATTTTCGTCGCCGTCTGGATCCTGCTCATGAACCGCATGGGTACGGGAAAACTCGGCGGACTCATGGACGTCGGCAAGAGCAATGCCAAGGTTTTCGTGCAGAAGGAGACGGGCGTGACGTTTGCGGATGTGGCCGGGATCGACGAGGCGAAGCAGGACCTGATGGAGGTGGTCGACTTCCTGCGCAATCCCGAGCGATACAAGCGCCTCGGGGGCCGGATACCCAAAGGCGTGCTGCTCGTCGGCGCTCCGGGCACGGGCAAGACATTGCTTGCGAAGGCTGTCGCCGGAGAGGCCAAGGTATCGTTCCTCTCGATCAGTGGCTCGGAATTCGTCGAGATGTTCGTCGGCGTCGGCGCGGCGCGCGTGCGCGATCTGTTCCAGCAGGCCGCAAAGCTCGCTCCGTGCATCATTTTCATCGATGAGCTCGATGCGCTCGGCAAGGCGCGCAGCCCGGGTGGCTTTACCGGTAATGATGAGCGCGAGCAGACGCTCAATCAGCTGCTCGTGCAGATGGACGGCTTCGAGACTGCGGGCGGCGTCATCATCATGGCTGCGACGAATCGCCCGGAGGTGCTCGATCCGGCGCTCCTGCGTCCCGGGCGGTTCGATCGGCAGGTGACGATCGACCGGCCGGATATCCGTGGGCGAGAGCAGATCCTCAAAGTGCACGCGAAGCGTCTGGCGCTTGCTTCGGACGTCGATCTCCCGGCCGTTGCCGCGAAGACGGCGGGCCTGGCAGGGGCCGATCTCGCCAATGTCGTGAACGAGGCGGCCCTGCACGCGGCGCGAGAGAACAAACCGCAGGTGCAGATGCGCGACTTCGAGGAGGCCATCGATCGTGCGATCGGCGGCCTCGAGAAGAAGAGCCGGGTCATGTGCGCGAAGGAGCGGGAGACCGTCGCCCATCACGAGGCTGGCCATGCCCTGGTGGCCGAATCGCGCGCGACCGCCGACAAGGTCGCGAAGATCACCATCATCCCGCGGGGGATCGGGGCGCTCGGCTACACGCAGCAGCAGCCGGCCGAGGATCGCTACCTGCTGAAGCGCGGCGAGCTCCTCGACCGGCTCGATGTCCTGCTGGGCGGTCGTTGCGCCGAGCAACTCGTGTTCGGTGAGCTCTCGACAGGAGCGCAGAACGATCTGCAGCGCGCGACCGATCTCGCGCGGCAGATGATCATGCGTTATGGGATGAGCGAGGCACTCGGACCAGGCGTCTTCGAGGAAGCCCCGGCGAGCCCCTACCTTGGTGATGTGGGACGCTCACATCACGGAGACTTCAGCGAGCAGACGGCGCGGACGATCGACACGGAAGTCCGCCAGCTCCTGCTCGCGTCCGAGGAGCGGGTCGTGAAAACTCTCGCGAAGCGCCGCGCGGAGCTCGAAGCCGTCGCGAAGGCGCTGCTGCGGCAGGAAACCCTCGAGCGCAAGGAGTTGCTCGAGATCCTGACCGCCGCGAGTGCCGCGCCACAGCCCATACGGTCGCCGGAGGTGGCAGGGAGGGCCGCGGTGTCGAGCGGTCGGCCGGTTGCCGCGTAAGAGGCGGAGATGAAACCGGCGACGCTTCCCGAGCTCGCTGCGCGGTTCGCAGCACGGATCGCAGAGCGCTACCGAGGCCACGAGATTCCGGCGCCCGATTCATGAGCATTCGTGATCTTCAGCGCAGCGGAGTGCGCACCTCGCTGTTGCTGGTGATCACTTTGCTGTCGAGCCCTGGATGCACCGCTGCCGGGTTCCCTCCGTCCCAAACCGTCCAGGCGGCCGCTGCGGTAATCGCGACACGACAGGCATGGACGGTTCGCCTGCGCCGAGCAGACCACGGCGCCAGGCAGGCGCTGCAGGCCGTGTATGCGCCTGCGCAACCTCTCCTGTGGATTTCCGGTGGCCAGCCTACACCGCAGGCGCTCGCGCTCCTTCGCATCCTCCAGTCCGCGGAAGCCTATGGCCTCGAGCCTGCGGATTACGATGCCGATGCGTTGATGGGGCTCGAGAGCAGTCTGGCCGCGGCGGACAGGCGATCCGAGGAGGCTGCTCAGCCGGACGATGGCACCATCGCCGCTCGGCGTTTCGCGGAGTTTGACGTGAGTCTCTCGGCCGCGGCCCTCAAGCTCGTCTCGGACCTGCACTATGGCCGCATCGATCCGCGCGCCGCCGGGTTCGAGCTGGGCGCGCCTCGTCCGGATGATCTCGATCCGGCTGCGGTACTGAGAGCGCTTGCGAGGTCGCCCGACCTCACGCGGGCACTCTCCTCCGTCGAGCCACAGTTCCACCACTACCGGCTGCTCGAGCAGGCGCTCGCGCGGTATCGGGCGCTCGCCACAGAGCAGGTGGCACAGCAGTCCGCGCTCGCCGAGGACGTGCGTAAGATCGATCTCACGCTCGAGCGGTGGCGCTGGCTGCCACCGTTTCAAACGCCGCCCATCATCGTCAATATCCCGCAGTTTCGCCTGTTCGCATTTCAGACGACGGAGGACCGGGCGGCATCCATTCTGCAGATGGATGTCATCGTCGGGCGGACGTTCCCCCGGATGCGTACGCCCGTATTTGCGGCTGACATGAAGTCCGTCATCTTCCGGCCGTACTGGGATGTCCCGCACGGCATCACCGTCCGGGAGATGCTGCCGAAGATTCGTGCCAATCCGGACTTCCTCGCAGCGGAGCACCTCGAGATCGTGCAGAGCACCCGCGCCGGCACGCAGATCCTGCCACCGACCGAAGATAGCCTGCAAGCGTTGACCTCGGGGGCTGCGCGTTTGCGTCAGCTGCCGGGGCCGGACAATGCGTTGGGGCTGATCAAGTTCGATCTGCCCAACTTCCATGACGTGTATCTGCATTCGACGCCGGCGCAACAGCTCTTCAGGGAGCGGCGCCGCGCCTTCAGCCACGGCTGTATCCGTGTGAGCGACCCTGTGGCGCTTGCCGCCTACGTGCTCCGTGACACCCCGGGTGGCTGGACAACCAGGAAGATCGAGGCCGCCATGCACGGAACCGAGTCGCGGCGGGTACCTCTATCCCGGCCGATCCGCGTGATGATCGTATACGCCACGGTGCTCGCCAAGGAGGACGGCGAGGTGCTGTTCTTCCACGATCTCTACGGCCAGGACCGCAGGCTCGAGCAGCTGTTGGGCTTGGCGCCCGTCCCGCGTACCGGCCAGGTCCTGCATGCGAGCTCGAGCCGTTGAGCTCGAGGGAGACGTTGCGCCGCAGCAATGTCTCGAACCGTCGCGGCGGGTATTCTCTCGAGGCTCAACTTCCCGGCATGAGCGCAAGTCAGGAGGCTGTGTGGTGGAGCAAACTGCCGTAGCGGAATGGCATGGAGGCCTCAGGGCGGGCGCGCGCCGGAACCGACATCACCCTGAGCGGCCGCCTGACCGACAACAGGTAGTTGTCGTCGAAGCCGGCGAGGGCGGCGAGTGCGCGTCGGTCCCGGATCTGAATCCGCCGGCCGGCCATCTCCAGGAGCTCTTCGCGGCAAAGACGCTTCAGCACCCGGTTGGTGTGCGGAATGCTCAGGCCCACGATGTCCGCGAGCTGCACCTGGCTCACCGGCAGTGCGAACGCATTCGCGGTGCCGATCCCGCTCGCCACGAGCCGGGTCGAGAACTCGAGCAGGAAGTGGGCCACGCGCTCGCAGGCGCTCCGGCGGCCGAGGTCGACCAGGTGCTCGCTCAGGCGTGCGGCTTCGCCGGTCGCGCAGCGGATGAGGGCGATGGAGAGTTGAGGTAAGTCCGCCAGGAGCGACGTGAGCTCACTTGATGGCACGAACGCAACGGCTCCTCGCGTGAGAGCGGTGACCGTATTGAGCGCCGCACCGAGAAAGCATCCCGGGCTGCCCACGACATCCCCTGGCAAAGCGATGTCGAGCGCCTGCCGGCGGCCGTCGCTCAATATCCGATGGCGCAGCGCGAATCCCTCGAAGAGAACGAAGAGTCCATCATGCACGCAGCCCTGCGCGATGATGTCCTCGCCGCGGCGGAAGAGCCGCGTGCCTGAGCTCAGGCGCGATAAAGAGGCGAGCCTCTGGACCCCGATCGGCGGCGGATCGTGCCGCACGAGCAGTCTGAGCAACCAGTCGGACTCTTGGATTTGCGCGTTCATCGCTTGCCTCGCTCCGCTCGTGTTTGCCTCGTTACTGAGAGGGTGATCGGCGACAGGCGCGCTCGAGCTTGCGGCTACCGGGCTCCCATCGTGCATGCTCAATCTTACCCGCCCGGAAGGGGCGGAAATGGCGGGCGCGGGTCCGTACATGTACGTATCTCCCGCATCTGGACCTACGTTGTAGGTTCGTGTCGGGGCGCGGTACGCACTATTACGTATTGGCTCGAGGCCGGCGCGCGCGCAACCTCGAGCGAGTTTCCGTTTCAACTCACGGCATGGCCGCAGTCGCTCGAATTCGTCATCGATAAGACCCCCTGACCTGATGTCGAGAGGATCGGCTGCAGGAAAGGTCATGCCGTGAGCTTTTCCGCTACTCCCCCTTGCCCAGGGGCGGATTGATCCCCAGGGGCGATCGGCATTGCCGGCGAGGCGTCATGAGATGACCATCCGCTCTTCGAGCCAGGTTTCGCGCTGGAAGCTCCCCAGGCGCTTCCCAGTGCCCAAGCGCTTTGGCGTTTCCAAGGATTCGCGGATTGAGCAGGGCCGGCATTGGCCGGCCCCGACGGGAGCGAAGCGGATCAAGACCTTCCAGATCTACCGCTATGATCCGGAGTCGGGCCGCAATCCCCGACTCGACACGTACGAGGTGGACCTCGACGACTGCGGGCCCATGGTCCTCGACGCGCTGATCTGGATCAAGAGCAAGGTCGACTCGACTCTCACCTTCCGCCGCTCATGCCGGGAGGGCGTATGCGGCTCCTGCGCCATGACCATCGATGGCACGAACTGGCTGGCCTGCACGCGATTCGTCTCGCAGACGGCCGGCACCGCCTCCATCTATCCGCTCGCCAACTTCCCCGTCATCAAGGATCTCGTTCCCGATCAGGCCCACGCCTTGGCGCAGTACGCGCTGATCGAGCCTTGGCTCAAAACGAGCGAGCCGCCGCCGCAGCAGGAGCGGCTGCAATCGGTGGCCGACCGCAAGCGCCTCGATGGCTATTACGAGTGCATCCTCTGCTTCTGCTGTACCTCCGGGTGCCCCAGCCATTGGTGGAACGGCGAGCGGTTCCTGGGACCCGCGGTGCTGCTGCAGGCGTGGCGCTGGCTGACCGACAGCCGCGACGATGCGAAGGGCGAGCGGCTCGATGCCCTGGAGGACCCGTTCCGGCTCTACCGCTGCCACACCATCCTCAACTGCACCCGCACCTGCCCCAAGGGCCTCAACCCCGGCAAGGCGATTGCCGAGATCAAGAGGATGATGCTGGAGCGCACGCTGTGAGGCCGCGCTCACCCAACATCCAGAACTACCGGCCGCAGCTCACGTCCGTCCTCTCGATCGCCAACCGGTTTACGGCAGTCATCTCGACGGTCGCGATCGTGGCGTTCGTGGCCTGGCTGGTTGCGGCCGCCGTCGGGCCGCAATCGTACGATTCCATGCATGCGGCGGCGGCATCGCCGGTCGGCCGCGCGCTGCTGGTGGTCGCGACCTTTGCCTTCTTCCTGCACCTCTGCGGAAGCGTCCGGCACCTGTTCTGGGATGCGGTCGCCGGCTTCGAGTTGCGTACCATCTATGCCTCGGGTTGGGCGGCGCTCGCGGCCAGCGTCGCGCTCACCGCAGGGGCCTGGCTCATCGGCTTTTGGGTGAGGAGCTGAGGTGTCTGCCGCCCCGGGGCCTGCGCCTTCCGGTTCGGCCCGGGCACGGGGCCTCGGCAGCGCCAGGCGCGGTACCGGCGCCTGGCGCGCGGAGCGTGTTACAGCGATCGCCCTCGTACCGCTCACGCTGTGGCTCGTCGCCTCGCTCGTGGCGCTCGGGAGAGCCGATCGGACCGCATTCGTTGCCTGGCTGGGCAGGCCGCTCCATGGGTTTCTCACGATCCTGCTGCTGATTGCGGTGTTCCGGCATACGGCCCTCGGACTGCAGGTGATCATCGAGGACTACGTGCACTCCGCAGCAAAGACCCCCTTGCTGCTCCTGATCCATCTCCTGTGCTTCGCCATCTGTGTCGCCGGGGTGCTCGCCACCCTCGGCATCATGTTTGCCAGCTAGGCATAGCTACGTATTTTCGGCGATGGCCGCGAGACGTACCGTAGCGCAAGTCGAGGCGAGGGGAGATGCCATCGTGTTGTCGAGTCCCCATGGCGAGCGTGCGGCGAAAGCGCGCACTTTCAATAGCCGTCAAACCTTCGTTTTGCGCGCCGCGTTCCTCGCCGCACTTCTTGCGGTCGCGCCTGAGGCGCTCGCCGCAACAGCTCGTTGCGAGGCACAGGCGGTTCGAAGCCATCAGGTCCTGCACGCCGAACGCCTCGCGAATTGGGAGCCGGTGGACAATCAAACGGTACTGGTGTGGATGAGGCATTCGACGCGCGCGCGGATCGTGAGGCTTTCGAGGCCGCTCCAGGGCCTGACCTCCGCTCCTATCATCATCTTCGTGTCCGGCGACGGTGATCGCACGATAAGCGCCTGCGGACGCGATGCCCTGACGCTGAGTTATGACGAGAGCGAGAAAGTGAGAATTGTCTCGATTCAGCGGCTTTCCGCGAGGCTGACCGCCGCTCTGGATCATGCGGGAGAAGTGGTGCCTGAAATCGGCTTGCGCCGTATTTGACGCTTTCGTATCCCGCCACGGGAACCGGCGGCGGACGCAGCCATTGCAAAGCATCGGCGCTCTGCCCAGATGCAGTCGGCGCGCCATCGGAGCATGAACTATGAACGCAGCAGTGTCGGAGCGGACGGATCAGGTCACGTTGACGGCCGAGGAGCTCGCGCGAATCGATGCCTACTGGCGTGCAGCCAACTACCTGTCCGTGGGGCAGATCTATCTCTTCGACAACCCGCTGCTGCGCGAGCCGTTGGCCCCGAGCCACATCAAACCGCGCCTCCTCGGGCACTGGGGCACGACGCCCGGTCAGAACTTCATCTACGTACACCTCAACCGGATCATCCGCAAGTACGACCTGGACATGATCTACATCGCAGGTCCTGGGCACGGTGGACCGGCGCTGGTCGCGAACACGTATCTCGAGGGGACCTACAGCGAGCGTTACCCGGAGGTGTCGCTCGATGAGCCGGGCTTGAAGCGCCTCTTCAGGCAGTTCTCCTTCCCGGGGGGCATCCCGAGCCACGTTGCGCCGGAAACCCCGGGCTCGATCCATGAAGGCGGCGAGCTCGGCTATTCGCTGAGCCACGCTTATGGCGCAGTGTTCGATAATCCCGGGCTCATCGCCGCCTGCGTGGTCGGCGATGGCGAGGCGGAGACCGGGCCACTCGCCACGAGCTGGCAGAGCAACAAGTTCCTGAATCCGGCCACGGACGGCGCGGTGCTGCCGATCCTGCACTTGAACGGCTACAAGATAGAGAATCCGACCGTTCTCGCCCGCCTCGATGACAGGGAGATCGAGGAGTACTTCCACGCCTGCGGTCATAGTCCCTATCTCGTTGCCGGCGATGACCCGCGTCGCATGCACCAGCTCATGGCCGGGACACTCGAGCGGATCGTGGGGGAGATCCGGGCCATTCAGACCGAGGCCCGCTCGAACGGATTTCGGCACCGCCCTCGCTGGCCGATGATCATCTTTCAGACGCCCAAGGGATGGACCGGCCCGAAGCTCGTGGACGGCAAGCCGGTGGAGGGTACCTTTCACGCGCATCAGGTCCCGCTGGCGGAAGTGCGGAGCAACCCAGCGCACCTCGAGCTCCTGGAGCAGTGGATGCGCGGCTACCGGCCGCAGGAGCTTTTCGATCAGAGCGGGCGGCTGAAGGCCGAGCTCCAGTCGCTCGCTCCTCAGGGGGCGCGCCGCATGGGCGCCAATCCCCACGCCAACGGCGGGGAGCTGCTGCGCGACCTGCGCCTGCCCGATTTCCGCGAGTATGCCGTGCAGGTGCCGCAGCCCGGTGCCGTCGATGCGGAGGATACGCGCGTGCTCGGAGGGTTCCTGCGCGATGTGATCAGGCTCAACCGAAGCCCGCGGACGTTTCGCCTCTTCGGGCCCGATGAGACCAACTCCAACCGCCTGGGCGCCGTCTATGAGGCGAGCGGCAAGCAATGGGTGGGGGAGGTGCTGCCGACCGACGAGCACCTGGCTCGCGAGGGTAGCGTCATGGAGATGCTGAGCGAGCACCAGTGCCAGGGCTGGCTCGAGGGGTACCTGCTCACCGGACGCCATGGCCTCTTCAACTGCTACGAGGCGTTCATCCACATCATCGACTCGATGTTCAACCAGCACGCGAAGTGGCTGAAGGTCACGCGCCAGATCCCCTGGCGCCGGCCGATTGCTTCGCTCAACTATCTACTCTCGTCGCACGTGTGGCGGCAGGATCACAATGGCTTCACTCACCAGGATCCGGGCTTCATCGATCACGTCGTCAACAAGAAGGCGGATGTGATCCGCGTGTACCTGCCGCCAGATGCCAACTGCCTGCTGTCCGTCGCCGATCATTGCCTGAGGAGTCGCAATTACGTCAACGTCATCGTCGCCGGCAAGCATCCGGCACCGCAGTGGCTCGATATGCGCTCGGCCATCAGGCATTGCACGGCGGGGATCGGCATCTGGGAGTGGGCGAGTACGGACCGGGGCGCAGAGCCTGACCTGGTTCTCGCTTGCGCGGGGGATGTCCCCACTTTGGAGACATTGGCGGCCGCCAAGCTCCTGCGCGGCTACTTTCCGCAGCTCAAGGTGCGGGTCGTGAACGTCGTCGACCTGATGAAGCTGCAGCCCCCGAGCGAGCATCCGCACGGCCTTCCCGATGCGGAGTTCGATGCGCTCTTCACCCGCGACAAGCCGATCATCTTCGCCTTCCACGGCTACCCGTGGCTGATCCACCGGCTGACCTACAGGCGCCATAACCACGACAACCTGCACGTGCGAGGGTACAAGGAAGAGGGGACGATCACGACCCCCTTCGACATGACGGTCTTGAACGATCTCGATCGCTTCCACCTCGTGGGCGATGCGATCGATCGGTTGCCACAGCTCCAGGCGAGCGCCGCGTACGTGAAGCAGGCGCTGCGCGATAAGCTGATGGATCACAGCGAGTACATCCGCGAGCACGGCGAGGACATGCCGGAGATCTGCAACTGGCGGTGGACCTCCTGAGCATGGCGGAATCAGCGCACGAGACTATCCCAGCCGTCGGGGACATCGTGGGCCGTGTCGTGGCTGCGCGCGGATCCGTGCTGGATATCGAGTTTCCGGCAGGCGGCCTACCCGCGATTCGTGAGGCACTCGCCATCGATTCGGATGTCGGTCCGCCGCTCGCGGCCGAGGTACAGCAGCACCTGGACCCGCAACGGGTCCGTGCGGTGGCGCTGCAGAGCACCAGCGGACTGAAGCGCCACGCGGTTGTCCACCGCCTCGGCGTCCCTGTTCGGGTGCCAGTCGGACAGGCGGTGCTCGGCCGTCTGTTGAATGTTCTGGGGGAGACGACCGATCGCGGCCCTGCTCTGCCGGTGGATGTGCAGCGACGCCCCATCCACGCAACCGCCCCCGCTCTCGAGCGCCGCAGTGCGGCCCGCGCGCGCTTTCACACCGGGATCAAGGCCATCGACCTGCTCGCGCCTCTGGTCGAAGGCGGGAAGGCCGCGATGTTCGGCGGCGCGGGTGTCGGCAAGACGGTGCTCATCATGGAGCTCATCCGCACGACCGTGGAGCGCCACGCCGGCATCTCGGTGTTCTCGGGGATCGGCGAGCGCTCGCGGGAAGGGCACGAGCTGTTGGCGGAGCTTTCCGGGTCTGGTGTGCTGGCGCGCACGGCGCTCGTTTTCGGCCAGATGAACGAGCCGCCGGGTGCGCGCTGGCGCACGGGGCTCGCGGCGCTTGCCATCGCGGAGCACTTCCGCGACAGCGAGCATCGGAACGTGCTGCTGCTCATCGACAACGTGTATCGGCTCGTGCAGGCAGGGGCGGAGGTGTCGGGGCTTCTTGGCCGGCTGCCCTCGCGTGTGGGCTATCAGTCGACGCTCGCCGACGAGGTGGCGGAGCTCGAGGAGCGGATCGCCTCCGTCGCCGGCACCGCCATTACCTCCATCCAGGCGGTCTATGTGCCGGCGGACGATTTCACTGACCCGGCCGTTGCGGAGATCTTCAGCCATCTCGACTCCTCCATCGTCCTGTCGCGCGAAATGGCGAGCGAGGGGATGTATCCGGCCATCGATCCGCTCGCATCGAGCTCGAGCCTGCTCGATCCGCAGCTCATCGGTGAGGCCCATTTTCGCACGGCGCAGGAGGTGCGCCGGACGATTGCGCACTATCGGGAGTTGCAGGAGGTCATCGCGCTCCTCGGGCTCGAGGAGCTCTCCGCGGCGGACCGTACGGCGGTCAAGCGTGCCCGGCTCCTCATGCGCTTTCTGACTCAGCCCTTCATGGTGACCGAGGCGTTCACGGGCGCCGCCGGACGCTCGGTTGCGCTCGATGCGACGCTCGCCGGCTGCTCGGCCATCCTCAATGGCGAGGCCGATGCTTGGGCGGAAGCCTCACTTTACATGGTCGGTAGCCTCGATGAGGCGCGCGAGCGCGAATTGAAGGGCAAAGCCGGGACGCAGGCGCCGTGAGGCTCATCGTCACCACGCCGCTCGCGACCGTCGTAGAGATCGAGGGTGCTACGTACGTGAGAGCGGAGGATCCCTCCGGTGCGTTCGGCATCCTACCCGGCCACGCCGACTTCCTCACCGCCCTCGCGGTTTCCGTGTTGACCTGGCGTGAGGCCCAGCGCCGGGAACATCACGTCGCGGTGCGTGGCGGAGTGCTCTCCGTGCGCGGCGGGAACGGCGTGTCGGTTGCCACGCCGGAGGCGGTCCTGGGCGACGATCTGCATCAGCTCGAGTCCGAAGTGCTCGCGCGCTTTCGCCAGCAGCTCGAGGCGGAGCGCGCTGCGCACACGGAGGCGCAGCGCCTCCACCTCGCTGCCATTCGCCAGATCATGCGCCTGCTGCGCCCGGAGTCATCGCATGCCGCACGACCTGGATGAAGCCGTGCGGCGGCAACGCGAGCGCCTCGAGCGCGCAAGCCGTGAGAGCCGGCGTTCGATAGGGCAGGACCTGGCGCAGGTGGGCGTCATCGGCTGGACCATCGTGATCGCGACGCTGCTCGGCATTTTCGCGGGGCGGTGGCTCGATCGCCGGTTCGGGACCGGCATTCTATGGACACTCGGCCTGCTCGTTACCGGTGTGATACTGGGATGCGTATTGGCCTGGCAGAGGTTGAGCCGATCATGAGCGCACAGATTGCGGACTCGAGCCCGTGGCTCACCCTCCTGTTCCCAGCCATGGGAGTTGCGCTCGGGTGGGGCTATTTCGCGGCGCTGCGACATGGGGTGAAGCTCTACGTCACGCGAGGCGCTCCGTTGAAAGGCTCGTATTGGATGCTCGCGCGGCTCGCAGGGGCGGCTGTGTTCTTCGCCTTTGCGGCGCGCTTTGGCGCGTGGCCGCTGCTGGGCGCGTTCATCGGGTTCCTGGCTGCGCGGCAGATTGCCATTGGGGGCGTCCGGAGGCGCGCATGACGCAGAATTCGCCACTCATGGTCGCCGTGGTCTTCCGTGTGGGGCCGGTCGATGTCACTCGGACAGTCATCACGACTTGGGCGCTCATGGCGCTGCTCGCAGCCGGGTCCTGGACCCTGACTCGCCGCCTCGCAATCAGGCCTTCACGCCGCCAGATGGTGCTGGAGCTCGTCGTTACCGGCATCCTGTCGCAGATCGAGGAAGTGACACGAAAGAATGCGCGGCCACTGCTGCCGCTGCTCGGGACGCTGTTTCTCTTTCTCCTCACCGCGAACGTGTCCGGCGTGTTGCCGGGCGTCCAGGCACCGACTGCCAGGATCGAGACGCCCGCGGCGCTCGCTCTCGTCGTGTTTCTCGCCGTGCATGGGTTTGGCGTGCGTACCAGAGGGCTCATCGGTTATCTGGAAAGCTTCGCCCAGCCGAAGCTCTTCATGCTGCCGCTCAACGTCCTGTCGGAAATCACCCGCACTTTCTCGCTGATGGTGCGCCTGTTCGGCAACATCATGAGCGGGGAATTCCTGATAGCGCTGGTGCTGGCGCTCGCCGGGCTCATTCTGCCCATTCCGCTCATGGCGCTCGAGCTCCTGATCGGAGTCGTGCAGGCCTACATCTTCTCCGTACTCGCTACCGTGTTCATCGGCGCTGCCCTCGGCGAGACCTCCGATGAGCCGCTCGAGGCTCCCGCGAAACCCCTTGACCAGCCGTGAGAGATTACCAATGGACGCCAAGATCATCAGCATCATTGCCGCCGCCGTGGCGGTTGCCATCGGCTCGATCGGACCGGCCTTGGGCGAGGGGCGGTCGGTGGCCGCCGCGATGGATGCCATTGCGCGCCAGCCCGAGGCGGCAGGGACCATCTCCCGCACGCTCTTCGTGGGACTGGCCATGATCGAGACGATGGCGATCTACTGCCTGGTGATCGCGCTGATCCTGCTCTTTGCAAATCCCTATGCACGATAGTTCCCCGATGCCTCCGTTGTCCTCGTAGACGAGGCTCTCAGGGTCTTCCATGCACATCGACTGGTCCACTTTTTCGCTGCAGCTCGTCAACTTCGCAATCCTGGTCTGGTTGCTGCAGCGGTTCCTCTATCGGCCGATCCTGCGCGTCATCGATGCGCGCCGCGCGGCGGTCGATCGCGATCAGGCCGAGGCGCAGCGCGCAGCACGGACTGCACAACAGCAGCTCGCCGAGATGGAGGATCAGCGCGCAGGAATCATCATCGCGCGCACCGCGGCGCTCGAACGCGCGCAGGAGGAGGCGCGGCAGATCGTTACCGAGCGACGCGCGCAGGCCGAAAGCGATGCCGACGAGTTGCTGCAAGAGGCGCGCAGGAGGAGCGCGGGTGAGCGGGAGCAACTGCTCGAGGAGGCGCGCAGCCGCGCAGTCGATCTCGCCGCCGACATGGCTCGCCGGGTGCTTGCGGAGGTCCCCGACTCGCTAAGGGCGCAGGGCTGGCTCGAGCGCATCGAGGGGCAGCTGCGAGCATTGCCGCCAACCGAGCGGACGGAGCTCGCCGGCGAGCTTGCCGAGGGCGTGCCACTCAGAGTCGTCACGGCAGGGCCGCCGTCCGCCGAGACCGCGGATGACTGGCGAACGAGGCTGTGCCGTGCGTTGGGAAGCGAGGTTGGAATCGTCTTCGAGACCGAGCCGCAGCTGATCGGCGGGGCGGAGCTGCGCTTCCCCCACGCGACCCTGAGTTTCAGCGTACGAGGCGCCATCGAGGCGCTGCGCGAGGAGGTCCGGCGAGGTGAACCGGCTCGCTGAAGAATTCCAACAGTGGGCGGCCCGCAGCCGGGAGCGGATCGGCCGCGCGCCGCTGGCGCCGGAGCTCGAGCGGATCGGCCGCGTGGTCCAGTCCGGCGACGGGGTGGCGAGGGTCGAGGGGCTGCCGGACACCCGTCTCGAGGAGCTGCTCGAGCTCGAGAGTGGCGTCGCGGCCCAGGCGGTCGACCTCGATGAGACGGGCGTCGGCTGTGTTCTGCTCGGTGATGCCCCGGCCGTCGCGGCCGGGAGCCTGGTGCGCGGCACCGGCGATGTGGTCCGAGTGCCCGTGGGCGAGGCGCTTCTCGGCCGGGTAGTCGATGCGCTCGGACGGCCTCTCGATGGAGGCGCGCCGATCGCGCCGCAGGCGACCGCGCCCGTCGAGCGGCCCGCCCCCGCCATCGTCGATCGTGCGCTGGTCGATCGCCCGCTCGCAACCGGCTTGCTCGTCGTGGACGCTGCCATCCCTCTGGGCCGCGGGCAGCGTGAGCTCATCATCGGCGACCGCGCGATGGGCAAAACGGCGATCGCCGTGGACACGATCATCAATCAACGAGGAAGTGATGTCATCTGCGTGTACGCCGCCATCGGACAGAAGGGGTCCTCGGTGGCGCGGGTCATCGATGCGGTGCGCCGTCATGGCGCTCCCGAGCGCTGCATGTTCGTCGTGGGCGAAGCCGATGCCGCGCCCGGCCTGCAGTGGTTGACGCCCTACGCCGCGTGCAGCATGGCGGAGCATTTCATGCAGGCCGGGCGAGACGTGCTGCTCGTGCTCGACGATCTCACCAAGCACGCTGCCGTGCACCGGGAGATCTCGCTTCTCCTGCGCCGTCCGCCGGGACGGGAAGCTTATCCGGGTGATATCTTTTACCTGCACTCGCGTCTCCTCGAGCGGGCAGCGAAGCTCGCGCCCGACCGCGGAGGGGGATCGCTCACGGCGCTGCCGATCGCCGAAACCCAGGCCGGAAACCTGAGCGCCTACATTCCGACGAATCTCATCTCGATCACCGATGGGCAGATCTATCTCGACCCGCACCTGTTCCACGAGAACCAAAAGCCCGCCGTCGATGTCGGCAAGAGCGTATCGAGAGTGGGGGGTAAAGCGCAGGCGGCCGTGGTGAAGCCACTCGCAGAGAGCCTCAAGCTGGAATACTCGCAGTTCCTCGAGCTCGAGGTGTTCACCCGCTTCGGGGCACTGATCGATGAGCGCACACGCCGCGTCATCGAGCACGGACGGCGGATACGAGCGGTCTTCACTCAGCCGCAGTACGCGCCGCTCACCGTCGGTGAGGAGGTGGCGCTGTTGCTTGCGCTCTCGCAACGGATCCTGGATGAGGTGCCGCTCGAGAGAATCGGCGCTTTCCGCGAGCGTTTGCATGACTCACTCGCAACGCGGGCTGCGGATGCGCTGACGCTCGATGAGCGATCGCCACCACTATCCGATGAGGCTCGTGGGCGCCTGCGGAGCGCGCTCGCCTCACTCGCGCAGGAGATCGCTCCTGGGGCCGATTCCAACAAACCGAGCGCGGCAACGGTGCCGGCGCCGGGAGCGAGCGGATGAGGCTCGCCGAGATCGAGCGGCATGTCTCGAGCATGCGAGAGCTCGGGCACCTCGTGGGGGCGATGCGCGCCGTAGCCAGCATGCACATGCAGGAGGCGGTGCGCGCCCTCTCGGGCGTGCGGGAGTACGGCAAGGCCATGTCGGAAGCGGTGCGCGAGGCGCTCGCGATCGCTGCCGAAGAGGCGCCCGTGGCGCCTGATGGGGCGAACGCAGCGCAGCGGCGGGGCGGGCAGCGGGTCATCGTCCTCTTTACCAGCGAGCACGGCTTCGTGGGTGGGTTCAACGAGAGGCTCCTCGAGGCGGCCGCGCAGGGCCGCGCGACCACCGATCAACTCCTCATCGTGGGCAGCCGCGGCGCTGCCCTGGCGAGTGAGCGCGGGCTGCGCGCCGCATCGGTGCATGCCATGGCCACCAGGCTCGGGAGCATCCCGGAGATCGTGCGCAGGATTCAGGAGGCGCTCTACGCGAGCCTCGCGCGAGGCGAGTTCGGACGAGCCGAAGTCCTCTTCGGCGGCCATCGCCGAGGCGGTGCCGCTGCGATCGAGCGGCGCCAGCTCTTTCCGCTCGCGATACCGCTGGCCAAGGCGCGAGGCTCGCGGCTCACGGCGCTACACACCCTGCCAGCTGCCGAATTACTGGAAAGGCTGACGGGCGAATACATGCTCTCGCAGCTGATGGAAGCCGCCGCCGAATCGCTCGCGGCGGAGAACGGTGCGCGCTTTGCGGCGATGGATGCGGCTCACGACAACCTCACCCGCAAGCTCGACAAGCTGCGCCTCGATGCCTCGCGTGCGCGGCAGGAAGAAGTCACGACCGAGCTCCTGGATCTCCTGACGGGCGAAGAGGCGCAACCGCCCGAGTCGACGACCACCAGGAAAAGCGCGGCGGCCGTTACGGCCGCCGCGGAGCCGTGACAGCCGATCTCTACTGGATCTTGATCTCCGTCGGCTTCTTCGCTTCGACCTTGCTCTTCGGCACGTGCACGGTGATCACGCCATCCTTGGCCTCCGCGCGGATGGTCCCCGCATCGATCGCCTCCGGCAGGCTGAAGCTGCGCGAGAACGCGCCGTGGAAGCTCTCGATCCGGTGGAACTTCTCGCCTTTCTGCTCTTTCTCCTGCCGGCGCTCGCCGCTGATGGTCAGCATCCCATCGTCGTACGTCACGTGCACGTCTTCGCGCTTCACGGCCGGAAGCTGTGCCTTGAGCAGATATTCCGTATCCGTCTCGCTGATATCGACCGAGGGCGCCCATTCGGCGGTATCCCCGTCATTACTCGTCCGTGGCCAACGCCCGAATACGCTCGGCATCCGGGCGAACATATCGTCCAGGCTGGCAAAAGGATCCCAACGAACCAGGCTCATGACACTCTCCTCTTCAGGTTTACCCAGTGACGATGACAATCTAGTCATTGCACGGACCTCATTCGATCCGTATCAATGCGGATGCGGCGCCAGGGCGAGTGCGCTATTTGATGGTTGAGGTGATCACGAGGGCGCGGCAGATGAGGTTTATACTGGCGGCGGTGGATCGCGACGGGAGCTCGAAGACCGTGGCGAGGAGAGCGGCGGAGCTTGCGCGGCTCACCGGGGCGCGCCTCGAGCTGTTCCTGTGCGATGCAGAGCGGGCCTACTTCCGCCAGCATCAGTACGATTCTGAAGCGGCGACGCGCGCGCAGGCGTCGTGTCTCGAGGATTCACGCCGATATCTGGAATCGCTCCGGCGGGAGCTGGCCGTTCCAGACCTCGAGATCTCCTTGGGCGTCGGTTGTGAAAGCCCACTTTATGCGGGCATCCTGCATGCAGTCGAGCGCAATCGTCCCGATCTGGTCGTGCGCGGAGTCGGGATCGAGGAGAGCGCCGCCACGACAGGCGGCCTGGCTGCTTACAGGTCCCGCCCTGACTACCGAGTCCCCGCGCCCGGCCTCGACGCCAGCGATTGGGACCTCGTGAGCACCTGCCCCGCGCCGCTCCTGCTGACCCGCGGGAAGTCCTGGAAGGAGCGGCCGGTCGTAGCCGCCGCGGTCGATCTCTCGCCCGGAGAATCCGCTGAGCTCACGCGGACGATTCTCCACGCGGCGGCCGATGTCGCGAGGAGCACGGGCGGCGTCCTGAAGGCGGTGCACGCGTGTCGGGGAGATCGGCCGGAGGCGCAGGTCGAGACCCATCGCGCGGCGCTGGGTGAGCGGATAAGGGGTGCCGGGGTCGAGGGCGTGGACATTCATCTGGTGATCGGAGAGCCGGCCGCCGCCCTGGAAGCCTTCGTGCGAAGAGAGGGGGTGGACCTCATCGTCCTCGGCGCGCTCACTCACCGCAAGACCCTGAGAGCGCTGGTCGGCACTTTGACCGGACGGCTCATGGATACGCTCGACATCGATTTCCTGCTCGTCAAACCGGCCAATGGGGGGAAACCACATGACTGATGCGTCGCAGCCACAGGGCCCGGATTTTCGCGACGGAGTGCCTGACGGCACTGTTGCTGATGGCGCCATGCTGACAGGCCACGTGGGGCCGCATGCTGTTCTCATCGCCCGTCGCGACAACGAAGTGTTTGCAATGGATGCCAGCTGCACTCACTACGGCGGACCGCTCGGCGAAGGCTTGATGGTGGGTGATACCGTGCGGTGTCCCTGGCACCACGCGTGCTTCAGCCTGCGCACGGGCGAAGCGCTTGCAGCGCCCGCATTCACGCCCGTCCGCTGCTGGCGTGTCGAGCGCAAGGACGGCCGGATCTTCGTGCGCGAGAGAATGCCGGAACCGATGCGGTCCGGTGCGCGCCCGGCGCCATCGGAGCGTATCGTCATCATCGGCGGAGGCGCAGCAGGCTTCGCGGCCACCGAAATGTTGCATCGGGAAGGCTTCGGTGGCGCCCTTACGCTCATCAGCGCGGACGAGTCAGCACCCTACGATCGCCCCAATCTCTCGAAGGACTACCTGGCGGGAACCGCGTCGGAGGACTGGATTCCGCTGCGGCCAGGACGCTTTTATGCGGAGAGCGGCATCGACCTGCGCCTGGAAACCGAAGTGGCCGCCATCGATCTCGCGAAACGCGAGGTCAAGCTCACTAGCGGCGGCGCGGTGAGCTTCACCAAGCTGCTGCTTGCGACCGGCTCGGAGCCGGTACGCCTGAAATGTCCGGGGGCGGAGCTGCCGCACGTGCTGACGCTGCGCTCGCTTGCCGACTGCCGCGCGATCATCTCGCAAGCGAGGCCCGGCAGCCGCGCGGTGATAGTGGGCGCGAGCTTCATCGGTCTGGAAGCCGCGGCGGCCCTTCGCCAGCGCAATGTCGAGATCCACGTCGTTGCGCCGGAGGCGCGGCCAATGGAGCGCGTGCTGGGTCCGGCGATGGGGGACTTCATCCGCTCACTGCACGAATCGCACGGCGTGGTTTTTCACCTTGGCAGCACCGTCGGCACCATCGAAGAGCACCGGGTGCGCCTTGCCGACGGCGCACCGATCGAGGCTGATCTCGTCCTGGTTGGCATCGGTGTGCGCCCGCGGCTCGCGCTCGCCGAGAAGGCGGGCCTTGCAGTCGAGCACGGTGTGCTCGTGAACGAGTACCTCGAGACCGGCGCCCAGGGCGTATTCGCGGCGGGGGATATCGCGCGCTGGCCCGACCCGCACAGCGGCGAGCGGGTGCGCATCGAGCACTGGGTGGTCGCCGAGAGGCAGGGGCAGACCGCCGCGCGCAACATGCTGGGCTTTCGGGAAGCGTTCGCGGCGGTGCCTTTCTTCTGGACCCAGCAGTACGATGTCTCGATCGATTACGTGGGCCACGCGGTCGAGTGGGACGGGATCGAGCAGCAAGGCGATCCCGCTTCCCGCGATGTGTTGCTGCGATTTCGCAGGAATGGCCGCACACTCGCGGTCTCGACCATCTTCCGCGGCCGCGACAGCCTGCAAGCGGAGCTCGCGATGGAGCACGAGCGCTCGAGATAACGGAGGAGGCAGGGTCCGTGCCCGCCGGGCCGTCAGATGTTGCTGGCGGCGCTTTGCCGCGGACCTGCGAGAAAGCTGCGGATCATCCCGACGAATACGATCAGCCACACGAGCGCGGCAAGCCACAGGAAGCCGTGGGAAATCTCCGCCAGGGGCGGGATGTGCAGCTCATCGGCGAGGCGCAACGTCCCGGTCGTATACATCGCGAGCGGAAAGGCCATGCTCCAGTACTGCGGCTCGTAGCGGAACGGGTAGCGCATGAGGCCGTGGCGCCAGATCATGAGAATGAAGAGGAGGGGGATCCACCACGACGCCGCCGCCCAGAAGAAGATCGTGAAGCCGTCGAGAAACGGCAACAGGGTGCCGATGAGCGAAGAGTAGGGCGCCCGGGAGATGAGCGTCGCGCCCGCGAGCGTCGTGATCGCAACCGCCCCCATGTTGATCCAGTAAGGCGGCCCGAACATCTCGCCGGTCAGATGAACGAAGGTGAGGCGATAGAAGATCAGCGTGATGATGCTGAGATACAGCATCGCGCCGATCATGTACATGACGAGCGAGAAAAGGAGTGCATCGTCCGGGCGAGCGACATTCGGCGCGAGTACCGCCCCGAGAATCGCCACCGACTGGGCGGCCACCGCGGCAATGAGCCAGGCTCCGTTGATGCCGCTCTCGAGATTGGGCTTCTGCGGCCGCGTGACGATCGCGAAGAAGAAGCTGTACATCACCACGACCCCGAGCGCGATGCCGATCTCCCACAAGACCATCGCGGGTCCGGCGAGCCCGCCCGTCACGGCCAGGTTGGTGCCGAGCACGCACGTGCCGGCCACCACGGTGAAGAAACCCGGCGCCCGCGCATGATCGGTCATGTCGGCCGCCACGCGCCGGGGGAAACGCAGGAGGCGCAGCAGGAGCAGCGCTGCCAGCGCGGCGTAGGCGACCACGTTGAGCGCGAGCAGCGCCCGCGCGGGCGTCTCGTATCCGTGCAGGTGCAGCGCGATCGACAGGGCGCCGGTCGCCATCACGAGAGCGAAGTACCCGGGATACAGGTTCTCCGCAATAGCCAGAATGCGAGCGCCCGCGCGACGCGCTCTCATCTTCCGCTCCCCTGATGCCGGCGCTCGCCGGGGACGCGCGATTGTACCGCTGCGACTCAAAAGCCGGGCTGGGCGACCGGGAGCGTCATGATCTGCGGCCCCCGTTGGGCACGAGGTACCCGGCTCGCGAAGCTCTTGGGCTTCACCACCAGCACGTCGCACTGTAAAGCATCGAACACGCTCTCCGCAGTGTTCCCCAGAACCAGGCGTTTCAATCCTGAGCGTGAGATCGCGCCCATCACGAGGATGCCGCAATCGATCTTTGCGGCCGCGCCTTCGATCGCATCGATCGGATGCTGCGGCACGAGGTGGCGCCGCGACTCGGGGACTGAGGCGCCGTTCAACGCGCGCGCGAAGACCTTGCGGGCGCGGGCTTCGGTTGCCGCTACGATCGCCTCCGTGCTTTCCCCGAGCGACAAGCCGCCGGACTCCATGGCAGCGACGGGCACCGGATCGTAGGCAAAGACGGCATGCAGCGAGCCGCGCAGCGCTTGCGCGATCTGTGAGGCACAACCCAGGATCTCGCGGTCGAGCTTCAGGGGTTTGGAGTAGGCGTGGCCCGGGTCGACTGCGGCGAGGATCGCGGGACGATCGTATGCCTGCGGCGTCTTGATGAGCAGCACGGGCACGGGCGCCAGACGCAACAGCTCGAAATCCGTGAAACGCAGCAACCAGGGAAGATGATGCGGCGTCGCATGTCGCTCCGCGACGATGAGATCTGCGTCAAAACGGCGAGCCGCCCGGATCACCGCCTCGTGCGCCGGGAAGTCCCACTGCGCTGACGACTCGGCTCGAATGCCGGCGTCGAGGAGCCGCTTCGCCAGCGTCTCGAGGCGCTTCGCCACGCGAGCGCGCTCGGATCGCTCGAGATCGACCAGGCTCACACCGGCAGCCTCGGTCGCATCGATGTAGAGCGGACTGGATAGTGCGTGAAAGAGCTGCACCCTTGCGCCGAGCGCGTGGGCGAGCTGCCCCGCCTTGCGGACTTCAGGGAGCGATCGCCTCCAGGGGTCTTTGATCGCAACGAGAATGCGGCGGATGGGGGACATGGCCAATTCCTCTGAGAATCAGTGTCGCGAGGCATAGTGCTGCGGCGGGCGGCCAGCCGCCATCCGTACCTACACGTATTCGAGCCTACCGGCGGACCCTCAACGGCAGCATGCGCTGCAGTACCTCGTCCTTGAGCACGAAACGGTGGAAGAGTCCCGCAGCGGCGCCATCATGGCCCCGGGCACGGGCTTACGACGCCTCCCCCGTGCCGGTCAGCACTTGCAGCTTCGATCCAGACGTCCCGCCCGATGCCGAGCGCGACACGAGCGGGCGCAGCTTCAGGAGGAAGTCCCACGCCATGAGGAGCGCCCCGGCCGCGAAGACGATGTCCCCCGGCATCCGCATCCACTGCCAGAATAGCGTCGTGTCGTAGAACTGCTGGCTGCGGGCGTACGCGAGACCATGCGCATATACCGCATCGAGCTGCGCCCAGCCGATGGGAAAGAAGTTGAGCAGGATCCAGAGCGCGAGGCCGGCGTTGTAGAGCCAGAACGCCCAGCGCCCGAGCGCCTCGCTGAAGCGGTGCTCCTCCGCCGCCGCGTAGCGCAGGCAGAAGTAGATCAACCCGATGCCGAGGAGACCAAAGGCGCCGAACAGAGCCGTGTGCGCGTGGTTGAGCGTGAGGAAGGTCGCATGCTCGTAGTAGTTGATGAGCGGTGCGTTCAATGTGCCGCCGCCGAAGACACCCGCGCCGACGAAGTTCCAGAAGGCGGCTCCCAGGATGTAGGTGTAGGCGAGGCCGTACTTGAAATCCTCGTTCGATTTGATGGCTCGATGATGCTGGATCGCCTCGATCACGAGCAGCACGAGCGGCAGCACCTCGATGAAGGAGAACATCGTGCCGAGCGGCACCCACATTCCAGGCTCACCGGCCCAGTAGAGGTGATGCCCGGTGCCGAGCACGCCGCCGAGGAAGATGAGGATGAGCTCGAAGTAGACTGAGCGCTCGGCGAGCTGCCGCGAGACCAGGCCGAGGGCCATCAGGAGATAGGCGCTGACCGCCGCTGCGAAGAACTCGAATGATTGCTCGACCCAGAGGTGTACCACCCACCAGCGCCAGAAGTCCGAGATGGTGAAGGACTTCTCGATGCCGGTGAGCGGCACCATGCCACAGAGATAAAGGAGCGCGATGTTGACCGTGGAGGCCCAGAGCAGGTGCTCGAGCCGGATGCGGCCGGTCCAGAATTCCCTGGTCGCCTTGACGAGCGCGCCGCTATCCGGCCAGAGCGCCCGGAACACGAGCACGCTCCAGATCGCGAGGCCCGCGAAGAAGCCGATCTGCCAGGCTCGGCCCAGCTGGATGTAGGAGAGTCCCTGGTTACCGAACCAGAACCAGCCATTGCGTACGTGAGCGCCCTGCATGTACCCCATGATGTCGAAATAGTTGCCGGCGAGTGCGCCCACGACGATGGCCAGCGTCACCCAGAAGAGAATATCGACCAGCACGGCCTGCCCCTTGGCTTCCGCGCGGCTGATTGCGGGCGCGAGGAAGAGCGCTGCGCCGATCCAGGAGATGCCGATCCAGACGATGGGCGACTGCGTATGCACGTCGCGCAGGAAGTTGAAGGGCAGCCAGCGATCGACCGGGATGCCGTAGAAGCTCGCCCGATCGGAATAGTAGTGGGCCATGATGGAGCCCACGAGGATCTGCAGCAGCAGCACTGCGGCGACTACCACGAAGTATTTGCCGATGCGACGCTGGCTCGCGGTGAGTGGCCGGAAATGCGCGAATACCGGATCGAGCGGCGCGTCGTCATCGACGTTGAGATAACGCTCGTAGACGTAGAGCACCGCGCCGAAGGCGAAGAATGTGAAGCAGAAGCTGATCCAGGTCCAGCGGAAGGTGCTGGGAGTCGGCGTATTGCCGACCAGCGGCTCGTACGGCCAGTTCTGGGTCCACGAGATAGCGGTACCCGGCCGGCGCGCGACGGTGGTGAGCGATGAATAGATCAGGAAGTCCGCGGTCTGCGCCGCGCTCGCAGGGTCCAGGCTGTAGGCCCTGGTCCAGCCGCGGGCAAAATCGTGCCGCAGGAGAGAGCCGACGATCTGCGCGCGAAGCTGCACGATCGCCTGGGCGACTTCGGCCGGAACACGTACCTCGCCTGCGGTGAGCCTGATGCCCTGAAGCTGCGACTGCATGACCGCCTTGATCGAGGCCTGATCCTCGGATGAGAGCTCCGCGAGGGGCTTGCCGAAGCGCTGGGTCGCAAGACCGGTTTCGGTCAGGGTTGCGAGCCGCACCAGGTTCGAGGCGGTGTAGTCCTCCCCGAAATACGACCCCATGCCGTAGAGGCTGCCGTAGTCCATGAGATCCGCCTTCTGGAACCCCGCCTTGCCGGCGACGATGTCGGCGGCCGAGATCAGCACGGTGCCATCGGCACCGGCGATTTGCGCGGGAATGGGAGGTGCTCCGCGATAGGTCTGCCGGGTCGCCAGGCCGAGGAGCGCGAAGGTGATGACCGCAACGGCGAGCAACGTCCATTTGAGCACGTGGCCCACAGGATCCCCGGTCCTTTGCGCGGTCGCGACACGATCGAGACTTATGCCATCAGCCGACATGCGGGCTCTCCTGGGACGACTCGTCGCGGAATTTCGCGACGGCACGGATCATGTCCGAGCAGCAGCTCTGCCCGACATACGTAACTTCACCTACACGCGGCGGCGGACCTGGAAGGTTGCATGATCCGTGTGAGCTCCATCACGGCGCGGGGTCCATTGCGGAATGTGCGTATAGGGCCGAAGGGGACGCCCGTCGCATGGTCGCGGCCATGAATCGGCGGACCTCATGAGCGCATCCCTGCCCGGCCCCCTCGCGGGGCTTCTTCGGCCCGGAGCCTATCCGCACGCCGCCGATCCCGTCGAGCTCGTCACCACCCACATCTCATGGGTACTGCTTGCCGGGGACTACGTGTACAAGATCAAGCGTCCGGTCCGCTATCCTTTCATCGACCTTACCTCACTCGAGCGGCGGCGATTCCTGTGCGAAGAGGAGCTGCGCCTGAACCGGCGTTTTGCGCCGGATCTGTATATCGAGGTCTGCAAGGTCGTCACGGCAGACGGCGCTCCACGGTTCGCTTCAGCCGCAGTGAGCGCGGCGGCATCCGGATCGAAGGAGGAGGAGATTGTCGATTACGCCGTGCGGATGCGCCGGTTCCGGCAATCGGAGCAGCTCGACCGGCTGCTCGATGCGCACCGCATGGAGCCGCACGAGCTCGAGACATTCGGCCGGAGGCTCGCGCAGACACATGCGCGCCTGCCTGCCGCGCCCGCCACATCGGTTTGGGGCAGTCCGCAAGAGGTGCGGGAGCAACTGCTGCGAAACCTGCTCGAGTGCGCCGATGCCGCGGCCGTCTTCGGCTGGTCGCGGGAAATCCTGGCGCTGCATGACACCTTGCAGGGCAGGCTCGCAGCTGCCGCCTCGACGATGGCCGCAAGACGCACGAACGGCAGGATCCGCGAGTGCCACGGCGATCTGCACTGCCGCAACATCGCGCGCGTCGGCGGCCGGCTGGTCCCCTTCGACTGTCTCGAGTACGAGCCTGCGCTGCGCTGGATCGACACAGCCGATGAGATTGCCTTTCTGGAGAGCGACCTCGAGGCACGCGGATGGCCGTTGCACGCACATGCCTTCCGCGGCGGTTATCTCACCGAGAGTGGCGACTATCACGCTTGCCGGGTACTCGCGCTCTATGAGGCGCACCGGGCGCTGGTGCGCGCGAAGATCGCAGCCTTGTCGGCTGCGCAACATGCGGAAGCCGGCGCGCGGGAGGCGCTGCGCCGGGAGCATCTGCGGCTCGTCAGCTTCGCGGCGGAGGCTCTCGCGCCGAAGACGCCGCGGCTCATCCTGATGAGCGGCCTGTCGGGCTCCGGCAAGACCTGGCTCGCGCGGCAGCTCGCCGAGCGGCTCTCGGCGGTTCATCTGCGCTCGGACGTGGAGCGCAAGCGGCGTGCGGGACTGCGCGAGTTGGCGCCATCGCGCTCGCGCCTGGGCGAGGATCTCTACTCGGCCGAGGCGAGCGCTGGCGTTTATGGGGACCTCGCACGGGCGGCGGACGATGTGTTGAGTGGAGGTATCACCGCCATCGTCGATGCGACGTTCCTCGAGCGTGCACAACGCTCGCGTTTCGCCGAGCTGGCCGCACGCCTGGGGGCGCCCATTCGCCTGATTCTGTGCGCGGCGCCGGAGCCCGTGCTGAGAGCGCGCATCGCGGAGCGCAGCCGATCGAAGCGCGACCCCTCGGAAGCGGACCTCCGCGTGCTCGAATGGCAGTTGGGCCGGATGGAAGTACCGGGCGCGGACGAGGGCATCGACGTGATTCCGATGGACACCGTGCGCCCGGACGCGCTCGAATGGGCGCTGCGGGATATCGGTGGTGCCCCGCCCCGCCCTTCCGATCAATCCGCCTGAGGCGTCGGCGCCAACTCCGGCTCGACGTCCATCACCATCCGGACGAGCTCCGCGAGCGAGGCGGCTCCGCTCTTTTCCATCACGCGCGCCCGGTGAATCTCGATGGTGCGCTGGCTCACCCCGAGCTCGTGCGCCATGACCTTGTTGGGCTTTCCCTTGGTCATCAACGCGAGCACCTCCCGCTCGCGCGCAGTGAGCGACTGCAACCGCGTGCGGATGCTCTTGTGCTCTTCGAGCGCGGCGCGCGCCTTGGCATCCTTGGCGAGCGCGCGCCGGACGCGCTCGATCAGGTCCTCGTCCTTGAACGGTTTCTGGAGGAAGTCGTGAGCGCCGTGCTGCAAGGCCTCCACGGCCATCGGCACGTCGCCGTGCCCGGTGATGAAGATCACCGGGATGATCGCGCCGCGAAGGTTCAACTCCTGCTGCAGCTCGAGGCCGCTCATTCCGGGCATGCGCACGTCGAGCACGAGGCATCCCGCCTGGGCGGGGTCATAGGCTTCCAGGAGCTCCTGCGCCGAGCCGAATGCGCGGCTCTCGAGGCTCGCCGAGCGCAGCAGAAACTTGAGCGAGCTGCGCACCGACTCATCATCGTCGACCACGAATACCGTGGGCGGGGTTTTCTTCGCGATCACGTGCAGGCTCCCCGATCGATCTGCAGTATGTCCGGCACGATGATCCGGGTAGGGGTGAGGGGCTGTCAACTCGAGCGCGTATGGATTTATACGCATGGCGCAGCCACCTCATCCGCCCTAGGCTGTCAGGCCGGGATGGGCGTGAATGGCACATGAGCAGCCGCAACCTCGAGCACCTCTTCGGACCGCGCTCGGTAGCCGTCATCGGCGCCTCCGATCGGCCGCACAGCGTCGGTGCGACGGTGATGCGCAATCTGCTGCGCGGCGGGTTCAACGGTCCGGTCTGGCCCGTCAATCTTCGCCATGCCACCGTGGCCGGACGCGAGGCTTATCGTACTGTCGAGAGTCTGCCGGATGCACCGGACCTCGCGGTGATCTGCACGTCCGCCCCCACGGTGCCGGGCCTCATCTCGGCGCTCGGTTCCCGCGGCACGCGTGCCGCGGTCGTGATCAGCGCCGGCCTCGAGCAGCCGGCGCCAGCCGGCGGGACGCTCGCCCAGGCGATGTTGCAGGCTGCAAGGCCGTTCCAACTGCGGATTCTCGGCCCCAACTGCATCGGCCTCCTCGTACCGCGCGTTGGCCTCAATGCCAGCTTCGCGCATGTCGGGGCGCGCCCGGGGAACCTCGCTTTCGTGGCTCAATCCGGCGCGCTCACGACGGCGCTGCTCGACTGGGCCCGAGGGCGGCAGGTGGGGTTCTCGCATTTCGTCTCGCTCGGCAATGCCGCCGATGTCGACTTCGGCGACATTCTCGATTACCTCGGCCGGGATCCGGGCACACGCGCCATCCTGCTCTATATCGAGTCGATCTCATCCGCACGCAAGTTCATGTCGGCGGCCCGGGCAACCGCGCGGGCGAAGCCGGTGATTGTCGTCAAGTCCGGCCGAACGGCGGCCTCGGCACGCGCCGCGCAATCGCACAGCGGCGCGCTTGCGGGCTCCGATGCCGTCTACGATGCCGCTTTCCGCAGGGCCGGGATCCTCCGGGTGGATACGCTCCGGGAGCTGTTCGACGCCGCTGAGATCCTGTCGCGATGGCGCAGCTACGTGGGGCCGCGGCTTGCGATCCTGACCAATGGCGGGGGACCGGCGGTACTGGCGACCGATGCGCTCGTCCGGCGTGGAGGCGAGCTTGCAGAGCTCTCCGCGGAGTCCATCGCCAAGTTGGATCGGGTGCTGCCCGGCGCATCTATCAGGGCAAATCCTCTGGACATCGGCGGCGATGCGCGCGCGGAGCGCTATCTCGGGGCGCTCGAGGTCGTTCTCGAGGATCCAGGCGTCGATGCGCTGCTCCTCATGCATGCGCCGACCGCTGTCGCCTCCGTCGCGGAGATTGCCCGCGCCTGTTCGCCGAGGCTCGCCTCTGCCTCGCGTCCCGCGCTCGCTTGCTGGCTGGGGGCAGCGGCCACCGCCCGCGGGAGCGTGGTGCCCGAAGCGACCGCGGTGCCATCCTATCCAACGCCCGAGGAGGCGGTGGGCGCATTCCAGCATGTGGTGCGCTATCATCACTCGCAGGCTTTGCTCCTCGAAGCGCCCGCCGCAACCCCGGAGCCGGGCCGGCCGGACATCCAGGTGGCGCGGGCCACGGTTGCCAGAGCGCTCGCGAACAAGCGGCAGACTCTCACCGAGCCGGAATCGAAGGCCATTCTGGCCGCGTACGGCATTCCGGTCGTCGAGACCCGCATCGCGCGCAAGATGCAGGATCTGGGCGCTGCCGCGCGCGATGTCGGTTATCCGGTCGCGCTCAAGATCCTCTCGCCCGACATCACGCACAAGTCCGATGTCGGGGGCGTCGCGCTCAACATCGAATCGGCGGAAGATCTGGATCACGCTGCCGGCGCCATGCTGCTTCGCTGCCGCGAGCGCTCGCCCGAGGCGCGGATCGAGGGCTTCACCGTGCAGAAGATGATCCGGCGCGGCAGCGCGTGGGAGCTCCTCGTCGGGATCGCAGTGGATCCGACATTCGGGCCCACGATAGTGTTCGGACAGGGCGGGACGGCCGTCGAGCTGATTGCGGATCGGGCGCTCGCGCTGCCGCCGCTCAACGCGCGCCTCGCGCGCGAGCTGATGGCGGGAACGCGCATCCATCGGCTGTTGCTCGGGTTTCGCGATTGCCCTCCGGCCGATATGGCAGCGCTCGAGCGTGCACTCGTGAGCCTGTCGCAACTTGCAGCCGACATGCCGGAGATAGTCGAGCTCGACGTCAACCCGCTGCTTGCCGACCGGGATGGAGTGATCGCATTGGATGCGCGGATTCGCATCGAACGTACCGCCTTGCGTGGGAGCGAGCGCTTCGCAATCCGTCCGTACCCCGCAGAGCTCGAGGAGGCGATCCAGCTCGAGGGCCGCCGGTTACGATTGCGGCCCATCCGACCGGAGGACTTCGCCCAACACAAGCGCTTTCTCTGCCGATGCTCGCCCGAGGACCTGCACTCGCGGTTTCTCTCGACGTTTCACCAGCTGCCGGACGCCGACATCGCGCGCCTGACGCAGATCGACTACGACCGGGAGATGGCATTCATTGCCGAGGAGACGCTCGCGCCGGGAAGCGCCGAGACGCTCGGAGTTGCGCGAGTCTCGACGGATCCGGACAACTTCGAAGCCGACTTTGCCATTCTCGTGCGCTCGGACTTCAAGCGCCACGGGCTCGGCCGCCTGCTCCTCGGCAAGCTCATCCGTTACTGCCGCGGCCGCGGGACCGCCCGCATGACGAGCAACGTGCTGAGCGGCAATGCGTGCATGCTCGGGCTCGGTGCCGCACTCGGATTCAGCACGCGGCTCGCCGAGCGTGGGATCATGGAGGTCGTCCTCGAGTTGCGGTCCGAGAGAGCGGCAGCCGGTTGACCCGTAAGGGGCCTCTCCGGCGCTCATCTGCTCTAGACTGTCATTGGCAAGCTGGGTGATGCCATTTCGGCCGAGAACGTCCGCTCGCCGCGCAGGGAGTTGGCGACCAGGCAGGCATGCTCCGCCCGCTCGAGCAGGAGGCCGGCCTTGGCCTCGTCGGAACCTGGTGGAAGAGTCAGTCGAACTGCAGTCGCGAAGCGGGTGAATTCCGTCCGATCCCCGGCGTGGTCGAGCACGCCTTCCACGCGGCAGTCGAGCGCGATCCAATTGAAATGCGCCGCGCGCGCAACGCCGCGGAACGTCAGAACGAAGCAGTCGGCCACGGCCGCGCAGAGCAGCGTTTCCGGTGACCAAGCGCCCCCGGGGCCATCGAACTCCGGCGGCGGGGCGGTTTCGATGGATGGCAGGCGTGGGGCCGAGATCATTACGCTGCCGATGCCCCGCGCGCTGGCGGAGGCCGTGTAGCGGTGCGGATATGGCTTCATGGCGACACACTACCTCGCGGATCGCGGCAGCGAATCAGCAGTTATCCTTATTCAGTCGCATCGGCCGCCCGCCGCTCTATCGCCGTTCGAACAGGCTATAGAGCTCCTCCTCCTGTGCAAAGTGGAGCGAAAGTATCGCGTGCAGCCCGTAGAGCACGCGGCGCAAGTCCCGAAGATCTTCCGTTCCGGGTCCGTCTGCCGGCAGTTGTGCGACGAGGCGGCCGTAGAGGCGGGTGAGCCGATGGATCTCGTGATGCGTCTGCACGAGTGGTCCCGTCGGGTCTTCGTCCCTCAACATGCCGGCGATCACGGGATACGCCGTCTTCTGTTCCTCGCGCTCGTGGGGCAGCAGCTCCTTTTCGAGCATGTCGCGCGCGCGCTCGAGCTGTGCGCGTGCCTCGGGTGGAGGCAGGGACTCGAGCCGGGATGCGAGCGAGGCCAGCTCTGCGACATGGGGACGCAGTGCCCGATGGCTCGAGGCGAGTTCCTCCGCCAGAATGCTCGTGTCGGGCCGCCGGGAAGCGATCGTTCCGGGATCCGCGAGCGCGCGCAGCGCATTGAGAATGACGAGCACGTCGATTGCTTCCTGGAGCAGAGCTCCGGCGACGGGTGCGATGTAACCCGCTGCCGCGAGCGCCATCGCAATGAGCGAGAGTCCCATTCCAACGAACACGCTCTGGAGCGCGATCCGCCTCGTCCGGCGGGCGATGCGGATCGCGAGAAGAAGGCCCTCCAGTCGGTCGGCGCTCAGGACTACATCGGCAGCTTCCGAAGCGGCCGTGGCTCCGCGCGCACCCATTGCAACGCCCACATCGGCCAGGGCCAACGCCGGGGCATCATTGACGCCATCCCCCACCATGACCGTTATGCCTTCGGAGCGCACGAGCCGGATCACCTCGACCTTCTCGGCGGGTGTTCTCTCCGCGAATACCCGGTCAACGCCCAGCGCATCACCGACCAGCTCGGCGACATCGGGGTGGTCTCCCGTCACGATGTGGATGCGGTGAATGCCTGCCGCGCGCAGTGAGCGCAGCGTACGTGAGGCCTCCGGTCGAATCGGGTCCTGCAGGAAGACTACGCCGGCCAGCATTCCGTCGACGGAAACGTAGACGCTGGCCGAGCCCTCGACGGCGGTTCGCAACTCGATCGAGCGAAGCGCGGCCGTCGATGCCGCCTCAGGTGCGACGAAGGCGCGCTGTCCCACGGCGACCAGATGCCCATCCACCCGGCCGGAAATGCCCGTTCCCATCTGCTCGCGAACATCGACCGGAAAGAGGAGATCGACGCTCCGGTTCCGAGCTTCCGCGAGGATCGCCGGGGCGTATGGGTGGACCGAGACCTGTTCGATGGAGGCCGCACATCGAACGACCTCATCGGAGGAGAGCGGCCCCAGCGTCTCAACCGCGACCA
Source organism: Steroidobacteraceae bacterium (assembly GCA_036393055.1). Taxonomy (GTDB): domain Bacteria; phylum Pseudomonadota; class Gammaproteobacteria; order Steroidobacterales; family Steroidobacteraceae; genus 13-2-20CM-66-19. The sequence continues at coordinate 31,396 of DASVWT010000027.1, forward strand.
CCTGCGGGCGCGCGGCGGTTACCGTTCCCGTCTTGTCGAGCAGCAGCACGGTCGCGCGCCCGAGGGTCTCGAGAGGACCTCCGCCCTTCACGATGATCCCGTGTTTCGCGGCCCGTGAGACACCGGCAATGATGGCTGCCGGTGCGGCCAGAATGAGCGGGCAGGGCGTGGCGACCACGAGCACGGCGAGTGCGCGGATCAGACTGCCCTCATTCAGCCAGGCAAACGCTGCGAGCGCGAGCGTCAGTCCGAGGAAGCCGAGCGCATAGCGGTCTGCGAGCCGCACGAATGGCGCTTTCGACGCCTCGGCGGTGCGGACCAGCCGGATGATGCCCGCATAAGTACTCTCCGCTGCGGGTGCCGTCACGCGCAGCTCGAGCGGGCCGCCCGAATTGGTCCCGCCGCTCCTCAGCGGCACGCCGGATTCGAGTCTCACGGGTTTCGATTCGCCCGTGAGGGCCGATTCGTCGAGCACCGCGCTCGCCGACAGAAGTATGCCGTCAGCCGGGACCACCTCTCCGGGCTTCACCACGAGCACATCGGCCAGGGCTACCTCGTCCACGCCGACATCGATGATGTCCACACCGGCGCGCCGATGCGCGATGCGCGGCGTGCGCCGGATCAGGGCCGTGAGCTCGCGACGGGCACGGGCGACTGCGAAACGCTCGAGCGCGGTGCCTCCCGTCAGCATGACGGCGATGATGGCTCCAGCGAGGTATTGCCCGAGCGCGAGGGCACCGAGCATCGCGAGTACCGCAATGAGGTCTACGCCCATCTCCCTCTTCAGCAATCGACCCGCGGTCGCGATCGCCGTCGGAACCAGGACTATGCACAGGGAGCCGATGTAGGACCACGTGCTTGCATTCCGTGCGCCGAAATACTGAGCGACGGCACCCATGAGGAGCCCCGCGAGCGCGGCGGCAAGGAGCCCGAGTTCGGCAGAAGACCTCAGATCAGGCGGCAAAGCTGCTCCTCGCGCGTGCGCTTGACGCGCGCGAACTCGTTTCACTTTGCCAGCTCGCGGCGCTGCGTATATGAGGGTTTGTCCCTAGAGGCCACGTGCACGAGTTGCCCGATACTCCGCGTAGACGGACATCAGGGCGGTCGACCGCGATCCGGAGCCGCGTATTCCATGTCTGAGGCATGCACTGATCGTGGTACGGCAATCCATCCGGATGTCATCAGGCTCGGGGTGGTGAGCCTGCTGACGGATGTGAGCTCGGAGATGATCTTTTCGGTGTTTGCCGTGTTCTTCACGACAATCGCCGGAGCATCGGCCGCATTGCTCGGCGCGGTCGAAGGTCTGGCGGATCTCTCGGCTTGCTCACTCGACTATCTCGCCGGATGGCTTTCCGACCACACCGGCCGCCGCAAGTCATTGGCTTTGTGCGGCTACGGGTGCTCCACAGCCGCGAAGGCCATTCTCCTCATTGCCAACTCGGTGCCCGCGCTCGGCGCATTCCGGGTCATAGAGCGGCTGGGTAAGAGCTTTCGCGGGCCGCCACGCGATGCCTGGCTCGCGGCCGTCGCCGGGCAGGGTGTCCGCGGATATTCCTTCGGGGTACACAAGGCGCTCGACAAGTCCGGTGCGGTTCTTGGGCCTCTGATGGCCTATGGCCTGCTCGTGTGGCTCGGCGAAACCGTAGCGACGTATCGTGTGCTGTTCCGATTGGCGGTGATTCCGGCGTTCCTTGGCGTCGTGTTGCTCGCCTCGATGCCGGAGCGGCCCGGCGCGCGACACGGACACGAACGCTTCTTCGAGGCGTGGCGAATCCTGAGTGCGGGATTCAAGCGCTACCTCGTCGCGGCCGCAGTGTTCTCCCTGGGGTACTTCAGCTTCGGGTTCCTGCTCTTGCGCGCGCATGAAGTCGGATTCTCGGCAAGGCAGATCGTCCTGCTGTATGCGCTGTTCAATGTCGTGTTCGTCATCGCTGCGCCCGCGGTCGGTAAGCTGGGGGATCTATCCGGCCGGACTGGCGTCGTCGTGGCGAGTTACCTGATTTACCTGCTCATGAGCCTCGGTTTCGCCGTGGCCACCGCCAGGTGGCACATCGTCGCGCTGTTCATGGCCTACGGAGCTTTCCTCGCCATCGACGAGGCCCAGAGCAGGGCATTCATAGCCGATCTGGAACCGCAACGGCGGGCAACGGCAATCGGCGTATACAACTTCCTGACCGGAGGATTCTATCTGCTGGCCTCTCTGGGCGCGGGCGTACTGTGGGCCGTGCGCCCCGGCCTCGTCTTCATCTTTGCGGCGTCGACCTCAGCCGCGGCTGTCCTCACCTTGCTCAGCATGCGACCTGCGACCACACGATAGGCAGGCTGCTCGGCGCCGATTCGATCCGTATGAATGCGGATGGGAAGCGGTTTCGCGTGCTCTCATAATCCCGTGCAACAGCCAAGCCGATATCCATGATCGATCAGTTCCTGACCGACCCGCGCGTCGCATTCTTTTCCATGGAGATCGCTCTGCGCAGCGACATTCCGACTTACGCAGGCGGTCTCGGAGTGCTCGCTGGCGATACGCTGCGGACGGCGGCGGATCTGCGCGTGCCGCTGGTGGGCGTGACGCTGGTGAGCCGCGCGGGCTACTTCCGCCAGGAGCTCGATGCCGACGGCCGCCAGATCGAGCATCCGGCACCCTGGGATCCCGCTCGCTGGGCGAGCCCGCTCGGCGCCAAGGCAGCGATCCGTATCGAGGGCCGATCCGTGTGGATCGGCGCGTGGCTCTATGTGGTCGAGAGCCGTCTCGGAGGGCTCATGCCGGTCATTCTGCTCGATACCGATCAACCGGAGAACGCGACACGCGATCGGGAGATCACCCATTATCTCTATGGCGGCGACGAAGCTTATCGACTGCAGCAGGAGATGGTGCTCGGCATGGGGGGCGTGCGGATCCTGCATGCGCTCGGCTTCAAGATCAGCGAGTACCACATGAACGAAGGCCACGCCGCGCTTCTCGGCGTCGAGCTCCTGCGCCGGAACGCCTACCCAGCCGAGGACGTACGGCCTGGCGAGCCGGCTTACGACCTTCCTCGTGTCCGTCGTCGTTGTCGTTTCACGACGCACACGCCCGTGGAGGCAGGACACGACCGGTTCTCCTACGACCTCGTCGGCAGGCTCTTCGGCAGTGAAACGCGCGAGAATGACTCAGCCGCCACCCCACGGTCCGCTGAAAGCAAGCCCATTGACCTGACGCTGCTGCGTGCGCTTGGGGGCGCTGACATGCTCAACATGACGCGGCTCGCGTTGAGCCTCAGCGATTTCGTGAACGGAGTCGCCAAGAGTCATGCCGAAGTCTCGCGTGGCCTGTTCCCGGGCTACGAGGTGAGAGCCATCACCAACGGCGTTCATCCTTACACTTGGACGGCCGAGAGCTTCCGCGCGCTCTACGATCGTTACGTCCCCGGATGGCTGGTCGAGCCGGAGCTTCTCGTCCGCGCCGACGCGATTCCTGCGGAAGCCCTCGCCGAGGCGCATGAAAGCGCCAAGCGAGTCCTGATCGAGCGGGTCCGCGCGCTCGCAGGCGTCGGGCTGGATGCCGGCAAGCCGATCCTAGGACTTGCCCGCCGTATGACCGCATACAAACGCCCCGAGCTCCTGTTTTCCGACATGGAGCGGCTGCGCCGCATCGCGAGCGCGGCGCCGTTTCAGATCGTCCTCGCCGGTAAGGCGCACCCGCGCGATGAGGAGGGCAAGCGCCTCATCGCGCTGCTGCACCAGCACGCCAGGGCGCTTGCCGGGTCCGTGCCGGTCGTCTATCTTCCTGACTACGACCTCTCGCTGGCGCAGCTCGTCGTGGCCGGAGCCGATATCTGGCTCAACACCCCGCTGCCGCCGTTCGAGGCTTCCGGCACGAGCGGCATGAAGGCGGCGCTCAACGGAGTGCCGAGCCTCTCCGTAGCCGATGGCTGGTGGATCGAAGGCTGCATCGAGGGGGTGACCGGCTGGTCGGTCAGGGATGCGACGAGCCTCCATGAGAAGCTCGAGCGGATCGTCCTGCCGCTCTACTACGGGCGGGTGAGCCATCCGGAGGGCTGGATCAGAGTCATGCAGGGCGCGATCACGAAGAATGCCGCCTACTTCAACAGCCATCGCATGATGCGCCGGTACGCGACCGAGGCGTACCTGCGATGACTCGATCTGCCGGCCGGTGATGGATCGTCATGCCACGTCACGGTGTTCCTGCGCCGCGAGCTGCCGCTCGACCTCGAGCACCGCCAGAGTCGTCTTGACCACGGTGTCGGGATTGACGCTGATCGAGTCGATCCCGAGCCTCACGAGCTCGGCGGCGATCTCCGGGTAGTCGGAGGGCGCCTGGCCGCAGATGCCCGAGTGCACGCCGTTATGGCGACATCCCTCGACGGCAAGTTTCAACATCTTCATCATGCCGGGGTCGCGCTCGTCGAAATCGAACGCGACGGTGGCGGAATCGCGATCGACGCCGAGCGTGAGCTGCGTGAGATCGTTGGAGCCTATGGAGAATCCATCGAAGAGCTCGCTGAACTCGGCGATGAGGAGCACGTTGTTTGGAATCTCGCACATCATGTGGATCTCCAGGCCGTTCTTGCCGCGCTCGAGGCCGAGATCCTTCATGCGCGCGAGAACGGCTCTGGCCTCCCCCACGCGGCGGCAGAAGGGAATCATCAGCTTGATGTTGGTCAGGCCCATCGCCTCGCGCGCGCGCTTCATCGCCGCGCACTCGAGCGCAAAGCCCTCGGCATACGCAGGATGCGCGTACCGCGATGCACCGCGAAATCCGAGCATCGGATTCTCTTCCCGGGGCTCGAACCAGCGCCCGCCTGGAAGCCCGGCGTACTCGTTGGTCTTGAAGTCGGACATTCGCACGATCACGGGCTTCGGGTAAAACGCCGCCGCGATGGTCCCCACCCCTTCCGCGAGCCGCTCCACGAAGAAATCGGCGGGGCGCCCGTAACCGCGCGTCAGAGCGTCGAGGGTGCGGCGCTCGGCCTCGTCCTCGACACGCTCCGGATGGAGCAGGGCCATCGGATGCGCCTTGATGTGCTCCGTGATGATGAACTCCATGCGCGCCAGCCCGACACCGTCATTCGGCAGCGAGCTCTCGTGAAACGCAAGCTGCGGATTGCCGACGATGAGCATGATCTGGGTCCGCGGACGCGTAAGCCGCGCAAGGTCCGTGCGACGCACGTCATAACGCAACCTGCCTTCGTAGACCTTGCCGACATCACCCTCGGCGCAGCACACCGTGACCTCGCGTCCCGTCGCGAGCTGCTCGGTGGCGCTCCCGGTCCCCACCACCGCGGGAATGCCGAACTCGCGGGCGACGATTGCCGCGTGACAGGTGCGACCGCCGTGGTTGGTGACGATCGCCGCCGCACGGCGCATTATCGGCTCCCAGTCCGGCGTGGTGCTGTCCGTCACCAGCACCTGGCCGCTCTCGAACTCGCCCGCCTGCGCGCTGCTCGAGATCACGTGCACCGAGCCGCTTGCGATCCGCTCGCCGACAGCGCGGCCGCTGGCGAGGACCGGACCTTTTTCCGCGAGTACGTACTCCTCGAGCACGGCTCCTCGCCTCTGCGTTACCCCCGTGACGGGCCGCGCCTGCACGATGTAGAGGCGCTGATCGAGCCCGTCCTTGGCCCATTCGATGTCCATCGGCTGGGGCGCCCCCGATCGGGCACTGTAGTGGCGCTCGATCTCGATCGCCTGTCCGGCGAGGCTCAATGCCTCCTCATCGCTCAGGCAGAAGCGCTCGCGATCCGCCTGAGGGGTCGGGACATTGCACGTTGCCTCGCGCGCACCGCCTTCGGCGTAAACCATCTTGATCTTCTTGCTGCCGAGGGAGTGGCGCAGGATGGCCCGATGTCCTGCTTGCAGCGTCGGCTTGAACACCATGAGCTCGTCCGGCTCGACCGCGCCCTGCACGACGTTCTCGCCCAGCCCGTAGCTGCCAGTGATGAGCACGACGTCCCGAAAGCCACTCTCCGTGTCGACGGTGAATATCACGCCGCTCGATGCTAGATCGGCGCGGACCATCTTCATGACGGCAATCGACAGCGCCACCTTGAAATGATCGAAACCGACGTCGGCGCGATAATGGATGGCGCGATCGGTGAACAGGCTCGCGAAACAGTGCCGGCAGGCATCGAGCAGCGCTTCCTCGCCCCTCACATTGAGAAATGACTCCTGCTGGCCGGCGAAGCTCGCGGTCGGCAGATCCTCCGCGGTCGCGGAGCTGCGCACGGCGACACTCGATTGCGAACCGTACTCGCGCTGCAGCGCGGCATAGGCGCTGCCGATCTCATCCGCGAGGTCCCCGGGTATCCCTGCCGAGTAGACGATCTGCCGCGCCTGATTGCCGCGACGCGCGAGGTCCTCCATGTCGTCGACCCTCACGCCATCGAGTGTGGCGTGCAGCTCCTCCCAGGCGTGCGCCTGCGTCAGGGCGTGCCGATAGGCTTCGGCGGTGATCGCGAACCCGTTCGGCACCAGTACGCCGCGCGGCCTGAGCGAGCGGCACATCTCGCCGATCGAGGCCGTCTTGCCCCCCACCAGCGCCACATCCCCCGCGGTGATCTCCTCGAAGAGACGGATGAATCGACGTTGCGGCTGCATGGTCGCTTTCCTCACTGCTCGCTGAGCCCCGAGCAGGGCTCCTCTGCCGGGCAACGCTAGGCCCCTGCTGCCTGGCGCGCATCCGCATTGATACGGATGACCCGATCCGCACAGTCACGGATGGCGCCGCCCGCCGGCGATCGCTATGGCAGCGACTCCAGGTAATCGGCTACCGCTTGCATTTCCGGCGTGCGCAGGTTCTGCGCCACGCCGTGCATGACGGCGATCTTGCGCATGTTGCTCTGGAAGGAGGCGAGCTGCTTGAGGACGTACTCGGCGTGCTGCCCTGCGAGGCGCGGAAACATTTCGCTGCCGCGCGCATCAGGACCGTGGCACGCGGCGCATGCGGGAACGCCCTCCGAGGGGATGCCGTGCTCGTAGATGTCACGCCCGCGAGCGACAGTCGCCGCATCGTGATTTTTGCCGGGCCCGGCCTTCTGCCGGGCGTAGTACTGCGCCAGGGCATCGATGGTCTCATCGGAGAGGCCGCTCGCCATTCCCCACATATAGGCGATCGCGTAAGGATCGCCGCGGGTCTGCTCCTTGAAGGACCTGAGCTGGCGCGCGAGGTAGCTGGCATGCTGCCCGGCGAGGCGCGGGAACATCGGATTGATGCTGTTTCCGTCCGGGCCATGACAGGTCCCGCAGACGCCGATCGCCGTATCCTCGGCGTTTTGCGGCGTGACGGAGAGCTCCTGAGTCCCGCCAGGGGGGCTGGCCAACATCAATGCCAATGCCCCGAGGGCAGCCGGCGCAAGCCGGATCGTGCGTCGACCAGTACTCATGGCTCCTCCGCATCAATACGCAAACCACAGAAGGAGGAACAGCGTGTCGTTATCGGATGCATTGCGTCCAAACCCGTCGTAGTTAGTGCTGCCGCCGTTGAACTTGGTGTAATGGGTGTACTGCAGGGATAGCTTCACGTTGAGCCAGGGCAGGTAATTGACCTCGCCCATGAGGCCCCGGGTATCCGGCGAGCCGTTGGCACTGGTTACGACTCCGCAGTTGCACGCTGTGCCGTCGGAAAAGAACGCCTCTGCCGGATACAGGCCGCCATCCGCGCTGCCCGTGGTCGCGAACCAGCCGAGGGTGCCGCCGATCATCCGCTGGTAGTAATAGGTTGCCCACAGCCGGTCGGTAGTGAGGTCATTTGTCGCGTTGGCAACGGCTCCGGCGCCGAAGCTTGCGGCGAGGTTCATCTTCTCGTGGATGCGGGTACCCTCCGCGGAGAAGATGTGCTCGTCGCCGACATACTGGTATTGGAAGTCCTCGGCCACGTCGTTGAAGCGGTTGTCGGGACCCTGGAGCGGCGCGCCGGTACCGGGGAACAGCTTGAACTCGGCGCCGTACATGCCGACTTCGAGCGAGTTGGCGCCCCACTGGTATTCGTAGGCGGCCCGCCAGTAGGGCGCGCCGCCCTCGATCACGTTGGAGGCGGTGCCGTCCAGGGGACCGGCGGACCCGGTGAGCGCATCCGTCTGGCCCTGCTTCGCCGAGCGGTAGACTCCAGCCTCGAGATAAAGTGATTCCCTCCAGAATGCGTAAGCGGTGATCCCGGCTATATCCTGCGCGAGCGCGCCGTCGATCTCGGTGCCTGCCAGCGGCGAGACGGCTGCATTGCTCGAGGCGTACGGGAAGCCGAAAGCCGGTGTGCTGTTCCAGAGGTCCTGTACCGTCGGGTTGTTGTTGAGCGAGATACCGTAGATCAGGCTCTGTTTGTGCGGCAGGATCGTCATATTGGCGAAGCGCAGATCGGTGTTGTCGATGCCGATCGTGCCGCTGTCGTTGGCATAGGTGAGCTGGGCGAACGCGCCGAAGTGAGGCGCGATCTTGCCTGCGTAGAACAGGCTGAGCTGCTGCGGGAACCCTGCGGTGCCGTTTTGCGTCAGCCCGGGTGCGGCTGGATTGTTCACGTCCGGCAGGCGCGTCTTGAGCTCCGTGTAGGAGGCTTGAGCCATGATGGAGAGCGCCGGCGTCTTGGCGAGCTCCAGCAACTCCTGCCGCCTGCTGCTGACCGCCTGCACCTGCTCCAGGTTATCGAGCACGTAGCCGTTGGCCTTGAACACGCGCCCGAAGTGCGTGAGCTCGGGGAAGACGGTGTGGCATGCCGCGCACGCCAGGCCGGTCTGTCGGGCGAAACTCGGTACCGCCCATGCGGGCGCGACGGCGGCGCCGAGCATCAGCAGGGCGCAGAATCCCCCCGACCAGGCAGGCCGGGCCAGTCTCGAAGAGAAGCACGATGTCACGGCGGAATCTCCCTCGACATGGTCACGGTGTTGTGGGTGACCCAATTGCCGGACATGCTCATCTCGAGCGAGGCCGCGCGCCATCAGTATCTTCACGTACGAGCGGAGCGGCCTGGCGGAATACGCCAGGCATATCTACGTATTCCATGCGCCGTGGCAGGGAAGCAGACTACGGGCGGTTGTCCTCGCGGCACGGTGGCAATGGCCCGGCACGCTCCGCCGTACCCCCTGGCGGGGCGCACGAGCAAGGAGAAAGCACCGTGCCGCGAGCCTCGGGCGGGATGAGCGGACGGGCCCGACAGCGGGCAATCGTCATCGATTGCGGATGCGCCGTTTACCCGGAATGCCTCAGGTGCGCGTGACGCCCTCGATCTGGCGCCCGTTGCGGATCGCGCCGGAAAGGCTCTCCATTTCGCGGGCGATGAAGTCGAGCAGGTCGTCGAGGGAGAGTACGCCAACGACCTCGCCGCGGCCGTTGACGACCGGAACGCGGCGGATGCCCGCTCTGCGCATCGTCCGCAGCGCGACGTCGATCGCATCGCCTTCCCCGACCAACACGGGCTGCACGCTCATCACATCGCCCACCCTGAGCGCGGCCGGATCGGCCCGCTTTGCAACCACGGCGATCGTGATATCGCGATCGGTCATGACTCCGAGCGGCGGCTGCGGGCCGGGGGACTCCTCCGGGACGACCACCAGGAAGCCGACGTGCTCCTGGCGCATGAGCTCCGCTGCGGTCTGCACATCGAGCCGCGGATGAGCGGTGATGACTCGGCGAGTGCAAATGCTTCCAACGTTCATGATGGGCTCCTCGGCAATACGCTCTCTTCGATCGACGTTTCGGCCTTCAGCGCCGCATTCGACGCTCACGATCCTGCTCGCGCGCCACGATGTCGGCGATGCTCGCCGCCTCGACGGCCAGCCGCTTCAACAGGTCATCCAGGGAAAAAACGCCGACCAGCCTGGAATTCTCGTCCACGACGGGGATGCGGCGTACGCCTTGAAACTTCATCCGGTCGACGGCCTGCGCGAGGTCTTCGCACGTGCTGGCGATCACAACGGGCGTGCGCATGACTTCCCGCAGGGTCACTCTCGCCGGGTCCAGCTCCTTGCCGAGCACCTCGACCACGATATCCCTGTCGGTCACTACTCCGATCGGCGAGGGGTCCGATTCCGCGTCCTCCACGACGATCACATCGCCGACATGATGCTCTCGCATCAGCCGGGCGGCGTGAAGCGCGGTGCGGTCTGCAGCGCAGGAAACTACGTCGGGTGTGCAGATGTCTTTCAAGAGCATGGTGGCTGTACTCGCTGTCAAGTGGCAGATTCGCGAACTCGGAGGTTCCCCGGCTCATCTTGCTAGCATCCGCGCAAGCTTCAGCCACTTCGGGTCGAGGGGTTTCCCGGCACGAGCAACGTCTGCGAGTGCGGTGGCGGTCGGCTCGCCGCCGACGATACCGAGCAGGATGCCATGCTGCTTCGCTTCGAGGCGCTCGACTGCGGCCGCCCCGAGAAGCGAGGCGCTGAGGCGATCGAAAGCGCAGGGCGCCCCGCCGCGCTGTACGTGGCCGAGCTTGGTGGCGCGCAGCTCGAAGCGAAGCCGCTCCGCGTGCTCGCTGAAATGCCTGGCCAACGCGTCCGCGTTGTAATGGGCACCCTCTGCGACGACGACGATGGCGTGGCTCTTGCCGCGCTGATACGCATCCTGGATGGTGGCGGCAATGTGCTCCGGCGACTGGTCGGCTTCCGGAATCACAATGGCCTCCGCGCCGCCGGCGATCCCCGCCATGAGCGCGAGATAGCCGCAGGTGCGCCCCATCACCTCGACGAGGAACACCCGCCCGTGGGCGGAGGCTGTCACTCGCAGCCGGTCGATGGCTTCCAGTGCGATGCCCAGGGCGGTCGTGGCACCGAGCGTGACGTCGGAGCCGGCCAGGTCGTTGTCGATGGTCGAGGCGACCCCGACTACGGCAACCCCGCGTTGCGAGAGGGCGCAGGCGCCCGCCTGCGAGCCATTTCCACCGATGACGACCAGGCCGGAGATGTCCCGCTGCACGAGCTGGCGGACGGCCGTTTCCTGTCCCGCCTCGGTGAGGAATGCCGGGCAGCGGCTGGTGCCCAGCATCGTTCCACCCAGCTCGATGATGCCGCCGACGTCCCGTGCGCCGAGGGGCAGGAAGTCGCCCGCGATCAGCCCGCTGTAGCCGTGGCGGATGCCGAACATCTCGATTCCCAGCGAGATGCCGCCGCGCACCGCCGCGCGTATGGCCGCGTTCATGCCAGGTGCGTCCCCGCCACTCGTAAGGACCGCTATCCGGTTCATGATGCAACGCTACCTCGCAGAAGGCGGCTGCGAATCCGCACTTATCCGTACCGCGGCACGTCAGACATCAGCCTCGGCCGGGGCGTGCTCCTTTTGCTTCTCCGTTATCTCCGTCATGGTCGCCTCCGTGAGCAGCAGGATGCTCGCCACCGATACCGCGTTCTCGAGCGCGATCCGCACGACCTTCACGGGATCCACGATTCCTTCCTCGATGAGATCGACGAATTGCTTGCGCGCGGCGTCGAAGCCTGTATTGCCCGTCCCATTGAGCATTCGATCGACGACGACGCCGCCGTCCGCTGCCGAGTTCTCGGCGATCTGGCGTGCGGGCGCCTCGAGCGCCCGATGCAGGATCTGTATGCCGGTGCGCTCGTCTCCGGTGCTCTGCGCTTCCATGGCGCAGACCGCCGCGCTCGCCCGCAGCAGCGCGAGCCCGCCGCCCGGTACGATGCCCTCGGCGACTGCGGCCTTGGTCGAGCTGATCGCATCGTCGAGCGCCTCCTTCTTCGCTTTCATTTCCGATTCCGAAGGCGCGCCGACGCGAATGACGGCAACGCCGCCGGCGAGCTTCGCGAGGCGCTCTTCGAGCTTCTCCCGGTCGTAATCGCTCTTCGTGTCCTCGATTTCCTTGCGGATCGAGCGGATGCGGCTGTCGATCCGGCGCCTCTCACCCTCACCGCCGATGAGGGTGGTGTTGTCCTTGTCGACGACGATCCGCTTGGCGCGGCCGAGCTGCGCGAGCTTCGCATCCTCGAGCTTCAGACCCACCTCCTCGGAGATCACCTGGCCTCCTGTCAGGATCGCGATATCCTCGAGCATGGCCTTGCGGCGATCTCCGAAGCCCGGCGCTTTGACGGCGCAGCTCTTCAGGACGCCGCGGACCTGGTTGACGATCAGCGTCGCGAGCGCTTCGCCCTCGATCTCCTCGGCGATGAAGAGGATCGGCTTGCCGGCTTTGGCAACCTGCTCGAGCAGCGGGATGATGTCCTTGATGATGTTGAGCTTGCGATCGCAGACCAGCACGTACGCGTCCTCGAGCACCGACTCCATTGCGCCGGTGTCGGTCACGAAGTAGGGGGAGAGATAGCCACGGTCGAACTGCAGCCCCTCGACCACTTCGAGGCTCGTATCGATGGTCTTCGACTCCTCGACCGTGATCACCCCGTCGCCGCCGACCTTCTCCATGGCTTGCGCGACCAGCTCGCCGATCGTCGGATCGTTGTGCGCCGAGATCGTGGCGACTTGCGCCTTCTCCTTCCGGCTCCCAACAGGTTTCGATATCGCCTTCAGCGCCCCGACGGCGGCGGCCAGGCCGCGATCGAGCCCGCGCTTGAGGTCGATGGCGCTCGCGCCCGCGGCGACGTTGCGGACGCCCTCGGCATAGATGGCCTGAGCCAGGATGGTCGCCGTGCTGGTGCCGTCGCCCACGAGGTCTCCCGTTTTCTCGGCAGCCTGCCGCAGCATCTGGGCGCCGAGATTCTCCTCCGGGTCCTCGAGCTCCATCTCCTTCGCGATGGTCACACCGTCGTTGCAGACGATCGGCGCGCCCCACTTCTTCTGGATGAGCACGGACTTGGATTTCGGCCCCAGGGTGATGCGCACGGCGTCGGCGAGCTGCGCCGCACCTCGCAGCACTTTCTCCCGGGCAGTCGAGCGAAATAGAACCTGCTTGGCGGTCATGATGATGTGCTCCCGAAACCAGGTCGTGAGAACGTGCCCGTGGGCAAATGGGCGCTCAGTGCCTCCGGGGGCTCGTGGACCAGATCCTTGGCGATCTCGGCGCTCACGACCTCGTGCACGGCCGCGGGCATCTCCTCGCGCAGCAGGCCGAGGAATGCGGGAGGGGCCATGATGACGAGGCGGTCGTAGCGATTTTGCCGCCGAGCCTGCTCGAGGGTCTGCGCGATGCGGCGGGCGAACCTCCGCGCTTCCACTTTCCGCGGATTGCGCTCGCCTCCCGTCGAATGATGCGCGACCGCGCCGCGCCGGGCGCCGGCCGCCGGCGCATGATCGAAAACGCGGCCCGGGCGATCGGACTTGAGCTCCCGGTCGTGCAGATGGGCGTCCGCATCCTCGAGTCGCTGCACGAGCTGCGGTGGCATGTCCCGCTGCTCGAGCTCGTAGAAGCCTGCTTCGCTCTGGTCCGCCACCACTATTCTGACTCGCATGGTCGCTCCCCTATCGCCGTACAGCGGGTGAACGGGGCCCGACCCGGGCGCTTGCCTCATCCGCCAGGAATGCCTCGATGAACCGGGCCAGATCCGCCCAGTCGGTGAGCTCGTGGTCGCGACTCGTATCCGTGGGGGCTCCCTTGCGATAGGCGATGTACTTCATCGCCCATCGCTTCATGAAGTCGTAGGACATGTAACGGAAGGCGCCGGCGACATGATGGATATGCCGCGGCGTCCACCCCGTGCGATGAGTGAACTCGCAGACGCACCCCTCGAGTCCCTCGATATCATCCCGATCCTCGCTCGCGGCAGCGAGAGAAACGGAAAGAAACGCGTTGGGCCGCACGTCGATGGCTGCCAGATGCCTGCTGACGAAATGGATGACCGATGACTGGTAGTGGCCCGCATGAAGCGACGCGGCGATGATCACAGCATCGAACTCGCGTGGCTCCGGCAGCACCGCGGCCATCGCATTGACCACGGTTGCGTCATGTCCTTGCTGCGCCAAGTGGTCCGCGACGAAACGGGCGATCTTTTGGGTTTGGCCTTCGGTGGTGTCATAGACCAGCAGCAATTTCATCGTCGTTCCCTGGTGTCCGGTGCGTCGGGCTGCAGCATGATGGTTGCCCCGGTTACGCGACGTGTGCACGCTCGTGGCGTGCCTGGGTGCCGATCAGAGCCGCCAGCTCCTCGAGCTCGCGCGATACCGCGGGCACGAGATCATCCAGCGTGATCATCCCCAGCAGATTTCCGGAGGCGTCCACGACTGGCGCGCGGCGGACCGCCCGGGCACGCATGGCCTGGATGGCTTCCGCCACGCTCACGCTGATGGTCAAGGTGAGCGGATCGGGGGTCATCACATCGCCTGCCGTTAGACAGAAGAGGTCGGCACCGAGCCGCAGCTGCCCGCGCACGATGTCACGGTCAGTGAGGATCCCGATGGGTCTGCGGCCCTTGGCTCCCTGCTCCACGACGACGAGCGAGCCGACGTGGCTGTCCAGCATGATGCGTGCTGCCTCGGCGAGCGCCTGGCCGGCCAGCACGACCTGCGCACCCGGACTGTAGAGGTCCCGAACTCGCATGATGACTCACTCCTCTCGGCAGGCTTGCCTGAAGGAGAAACCTAGGCGCCTGCGGGTCCTTGCGCATCCGCATTCCTACGGATGAGCGGATCCGCACAGGTACGGATAGCCTTGCTTGCCGGGCTGTGGCCTCATCAACCTCGAGTCCAAGCGCCGACAGTCAATCGGCAAGGTGAGATCGAAATGCTGGCCGGAATACTCTGCAGCCGCCGTCCAATCACCGTGTCCACGGGCGCACCGATGTCCGATGTCGCGCGCATGATGCGGGACGAGCACGTCGGTGCCGTCATCGTGACCGAGTCCGACGGAAGCCGGTGTCGAGTCGCGGGCATCATTACCGATCGCGATATCGTGCGCGCTCAGCTCGAGCGGACCGCCGATCTTTCCCAGCTATCCGCGGCCGCGGTCATGACGCTCGATCCACTGGTGATCGGCGAGGAGGAGTCGGCGGACAGTGCGATCGCGCACCTGCGTGCCCGGGGCGTGCGGCGCGCGCCGGTCGTCGCGAAGGACGGCGCTCTCGTCGGTCTGATATCGGCGGACGATCTCCTCGCCCATGTCGCCCACAAGCTCATCGGGTTGGCGGGAATCGTCGATTGGCAACGGAGAATCGAGCGAGCCTGAAGGACATCGTGCTGCAACCGAGCCTCTGCCCGGATCACACCGCAGTCGGCACGGGGCGGGGGCGCGAGCACGGGCATGCCCGTACGGAAGAGGTGCCGCCGCGCCTCGCGCAGCTTGCGGCGCTCGATACTCCGGACGTGCTGCGAGAGCTGGGTGGCTCCGAGCAGGGGTTGTCGGCGACGGAGGTGCAGCGCCGGCAGGCGCAATGGGGCGTGAATCGGATAGCGCACACTCGCCGTGAGCCGCTCGCCCTGCAGGTGTTGCGGCGGCTCGCCAATCCACTGAATGTGCTGCTGCTCGCGCTCGCCGGGGTCTCCGCGCTCATGGGCGACGGCCGTGCGGCGCTGATCATTTTCGTGATGGTGGTGCTGAGCCTCACTCTGGCAACGGTCCAGGAGCACCGCTCCAGCCGGGCAGCGGAGCGGCTGCGGGCCATGGTGCATACGACGGCCGCCGTCATCCGCGCAGAGGAGGGCGCTGGCGCGCCGGGCCCGGTGCAGCCGGTGGAAATCCCCATCGAAGAGCTCGTGCCGGGCGACATCGTCCACCTTTCGGCCGGCGACATGATCCCGGCGGACTTGCGGCTCATCGCCGCGAAGGATCTCTTCGTCAACCAGGCGAGCCTCACTGGCGAGTCGCTGCCGGTGGAGAAGCACGCGACGCAGGCAGGCGAGGGCGTGGCGCACGGAATCGCGGGGATGAGCACCATCTGCTTCATGGGCACGACGGTGGTGAGTGGCAGCGCAACTGGCGTGATCGCCCTCACCGGACAGCGCGCGTACTTTGGACGCCTTGCGCAGACGATCGCCGGGGAGCGGGTGCCGACCAGCTTCGACAGGGGCATCGACCGATTCGCATGGCTGATGATGCGTTTCATACTCGTGATGGCGCCGCTGGTATTGCTCATCAATGGCTTCACCAAAGGCGACTGGGTGCAGGCGCTCCTCTTCGCCACCGCGGTGGCCGTGGGCTTGACGCCGGAGATGCTGCCCATGATCGTGACCGTGAATCTCGCCAAGGGCGCGATCGCGATGTCCCGGCGGAAGGTCGTGGTCAAGCGCCTGAGCGCCATCCAGGACTTCGGGGCGATGGACGTGCTGTGCACCGACAAGACGGGCACGCTCACGCAGGATCGGGTCATCCTGCAGAAGGCGCTCGATCTCGACGGCGAAGACAGCAGGGAGGTGCTCGAATATGCCTACTTGAACAGCTATTACCAGTCGGGATTGAAGAGCCTGCTCGATGTGGCGGTGCTCCGCCACGCGCAGGCGCCGGAACTGGAAGCTGCGGCGCGCGGCTACCGGAAGTTCGACGAGGTGCCGTTCGATTTCGAGCGGCGCCGGATGTCGGTCGCCCTGGAAGGCGGCGGGCGGCGGCTCTTGATCTGCAAGGGCGCAGTGGAAGAGGTGTTCGCCGCCTCCACTCACGGACGCGCAGGGGGGCAGTCTTTCGCTCTCGATGACTCCCATCTCACCGCGCTGCGCCGCAGCGTGGAGGAGCTCAATGCGGATGGCTTTCGCGTGATCGCCGTCGCCGTGAAGGAGCTGCCCGCGGGCCAGCGCGCGTGCGCGTTGACCGACGAGTCCGATCTCCTCCTCGTCGGCTACATCGCCTTCCTCGATCCGCCCAAGGAGAGCGCCGCCCTGGCCATCGCGGCGCTCGCAAAGCACGGCGTTGCGGTGAAGGTACTGACCGGCGACAACGAGGCCATCACGCGCAAGATCTGCCGGGACGTCGGTCTGCCTGCCGACCGCATCGTGAGCGGCCACGAGCTCGAGGGACTGACGGGTGCCGATGTGGCGGCGCTCGTCGAGCGAAACCAGGTATTCGCGAGGCTCTCGCCCACTCAAAAGGCCACGGTCGTCGCCGCTCTGCAGCGAAATGGGCACGTCGTCGGCTTCCTCGGCGACGGCATCAATGATGGGGCGGGTCTGAGGACCGCCGATGTCGGGATTTCCGTGGATTCCGCGGTGGACATCTCCAAGGAGTCCGCGGACCTGATCCTGCTCGAGAAGAGCTTGCTCGTCCTCGATGATGGCGTCATGGAAGGGCGCAAGGTCTTTGGCAATGTGGTCAAGTATATCCGCATGGGGGCGAGCTCCAACTTCGGCAACATGTTCAGCGTCATCGGCGCGAGTGCCTGGCTGCCCTTCCTGCCGATGGCACCGGTCCAGGTGCTCACGAACAATCTGCTCTATGACCTCTCCCAGACCGCAATTCCGACCGACGCGGTGGACGAGGAGTATCTCGCCCGGCCGCGCCGCTGGGAGATCGGCAACGTCGGCCGCTTCATGATCATGATCGGGCCCATCAGCTCGCTGTTCGATTACGCGACCTACCTCACGATGTACTTCCTCTTCGGCGCGAGAACGCCCGCCCAGGCGGCGCTCTTCCAGACCGGCTGGTTCGTCGAGTCGATCATCTCCCAGACGCTCATCATCCATGTCATCCGCACGCGCCGGCTGGCATTCATCGAGAGCCGCGCCAGCGCGCCGCTCATGCTGATGAGCCTGGCTGTCTGCGCCGTGGGTGCGCTGCTGCCATACTCGCCCTTCGCCGGCGCGCTCGGCTTCGTAGCCCTGCCGCCGCTCTTCTGGCCCATTCTCGCCCTGATGGTCCTGGCCTACCTGGCCCTCACACACGTCATGAAGGTCTGCTTTCACCGGCGGTTCGGGCTCGACTGAGCCGACGCTCCGGCACCCCCCCGCTCATGTCGGGTGACATCCGAACAAGTGTGTACGGCAGGGCCCGGATCACGCGCGAAAATGCTCGCCGCGCGAGTCGATTGTGATCAAATGCGGCGTGACCGCTCACGGGAGTCATCGAATGACCGAACACCCCGCCTCTCCCCGGCCGGCTTACGAGCGACCATCATTCCTCGAGAGCGACGAGGCGCGGCCACTGCGGATCCTCGCCGAGTATCTCGAGCCCCTCGGTCGCCTGGCGAGAGCCGGCGTTCACGATACGATCGTGTTCTTCGGCTCTGCCCGGCTGAAGCCCGAAGATCCGCTGGGGCGCTACTACGAGGAAGCGCGCGAGCTCGCGCGGCTCGTCACCGAATGGTCGAAGTCGCTACCCTCCCATGCACATCGCTACGTCGTCTGCTCAGGCGGCGGAGCGGGGATCATGGAGGCGGCCAACCGCGGTGCGGCGGATGCGGCCGGCAAGACCATTGGCCTCAATATCAGCCTGCCCCGCGAGCAGCTCCCGAACCCCTACATCACGCACGAGCTTCTCTTCGAATTCCACTACTTCTTCATGCGTAAGCTCTGGTTTGCCCATCTGGCCAGAGCGCTGATCGCCTTCCCGGGCGGGTTGGGGACACTCGATGAGCTGACTGAGATCCTGACGCTCGCCCAGACTCGCAAGCTCTCACGCAACATTCCCGTCATCCTGTACGGCACCACTTATTGGAAGGAGATACTCGATCTGGAGGCGCTCTGCCGACACGGCATGATCGATGCCGAGGATCTCAACCTGTTTCAGTTCGCGGATGAGCCCGTGACGGCTCTCGAGATGCTCAAAGCGCGGTTATCCGCCGAGCCTGCCGGAGAAGCGCCGGCGTTTGCCCACTCGCACCATAGGAATTAGGGCGGCGTCACGCGGGCTGCACCGGCGCGGTTTGACGACAAGAACGTCGCACGCGAGGGCGTCGATGAGCCGCTCGGCCGTGTGGCCGATCAGCGCCCGCTGCAGCCTCGATCGCTCCACGGCGCCCATGACGACGATGTCCGCCACCTGCTGCCGGGCAAGCCGGGCAAGCGCCTGCGCAGGGTGACCGCCCAAGGCGTGCACCCGCCGACGGGGAATGTCGTAGCGCTGCGCGAGCGTGAAGAGCGCTGAGTCGGCCCCGGGTTCCAGCAATGCGGCATGACCGGGATGCGCCTGCGTGTCTCGTGCATGGAACATCAGCAGGCTGCCGGAGAGTGCATCGCGCAACCTGCCGGCGCAGTCGAGTATCTCCAGATCGAGCTCGGCTGGCTTGCCGTGCGCAAGCTCGGGATCGACTGCCGCTGCGATGACGACATCCGCGTACGGTGTCCGCGACTTCATGAATAGAACCGGGCAGGGGCAGGTCTCGATCAGCTTGAAGTCGGTCCGCGTGAGCAGTAGACCGGTATGCCCCCTTTCCGTCGCTCCGGCGATGAGGAGGTCCGGCTCATGCCGCAGAACCTGACGCACGATCCCCTCGTGTACCGGATGGTCCCAGCGCACACTCGTGCGGACGGATATGCCGCGAGAGCGCAGCTGTCCGGCGATGAGCTCCAGTTGCCGGCGGCGGTGCTCGATGAACTCGCGAATGTCGGCCTGAGGTCCGCGTGATGCAAAGCGTCCGGGCCGGCCGACCTCGGCATC
>DASVWT010000028.1:0-3446 GCA_036393055.1 Steroidobacteraceae bacterium
CCTGGGCGGATGTCGCCAAGGAGCTGCCGAAGCTTGCCGAGCCTCGCTGGTTCCTCCATGCCAAATGCGGCTACGCGCAGGGATGGCAGCCGGTGGAATACGTGGAGCACGTGCGCCAGTTCATGCAGCTGCTCGAATGGCAGCCCGACGACGGCTTGCCGCACATGACGGTCGCGGACGTGCACCAGCCCCCAACCGACAGCGATAACGGCGGCTGACGCTCAGCCCCGGCGCTCGCGGAAGAACTCCCGCAGCAGGCTGCCGCATTCCTCCATCAACACACCGCCAAACACGTCCACGCGGTGGTTGAGGCCCGGGAGCGTGAAGATGTCGGTCACGCTGCCCGCCGCGCCCGCTCGCGGATCCCAGGCGCCGAACACCAACCTGCGCACGCGCGCGTGGACGATGGCCATCGCGCACATCGGGCAGGGCTCCAGCGTCACGTACAGAGTCGTGTCGGTCAGCCTGTAGCTGCCGAGCGCCCGCCCGCCGGAGCGCAAAGCCTCGATCTCCGCATGAGCGGTAGGATCGTTGGAGGTTATCGGGTGGTTTGCGCCGCCCGAGATGACCCGGTCGCCGCTGACCAGCACGGCGCCGACGGGGACCTCCCCAGCAGCACGTGCCCTGCCCGCCTGCTCCAGCGCCAGGCGCATGAAATCGATATCGCCCGGCACGGCACCCTCGATTCAGGACTCGTCGGACCGCGTCACCCGGGCTCGCAGCCGGCCACTCGCCAGTCGGGCTTCGATCTCCTCGCCCGTAGCGACCGTTGCCGCATCGCTCACCAGCGAGCCATCCGCCCGGGTCACGATCGCGAAGCCGCGCGCCAGCGTCGCCAGCGGGCTCGCCAGCCCCAAGGTGTTGTTGGCCAGCGCCACCCGATGTGAGAGACGCGAGAGATACTGCGCCACCGCATGGTCCAGCCTCGCACGCAGGACTTCCTCCCGCCGGCCGCATTCACGCACCAGGCGCTCCGGCGAGCGCTGCACGAGTCGCGTATAGACCTCGCCCAATCCATGGCGGCGCGTATGCAGCACCGCGTGCGCCGCCCCTGCAAGCCGCTGCTCCAGATCGTCGAGGCGCTGCGCCTGATGGACCAGGCGTATGCCCGGATGCGACTGCTTGAGCCTCGCGCTGGCACTAGCGTAGCGGCTCGATACGACACGCAGCTCCCGCCGCATGCAGGCAGCCATGCGCGACTCCATTCGTGTCAGAGCCTCCAGGCAGGCGACCCGATCGGGTGCGACGAGCTCCGCGGCACCCGATGGCGTCGGGGCACGCGCATCGGCTGCGAAGTCGGCTATGGTGAAGTCGATCTCGTGACCGATCCCGGTCACCACCGGAATGGCACACGCCCGAATCGCGCGCGCCACCCTCTCATCATTGAAGGCCCAAAGGTCCTCCAGCGAGCCTCCGCCGCGCGCGAGGATCAGCACGTCGCAGTCCATGCGCTCCGAGGCGAGCTGCAACGCCTGCACGATAGCCGGTGCCGCGGCCGCACCCTGCACCGCCGTCGGATAGACCAGCACCGCGGCCGGCGGAAAGCGGCGCGCCAGGATGTTTAGAATGTCGCGAACCGCCGCGCCGGTCGGGGAGGTGACCACTGCGAGGCGCCGTGGGAAGCGCGGCAGGCCGCGCTTGTGCTCGCTGGCGAAGAGACCCTCCGCGGCAAGCTTCGCCTTCAGCCGCTCGAACTCGCGCTGCAGCGCGCCGAGACCGGCCTCCTCCAGATGGTCGACGATGAGCTGGTAGTCACCGCGCGGCTCGTAGAGGCTCACGCGTCCGCGGGCGACCACGTGCTGGCCCGCCTTGGGCGTGAACCCCAGCGCCGCGTTCTTCGTCCTGAACATCGCGCAGCGCACCTGGGCCTCCCGGTCCTTCAGCGAGAAGTACCAGTGCCCCGAGGACGGCTGGGAGAAGTTCGACAGCTCACCCTCCACCCAGACAACCCCCAGGCCTCGCTCCAGCAGTATCCGCACCTCCTTATTGAGGCGGGAAACCGTGTAGACGCTGCGATCCGCGGCGGCGTCCGGCTCGGCACCTGGGAAGAGACTGGCGGGCATAGCCGGCCACCTTAGCACGAGGTTTACCGCGGCGCCCCGAGTGCGTAGAATTAGCTATGCGAATCCTCGAAGAAGCCCTCACCTTCGACGACGTCCTCCTCGTCCCCGCCTACTCGGAGATCCTCCCCCGGGAAGCGGACCTCGGGACGCGCGTCACCCGCCGCATCCGGCTCAATCTCCCGCTCCTCTCGGCTGCCATGGACACGGTCACGGAGGCCCGCCTCGCGATCACCATCGCCCAGGAAGGCGGCATCGGCATCATCCACAAGAGCATGACCATCGAGGCGCAGGCGCGCGAGGTCGGCCGCGTGAAGAAGTTCGAGAGCGGCATCATCAAGGACCCGATCACCGTCTCCCCCAACACCACCATCCGCGAGGTGCTCGAGCTGACCCGCTCGCGCGGCATCTCCGGCGTGCCGGTGGTCGTCGGCAGGAAGGCGGTAGGCATCGTCACCCACCGCGACCTGCGCTTCGAGCTGAAGCTCGATGCGCCCGTCTCCTCGGTCATGACGCCGCAGGACCGGCTGATTACCGTACGCGAGACCGCGCCGAAGGAAGAGGTCCTGGCGCTGCTGCACAAGCATCGCATCGAGAAGGTGCTGGTCGTCAACGCGGAGCACGAGCTCACCGGCATGATCACGGTGAAGGACTTCCAGAAGGCGACGGAATTCCCGCGCGCCTGCAAGGATGAGACCGGCAGGCTTCGTGTCGGTGCCGCGGTCGGTACCACTGCCGACACCATGGATCGCGTCGCGGCGCTGCGCGAGGCGGGCGTCGACCTCGTGGTCGTCGACACCGCTCATGGCCATTCCCGGGGCGTCATCGCTACAGTCGAGCGCATCAAGGCGCAATGGGGCGATCAACAGGTGGTCGCCGGCAACATCGCCACCGCGGAGGCCGCCCTGGCCCTCGCGTCTGCGGGCGCCGATGGCGTCAAGGTCGGTATCGGGCCGGGCTCGATCTGCACGACGCGCATCGTAGCCGGGGTCGGTGTCCCACAGATTTCCGCGGTGGCCAACATTGCGGAAGCGCTGCGCAACACCGATGTACCCGTCATCTCCGATGGCGGCATTCGTTTCTCCGGCGATATCGCCAAGGCGATCGCCGCTGGCGCGCATGCCGTCATGATCGGCAGCCTCTTTGCCGGGACGGAGGAGTCGCCCGGCGAAGTGGAGCTCTACCAGGGCGCTTCCTACAAGTCCTATCGCGGCATGGGCTCGCTCGGCGCCATGGCGGAGCGTCACGGCTCCGCCGACCGTTATTTCCAGGACGCCTCGACGGAGCTGGAGAAGCTCGTCCCAGAGGGCGTCGAGGGCCGCGTCCCCTACAAGGGCAGCGTCGTGCAGATCCTGCAGCAGCTCGCCGGCGGTCTCAGAGCGGCGA
>DASVWT010000029.1:0-4975 GCA_036393055.1 Steroidobacteraceae bacterium
TCGCGCAGGTAGCGCAGCGTCGCCTCGTCGATCTGCGGCCCCGCGTGGAGGATGCCGCCGACCACCACGACATAGTCGATGGAGGCCGGAGGGAGCAGGGCGCTGGTGGGTTGCAGCGCCACTCCGCAGCTCGCGCGAACCGGCTCGCGCCGGCAGGACATGATCGACCACTGCACGTGCATCGGACGGCTGCGGTCGCCTTCGTCGGCGGCCAGCCGCAGATGATCGATGAACACCGCAAACGCCGACAGCGTGAAGTGCTCGGCCAGAATGATGCCGACACGCAGCGGCGGGCGTGCGGCGCGATCGAATGGCGAAAGCTTCTGAGACCCCAGGGAGTGCGGCATTGAACAGTCACTCAATGGACTGACGCTACTCTTCGGCGGCATCTTCCGCCAAGCCGTGACGGGATGCAAGGTCAAGATCGATATATCATAAAGTAACCTGATATATCAATGACTTGCATAAATTTCGAACGATCGGTTTTAGATTGAACGGTCATTTAGAAGGAGGCGGCCGCCGCTCCTGGCTCGGAGGATGGCCGAAGGCCGCGCGATACGATTTGCTGAAATGGGCGGGGGAGCGGAACCCGCAGGCCACGGCGATACTCGTGATGGGCATGGCGGTCTGCTGCAGCAGCTCCCGCCCGCGGCGCAGGCGCAGGGTGACGTAGTACTGCGCCGGGGTGAGCCCGAGATTGCGGTGGAAGAGCCGCTGCAACTGACGCTGCGACACGTCCGTCATGCGGGCGAGCTCCTCGAGTGTCAGCGGTTCCTCTATGTTGGCTTCCATGAGCACCGCGGCCTGGGTGATGGAGGGATTGCAGCCGCCCAAGCGCGCGGCGATCGGAATGCGCTGCCGGTCCTTGCTGTCGCGGATGCGCTCCAGGATGAACTGCTCGGAGATCCCGGCGGCCAGCGTCCTGCCGATGCGCGGGGTGATCAGATGCAGGATCAGGTCGAGGGGCGCGATGCCGCCGGTGCAGGTGCAGCGGTCGCGGTCGACCACGAACAGATCGGGGGTGAAGACGATGCGCGGAAAGGTCTCGCGCAGGCCCCAGAGATTCTCCCAGTGGATGGCGCAGCGGTAGCCGTCGAGCAGCCCGGCTCTGGCGAGCGCGTACGCGCCCGTGCAGAGCGCCCCGAGGACCATCCGCTCGCGGGCGAGGCGGCGCAGCAGCTGGATCAGCCGCTCATCGACTGCATGCGGTATGTCGATGCCGCCGCACACGAAGAGAATATCGCAGGCCCGCGAGTCCTCGAGCCGCAGGGTCGGAGCCACCGCGAGGCCGTTGCTCGCCTCCTCCGGCTGCCCGTCCATGGAGTACACCGACCAGCTGTAGATGGTTTCCCGGGCGAGGTAGTTCGCCATGCGCAGCGGCTCGATCGCATTGGTGAAGGCGATCATCGAGAAGTGGCGCAGGGTGAGGAACCCGAAGCGCGTGAGCGGTGCGGTCATTCGCCGCGGATGACAGCATCAATCGACCCGCCAATCAAGGGCCGGCATGTCGCCGGGAGTCACAGATCGCGGCGATTGGATGCTGGCCCGCACCGCGGCTGCCGGGTAGGATCGCCCGATGGTCGAAAAAAGCGCTACGTTGGGGGTGGACAGCAGCGGCATGGAGCACTTCGGCTACAAGGAATCGCTCGCCCGCAGCATCGGCGCGTTCGGCAGCTTCGCCGCCGGCGTCAGCTACATCTCCATACTCACCGGCACCTTCCAGCTCTTCTACTTCGGCTTCGGTACCGCAGGACCTGCGTACCTCTGGTCCTGGCCGATGGTGCTCCTCGGCCAGCTCGCCGTCGCGCTCTGCTTCATGGAGCTCGCCGCCAAGTACCCCATCGCCGGATCGGTGTACAACTGGTCGAAGATCCTCGGCAGCCGGCTGGTCGGCTGGTCCTCGGGCTGGCTGATGCTCACCGCCTCGATAGTCACCCTTTCCGCCGTGGTGCTGGCGTTGCAACTGAACCTGCCGCGCCTCTGGAGCGGGTTCCAGATCGTAGGCGACGGCAACGGCACCTACGATTTCGCGACCAACGCGGTGATCCTCGGCACGGTGT
Organism: Steroidobacteraceae bacterium; assembly: GCA_036393055.1. Taxonomy (GTDB): domain Bacteria; phylum Pseudomonadota; class Gammaproteobacteria; order Steroidobacterales; family Steroidobacteraceae; genus 13-2-20CM-66-19. Next base: position 2,061 of record DASVWT010000029.1, read on the forward strand.
TGATCGTGTTCACCACCGTGGTCAACGCCCTGGGCGTACGGCTGATGGCCATGATCAACAGCGCGGGCGTCTTCATCGAGCTGATCGCCGCCTGCCTCATTGCGCTGTTCCTCGCGATCCACATCAGGCGCGGTCCTGAAGTCTTCTTCTCCGCCCACGGCTACGGCGCCGGCAAGAGCGGGGGCTACCTGAGCGCTTTCCTGGTGGCATCGTTGGCTTCCGGCTACGTGATGTACGGCTTCGACACCGCGAGCTCGCTCGGCGAGGAGACCCTGGAGCCGCGGCGCACCGCTCCGCGGGCCATTCTGCGGGCCATCCTGGCCTCGTTCGTCATCGGCGGGGCCATCCTGGTGTTTGCCATCATGGCGGCGCCCAACCTGGCCGATCCCAGGATCGGCACCAGCAGCGGCGGCCTGCAATACATCGTCGAGCAGGTGATGTGGGGCCCGCTGGGCAGGATCTTCCTGGTCTGTATCGTCGTCGCCGTGACGGTGTGCTCGTTGGCGGTTCACACGGCCGCCATCCGACTCACCTTCGCGATGGCGCGCGACAATGCGCTGCCGTTCGGCGAGAGGCTGGCGCGGGTGAATTCGCTGACCCAGACGCCCATCGTTCCCGCGGTCCTGATCGGCGTGATCGCCGAGCTGATCCTGGTCCTCAACATCGGGCAACCGAAGATCTTCACGGTGTTGACCTCGATCGCCGTCATCATGATCTACCTGGCTTATCTGCTGGTGACCGTGCCGATGCTGCGCAAGCGCCTCGCCGGACAATGGCCGCCTGCGGATCTCGCGGCCGGCGGCTACTTCAACATGGGCCGGTGGGGAATGCCCGTCAACGTCGTCGCGGTGGTGTGGGGCGCCGCAATGGCGCTCAACCTGGCCTGGCCGCGCGAGGCAGTCTACGGCACTCCCTGGTACAACACCTGGGGCGCCTTCGTCTACATCGCCATCATCTTCGGAGCGGGCCTCTGGTGGTATGCCGCCAGGGGCCGCCGCCACATCGGCACCCTGGCATCACACACGCTGTCGGCGCCGCAGGAGCAGGTAGGCCGCGAACGCCACGATGATGGAGATCGCGCTCGCCCAGAACTGGCTGGCCATGTCCTTGTCGAGGGCCATCGCGATCAGCACCAGGACCATGGCGGTGATCGCCGCATAGCTCACCCATGGAAAGAGCCACACCTTTAGCTCCGGCGGCCCGAGGCCGGCGCGCTCGCGCGCCAACCGCAACCTGATCTGGGCGGCGCAGGTCACCCCGTAGATCACGACGATCAGCGCGCCGGAGGCGTTCACCAGAAAGGCGAAAACCCCGGAGGGCGCGAGGTCATGCGCCAGGATGCCGACGAACCCGGCAACACTGCCGATGAGCACCGACCGTGCGGGCACCCGTCGGGAATTGAGGCGCACCAGTGAGCGCGGAGCATCGCCGCTCGCGGCGAGCACGAAGAGCACCCGGGAAACGACGTAGAACGAGGAGTTGAGGCACGACAGCACCGCCGTCAGGATGATGCCGGTCATGATCGGCGCCGCGTACGGCACCTTGATGGAATCGAGCGCGATGACGAAGGGCGAGACACCCGGCGGCACCTTGTCCCACCCCACGATGCACACGATGAGCCCGATCGAGCCCAGGTAGAAGAGGAGGATCCGTCCGACGACCGAGGACACCATCCGCGCGACGTTGCGGGCGGGGTCCGGCGATTCGACCGCCGCGATGGTCGCGATCTCGGAGCCCATCATCGAGAAGAAGACCGTCGTCACCGCGGTGATGACGGCGAAGGGACCCTTGGGGAAGAGACCTCCGTGGGCGCTCCACAGCTGCAACGTGCCCTGATGCGGCCCCAGCGCTCCGAACAGGAACGCGGCGCAGACCACGATGAACACGATGATCGCCGACACCTTGATGGAGGCGAACCAGAACTCGAATTCCGCGTACGAGCGGGTGGACATCAGGTTCACGGCGGTCATGGCTGCCATCAACGCCGTGCCGATGACGATTTTCGGGATGCCGGGAAACCATTGCTGCAGGATCACGGCCCCCGCGATGGCTTCCACGGGGATCACGATGATCCAGAAATACCAGTACAGCCAGCCGACGGTGAAGCCTGCCCAGTTGCCGAAGCCGGCACGCGCGAACTCCGTGAAGGATCGGATGTCGGGCCGGGACACCGCCATCTCGCCCAGGCAGCGCATGACGATCAGTACCATCAATCCGGTGAGCGCGTAGGTGATTATCACCATCGGCCCGGTCGCTGCGATGGCGACGCTGCTGCCGACGAAGAGCCCGGCGCCGATGATGCCGCCGAGACTGATCATCGTGACGTGCCGCGGGCGCAGCGTGCGGCTGAGCTCAGGGACCTCGCTCTGAGCGTGCTCGCCCGTTCCGGTGCTCACACGATTCTCCAGCGCCCCGCCGCTGTCGGCTTGCGTGTTCATTGTTTTTTAAGCCTGCGCTTCGGCGCCGAGTAGCGCCTTGACCTCGAGAAAATCGCGCAGGCCGTACTCGCCCCATTCGCGGCCGTTGCCGGAGCGCTTGAATCCGCCGAAGGGAATGCTCATGTCGCCCGAGGCACCATTGATGGTCACCCGCCCGGCGCGGATCCTGCGGCCGATGCGGTTGGCGCGGGCGAGGTCGCCCGACCAGATGTACGCCTGCAGGCCGTAAGGCGTGTCGTTGGCGATGCGGACCGCTTCCTCCTCGTCGCGATAGGGAAGGATGGCGAGCACGGGCCCGAAGATCTCCTCACGCGCGATGGTCATATGGTTGCTCACGCCGGAGAAGATGGTCGGGCGCACGAAATACCCCTTCTCGAGCCCCGCGGGACGGCCTTCGCCGCCCGCGATGAGCTTTGCGCCTTCGGCGATGCCCTGCGCGATGTAGCCCTGGACGCGCTCGAACTGGATCTTCGAGAC
>DASVWT010000030.1:0-10671 GCA_036393055.1 Steroidobacteraceae bacterium
CGACCGGCTGGCGATGCTGATGGCGGGAGCGGACAGCATCCGGGAGGTCATCGCCTTCCCGAAGACGCAGACCGCGGCCGACCCGCTGACCGATGCGCCTACGGAGATCGGCGAGGCGCAGCTTCGAGAGCTGCACATCCGGGTGCGGACGCCGCCGCCGGCATAGCCGACCCGGCATGGCCCGTTGCCGTCGCGCCGGGAGGAATGATTCCTGGTACGGTGGATGGCGCGGCCGCAATGGCCGCGCTCTGACCCGGCGCGATGAAAGAGGATGCGGCGCGACACGTGATCTACGTGCACGGGCTATGGATGCCCGGCGGCGAGTCGCTGCTGCTCGCACACCGGCTGCTGCGCGAGTTCGGCTTCCAGGTGCACCCGTTTCCCTACTCCGCGGCCACTCTGGGCGTGGAGGAGATCACGGCGCGCCTGCAGAGCTTCGTGCGTGCCCTCGATGTGCCGGCGCTGCACTTCGTGGGGCACAGTCTCGGCGGGCTAATCATCTACCGCTTCTTCGAGCACTATCCCGAGCAGCCTCCTGGCCGGGTGGTCTTCCTCGGCTCCCCCTGTCTGGAGAGCCGCGCGGCCGTACAGGCGGCGCGGCTGCGGTTCGTGAGCGCGCTCATGGGGCCGTCGGTCGCGGACGAGTTGCTGCGGCCGCGCGATCGCCGCTGGACCGCCGGCCGGCCGCTCGGAATCATCGCCGGCTCGCAGTCGCTCGGGCTGGGTCAGTTCCTCGCAGGCTTCCAGGAGGAGTGCGACGGCACGGTCGCAGTCAGCGAGACACGCCTCCCGGGCGCAACGGATCACATCGTGCTGCCGGTCAGCCACATGGGCATGTTGGTATCGCCGCGGGTGGCGCGGGAGACGGGATTGTTTTTCAGGGACGCGCGGTTCTCACTGAGGTGACGATATGGCTCGGCGAGCCAGCGGCACTGCATTATGCCAACATGATAACGGGCGGAAATCCCATAATTGGACGGGTCATCCTACTGCTTCTTGCTCGGCCGGTACTTCGCCAGCCAATCTTGGACGGCGCGGTGGCGCATCCCTTCCATATCAGTCGGTGGGATCTGTTCGCGGAGTTTTCGCCACGTTTCCACGGCGGCGTGCCGGCGTTCTTCGAGCGACATCCTGGAGGACGCGGGAGCTGTAGGGCTGCGGTCGAATGTTCTTTTGCGCTGGGGTGCTGGTGGGAATCGACCCATTTTGAGGTTCCAATAAGCCCATGAGCGTGGGTCAATTATCCCCGGCGGCGCGGCATCGAGGGCCTCCCGAATTTCATCATCGGAAACAAACTGTCGAATCACTCGCATATCCGTATGGTGCGCGTAAGTCATCGCATAAGCCATGAATCTGATCGGGTCTGCAAGCGCTTTCTCCGGTTCCTCGAACCAGATGACTCGTCGTGCTATTTCTGCTGTTTGATGTGTAATCGGAATGGGTCTCACAGGCCGAGCCCTCGGTCGCGCGCTGTGCGTGGCTTGAAGTCCTGTACGTTCGGTAGATGGTCGACATCCACTTTGGTTACGGCCTCCGCAAGGCGAAGCTTCATGTCTGTCGGCAGCTCGCGCAGATTCCCATCGTCGAAGTAGGACAACGCTTTGAGGGTAATTTCCGGGTTGAAAGAGCTTCCATACAATTTCTCCGCCGCAGCCAGTGCAAACGGTAAGCTGACTCCACCGATCCGGATAAGTGCGTCCATATCAATGTAGTCCTTGGCTTCAGCCCGTACCTGGAGAACGGATGCCTTGGTGCCTGCCAGGTCAAGAAGTGACGCGACCTTTAGATCGTTGTCCTTGGCGGCTAGGGGCGGAGCCAGACGCGGCAGCTTTGGTACCCCGAAGAACGACACCTTTACGGACGCGCCCCGATCCACAATGGCAGAGAGTGTGTTCATTTCACGCTGAATGATTCTCGCGCCTGCCAAGAAGGGAATTTCGGTTTCAAGAGAAGGAACGTCAATAGCACGGCTGCCAAAGAAGTCAAAATCGACCGACTTGCGATGGCCGAGATGCAATGCAAGCGCGGTTCCGCCATAGAGCACGAACTCTTTGGGTACGGCGGACAGCTCCTCCCAAAGCCGACGCTGCGCCTCAGGCAGTACGTCCAGACGTGGCGAAAAGCTCGACATGTGTAAACATCCGCCAACCTGCGGCGATCGCCGTCTACCGAAGCATACAGCGAACCAAGGGCCGTAGCCCAGTCACGGCGCTATCTGTGAGATCGGACCCCCAACTGGGCTCATTTCAGGAATCTCGGTCGAGCAACCGTTTCAGCCTATACATCGCTTCGAGCGCAGCCTTGGGGGTCATCTCGTCGGGATCGAGCGCGGAGAGTGCCTCGCGCACTGGGTCGGGGGGTGTCGAAGCAGGCTCGGCGACGGCGAACAGCGGCAGCTCCTTTTGTGCGCGCTTGTCGTCGCGCCGATTGCAATCCGCGCTGTCCGGACGGTCACGCTGCGACTCCAGCGCCTCGAGATAGCGCCTCGCCTGGCCGATGACATCACGCGGGACGCCTGCAAGCTGCGCCACCTGCAGTCCGTAGCTACGGCTCGCCGGCCCCTCTTTGACTGCATGGAGGAAGACGATGCCGTCGCCGTGCTCGGTGGCGTCCAGATGTACGTTCGCGCAGCCTTCCACTTCGCTCGCCAGGCTGGTCAGCTCGAAATAATGCGTGGCAAACAGCGTGAACGATCTGATTCGCGTGGCCATGTGATGCGCCATCGCCCACGCCAGCGATAGCCCGTCGAACGTGCTGGTGCCGCGCCCGATCTCATCCATCAGGATGAGGCTGCGGTCGCTGGCGTTGTGCAGGATGTTGGCGGCTTCCGTCATTTCTACCATGAAGGTGGAGCGGCCCCCCGCAAGGTCGTCGGCCGCGCCTATGCGGGTGAAGATGCGATCGACGGGACCGATGATCGCGCGATCGGCCGGGACGTAGCTGCCAAGGTGCGCCAGGATGGTGATGAGCGCCACCTGGCGCATGTAGGTGGACTTGCCACCCATGTTGGGGCCAGTGATGATGAGCATGCGCCGGGAGGCGTCGAGCTTCAGATCGTTCGGCACGAACGGAGCCGAGGCGAAGCGCTCGACGACCGGATGGCGGCCGCCGGTGATATCGAGCAGCGCATCCGCCACCAGCTGCGGCGCAGTCCACTGCAGAGTGCATGCCCGCTCCGCGAGAGCCGAGAGCGCATCGAGCTCCGCGAGCGCGGCCGCGGTGGCCTGCAACGGTGCGAGAGAGTCGGTGAGCCGTGTCAGGATGGCCTCGTAAAGGTCTTTTTCGCGCGCGAGCGCGCGCTCGCGGGCCCCGAGCACACGGTCCTCGAAGCTTTTCAGCTCCGCGGTGATGAAGCGTTCCGCGGATTTGACGGTTTGCCGGCGGACGTAATCCTTCGGAGCACGCTCGGCATCCTTGCGCGAGATCTCGATGAAGAATCCCTGCACGCGGTTGTAGCCGAGCTTCAGTCCCGCGATGCCGGAGCGCTCGCGCTCGCGCTGCTCCAGCTCGAGGAGGAATTCGTCGGTGTGAGTCGCGATCTTGCGCAGGTCGTCGAGCTCCGCGTCGTAGCCCACCGCAATGACATCGCCGTCCCGCAGGAACGTGGAAGGCTCCTCTGTGATTGCCCGGCCGAGGAGATCGACGATCTCGTCGTGCTCGCCGATGCGGCCGGCAAGCTCGGCGATCAGCGGGGAATCTATCTGACACAGCGCCGATTTCAAGGCGGGCACTGCGGCGAGCGAGGAGCGCAGCTGGATCAAGTCCCGCGGACGAGCCGAGCGCAGCGCCACCCGCGCCAGGATGCGCTCCACATCACCAACGCTGCGCAGGTGCTCGCGTAACGCCTCGAAGCGGCGGGCGTCGATGAGAGCGCCCACCGCCTGATAACGGGCACGGAGCGATTCATGGCTGGTGAGCGGGCGGTTGAGCCAGCGGCGGAGCTGGCGAGAGCCCATGGCAGTGACGCATTGGTCCAACACGGCGAAGAGCGTGGCATCCTCTCGCCCGGTCAGGCTGGCATCGAGCTCGAGGTTGCGGCGCGTCGCCGCGTCGATGATGAGCGCATCGGTGCGCTCTTCGACGCTCAAGCCGCGGATATGCGGCAGTGCCGTTTTTTGCGTGTCGCGCACGTACTGCAGGAGCGCGCCCGCGGCACAGATGGCGAGCGGCAACTCGTCGGCGCCGAATCCCTTGAGGTCGAGCGTGCCGAGCTGATCCGTGAGCAGCCGCGAGGCGCTCGCCAGCTCGAAATTCCACGGCGGCCGGCTGCGCACCGTCGTGCCGTTGCGCTTCACGTCTTCCTCCGATGCGCCTTCCGGAATCAGCAGCTCCGCCGGCTTCAGGCGCTCGATTTCCGCTGCGAGGGCGCCCGGGCCGATCGACTCCAGCACCGTGAAGCGGCCCGCCGCGAGGTCGAGCCATGCAAGACCGAACCGCTCGCCGTCGCGCGCCGCCGCGGCGACCAGCGTCTCTTTACGCTCTTCGAGCAGGGCATCGTCGGTCACGGTACCCGGGGTGACGATTCGCACCACTTCCCGCTCGACCGGCCCCTTCGATTTGGCCGGATCGCCCATCTGCTCGCAGATCGCGACGCTCTCGCCCTTGCGAACCAGCCTCGCAAGGTAGCCCTCGACGGCGTGGAACGGCACGCCCGCCATCGGGATCGGCTGCCCGGCGGACTGGCCCCGTGTAGTCAACGTGATGTCGAGGAGCGCCGCCGCGCGCCGGGCGTCCTCGAAAAAGAGCTCGTAGAAGTCCCCCATCCGGTAAAAAAGGAGTGCATCCGGATGCCTGCTCTTGATGCGCAGGTACTGCTGCATCGAGGGGGTGTGCTGCGAATCGTTCATGGGGCCGCGATCCTAGTGGCTCGGGAGGTCAGTGGGCTAGGCCAAAGCCTGCCAGGCGCTCGCAGATGGCCGCGGCGACCCAGTTGCATGGTGGGGCGGTTCTGTTAAGCCGAGCGGCAATGGAGCCGCTTACGCATTCCCGCCGGTTTTTTGTCCCGGCAGTGTTTGCGCAGCGAGGACCTGCACGTCGGCGGTGTCCTGCGCCCTTCCTGCTGCCTGCTTATTCTTGATGAGCGCCGCTCGCCCTATTACGGGAATTCGCCGACCCTCCAGGGTGAACGCGCTGCCCTCGGCGACGGCCTCGTCGAAACTGATCCCGTCGGCGCGATTGAGGATGTCGACGCGGCGTGGCGGCAGCCCGATCTGCAGCATGCCGCTATAGGTCGCGAAGTCCTTCGCCTGAATATCGAAGTTCTGCAGCGGCGCTCCGAAAGCCGCAAGTGCTCGGTAGACCCGTTCCGCATTGGATGAGTTCGCGCGGATCAAGACATCCATGTCTTTCGTTGCACGCGGATGTCCATGAAACGCGACCGCGTGACCACCTATCAGCACGAATTCAGCACCTGCGTCCGACAGCTCGATGAGCAGGTCTCGGAAGTCATCCGGTAGCTCGATCATTTGGGCCGGCGCGGCACGAATGAGACCGGGATCTGGCCGCGCGAATACTGTGGGAGACTCCGGCCCGCTGCAGCCCAGCTCTCGCGTGTCAAGCGCTCGACGAGCGACACCGCGTCCGGTCCTGAAACAGGGACCGGATCGGGCTCAATGCCGCCGAGTGTGGCACGGCTCAGAGTCGCCGTTCGACGCCGGCGTTCGGCGCGTAAGCGGCGATCGGAATCACTCAACATCGGGGAATTTTACCATGCGCTGTGATCCTAGCGGCTCGGGCGGTCAGCGGGCCAGGCCAAAGCCCGCGAGGCGCTTGGGGAGGCCGGGCCGCAGGGCCGCCGCCGTGCCGAGGTCCGCCTGGCCCTGGGTTTTGAGTCCTTTCTCCTCCTCAGCGAGACCGCGCCCGTATAGGGCTAGGGGCAGGCGGGGTTGCTGCCTCAATGCGGCGGAGAAATCCGCAAGAGCATCGTCGATCTTCCCCAGGCGCAGATAGATGAGGCCGCGATCGCTCATCGTGATCGCGGATGTCCGGATCGGAGCGGCCTTCGGCATCGTGCGGAGCGCCCGATTGCAGTCATCGAGGCCCCGGTCGACGTCGACATTGGCCATGGCTTCGGACCCGCAGCGAGCGGCGAGTGCGAATGGCAGGCTGACGTCGTCGGCATGGTAGTCGATCCAGAGATCGTACTGGTGGATGGCCCCGGCGTACTCGCCGATGCGGTCGTAGAGCTGGCCCACCGCGAGCCGCTGGCTGGCTTCCGGCGGCGCAAGGCGGTCCACGGCATCGAGATCATCCTCCACCGCAGAGGGCCGCTGGCGAATCTCGAGTTGCGCCCGTGCCAGGTGCGCCTGGAAATCGCCCGGGTCGAGCGTTATGGCCATGTCGAGATCGGCCAGCGCGGGCGCCGGCTGGCCGCTGCGCCAGTAGGCGAGGCCCCGCTGATAGCGGCACTGCTCATCTTTCGGCGCAAGATCGCAGGCGCGTGTCAGGTCTGCGAGCGCGAGCGGGAATTCCTGCCGGGATGCATAGCCCATGCCGCGCCGCATGAGGCCTGCGGCATCGAGAGAGTCGGGCGCGGACTGCCCGGCCTTGGGGACGCTCAGATTGAAAACCGGGCCGCCGTTGTAGGTGAAGTAGAGCTTGTCCTGGCTGTTGGAGACGTAGACGTGGTGTGCGAGGAAGAAGTCGGCGCCGAGCAGCATGTCCGCATCGAGCCGCGGCGGCAGATCGATGTCCGCCACGGCCATTCGCGTGTGCTCTATTTTCTCCCCGCCGATCTCGAACACGTCGACCGGGACGGTCCAAAGCGCGACCGGCTCCGGGCCAATACCGGAGATCATCCCGAGGCGCACCACGCCCGGGCTGCTCTCCGAGATCCCCGCGCGCCGGGCGGCCCGCCAGGAGAGGACCGACCGCGACGCGCCGGTATCGAACAGAACGCGAATGGTGTGGCCGTTCAACCGGGCTTCGCCGATCAGCTTCGATTGCGTCTCGGTCCTCCAGCGCAAGTCGACGACGGCCACGGGCTGATCCTTCGCCCAGTAGGCGAGCTCCTGCCCGCTACAGTGCTCAGGCTTTACCAGCCGCAGCACTCCGTTCGCGAGGTCCAGCTCCAGGTCCGAAGTGCTGAACAGGTTCTCTCCCAGGAAGCCGGCGACACCCGGTAAGCGGTCGTTGCCGCCGACCAGGAACTGCACATCGTGGAAGGGTACATTGCCCAGCGTGAAGTCCTTCACCGTGGCGATCTGCGGATGGACCGACCCGCCGATGCCGCCAATGGTGAATCCGAAGGGAGCAGGCTCCAGGTCCAACTTGTATTGCGCCGCGACCGCTGGCGACATCATCTGAAAAAAGGCGCCGGTATCCACGATGAACCGTGCCTCGGCGCCGTTGATCCTGGCGGAAACCAGCGCCTTGGTACCCTCCATCGTGATGGGAAGGGTGTAGGTCCGTAAGGTGCAGCGCTCGGTGGCACGCGCCGCTGGCAAGGAGAGCGCCAGCAGGAGCAGGAGGTGCCAACCCGGGCTGCGCGGGAGCATGGGCGTAGCCTACGCCGAACGAGAGGCTTAAGCGACTATCCGCCTTGTCCCGGCCGCTGCTCGCGGGCCGTTGTAGACTCGAGGCCATGTCGGATCAGCCCGCCGCCGTCACCGATGCCCAGCTCTACGCTCTCGCCGAGACGGTCGGCCGCGAGCTTCTGGGCGCCGGCTGGCGTGTCGTCACCGCGGAATCCTGCACGGCCGGGTGGATCGCGAAAGCGCTGACGGACGTCCCGGGCAGCTCCCAATGGGTCGACTCCGGGTACGTGACCTATTCCAACACTGCGAAAATGCGCGATGTAGGCGTGTCCGCGCGGACGCTCGCCGACTTCGGAGCGGTCAGTGAGGCGACGGTGCGTGAGATGGCCAACGGCGCGCTGCGGGCAGCGGGTGTCGAGATGGCGATCGCGGTGAGCGGCATCGCGGGGCCGGATGGCGGCACGGCGGAGAAGCCCGTCGGCACCGTCTGGTTCGGCATCGCCACCCCGCAGGCGCGGGGGCAGGCTGCGGCATGCGAGCTGCGGCGTTTCACCGGCGACAGGGATCAGGTGCGTCGCCAGTCGGTGGAGCACGCCCTGCGGCTCGCGTTGCGAGTCCTGCGGGCAGGCCGTGGCACCTGTTGAGGGGCCGCGTACGGCGCGGGCGGGGGACGCGCCGCGAGAGCCTACCCGGCGGCTCTTTTTCGCGCTGTGGCCGGATCAGGCCATGCGTCGCGCAATGGCCGAGGCGACCCGCGATGTCTTGCGAGCACGCCCGGGGTCCGACGCCGGCTGCGGTGGGCGGCCGGTGCCGGCAGAGAGCCTGCACGTCACCCTGGCCTTTCTCGGCTCCGTGCCGGAGCGCAAGCTGCAGCCGCTCGCCGGGCTAGCACGAGGGGCAGCGCAGACTCTGCGATCCGCCCTGGCAGGTGAGGACGCACCGGGAAGCCCTATCGAGCTGACGTTCGATCACCTGGAGTACTGGCGAGCGGCGCAGCTGCTTTGCGCCTTGCCTGCGACTGCCCCCGCGCGGACGGTCGCGCTCGCCCGCGGCCTGCAGGCGCTGCTCGCCGCGAGCGGATTTGCTCCCGATCTCAAGCCCTTCCGTCCGCATGTGACAGTCGCGCGCAAAGTCTCGCGTCCAAGTCCTTTGACCAAGATGCATCCTGTGGTGTGGCGCTTCGCGGAACTCGCGCTCATCGAGAGCCGTACGCTTCCCGAGGGCGCGCTGTACAGTGTTATCGAAGCATATCCACTGTGTGCCGGTCGATATTCAGCAAATAACAGCAAAACACCCTGATTGACACGCTTCTGCCGCCGCCGCTTTGTGGGATAATTTGATTTTAAACCCCGGGGTGGATCGAACGATGGAAGAGAACCGCAAGAAGGCCCTCGCCGCCGCATTGGGCCAGATCGAGAAGCAGTTCGGCAAAGGCTCGGTGATGCGCCTCGGCGATGCCGCTTCGAGCTTCGATGTCGAGTCCGTTTCCACCGGCTCGCTCGGCCTGGATATCGCTCTAGGCATTGGAGGCCTGCCGCGCGGTCGGGTCGTCGAGATCTTCGGGCCGGAATCCTCGGGCAAGACCACGCTCACCCTGCAGGTCATCGCGGAGGTGCAGCGCAGCGGCGGGACGGCGGCCTTTGTCGATGCGGAGCACGCGCTCGACCCCTCATATGCCGAGAAGCTCGGCGTCAACATCGGCGATCTGCTGGTCTCCCAGCCCGACACCGGCGAGCAGGCGCTCGAGATCACCGACATGCTGGTGCGCTCCAATGCGGTGGACATCGTCGTGATCGACTCGGTCGCGGCGCTCACGCCGAAGGCGGAGATCGAGGGCGAGATGGGGGAGATGCAGGTCGGCCTGCATGCGCGCCTGATGTCGCAGGCGCTGCGCAAGCTCACCGGCAACATCAAGCGCTCCAACACCATCGTCATCTTCATCAACCAGATCCGCATGAAGATCGGCGTCATGTTCGGCAACCCGGAGACTACCACCGGCGGCAACGCGCTGAAGTTCTACTCCTCCGTGCGCCTCGACATCCGCCGCATCGGCGCCATCAAGAACGGCGATGAGGTGGTCGGCAACATGACCCGCGTCAAGGTGGTGAAGAACAAGGTGGCGCCGCCCTTCCGCGAGGCGGAATTCGAGATCATGTACGGCCTGGGCATCTCCCGCGAGGGTGAGATCATCGAGCTCGGCGCCGCACAGGGCATCATCGAGAAGTCCGGTGCCTGGTATGCCTACAAAGGCAACCGCATCGGCCAGGGCAAGGACAACACGCGCAATTACCTGCAGAGCAACCGCGAGGTAGCGAAGGAGATCGAGGAGCAGGTCCGCGCCAGGCTCCTGCCCAGCAAGCAGCAGCGCAACGGTGGCGGCGAAGCCGCCAATAGCGCTTGATGCGCCGCGCGCAGGGTCTAACCAGGTTCGCCAGAGGCGCCGCCCGCCCGTGAGGGGGCGCCACGCGCGCCGGTAAGATCGCCGTGGCGAGGAAGCCGGCTCTGGGTGGCGATGGGCAGGCCCTTCGCGCCGCCGCCCTGACCCTGCTCGCACGGCGCGACTGGCTCACCTGTGAGCTGGGCGCGAAGCTGCAGGCGTCCGGTGCCGACGGTCAGGCCACGGCCGCTTTGATCGCGGAGCTTCTCGAGGAACACCTCCTCGATGATGCCCGCTATGCGGAGCGCTACGTCGCCTCCCGGGCGGAGCGGGGCCAGGGGCCGCTGCGGATCGCGGCGGATCTCGGCTCCCTTGGGGCTTCTCGGGAATTGATCGACGCGGCGATCGCGTCCGGCCCGGACTGGCGGGCCGTGGCCGGCGCCGTCCGCCGGCGCAAATTCGGGGCGGCGCCGCCCGATTCCTGGGCGGAGAAAGCCCGGCAAGCGCGATTTTTGCAGTATCGGGGCTTTTCATCGGATCATATCCGGGCGGCCACTGGCGCCGACCTCGAACCGGACTGAAGAAATTGAAGCAGCCTCCTTACCTGAGTGCGGCGGATGCACGCCGCGCCTTCCTGGAATTTTTCCGCGAGCGCGGGCACACGATCGTGCCCTCGAGCCCGCTCGTGCCCGGCAACGACCCGACGCTGCTCTTCACCAATGCCGGGATGGTGCAGTTCAAGGATGTCTTCCTCGGCAAGGAGCGGCGCGATTACGTGCGCGCCACCTCCAGCCAGCGCTGCGTGCGCGCCGGCGGCAA